>CAZGFR010000020.1:11583-26592 GCA_964524485.1 uncultured Anaerolineaceae bacterium | reverse complement strand
CTGCAACCGAGGTCCCTTCTTCGCGTATGGTTTACAGAAGGAGATTTCCCATGAAATTCAAAATCATTTCCGCCATGCTCGTTTTGGCTTTGGCCAGCCTGGCCTGCAGTTTTACCATCAATCTGCCCGAGACCGCCACGCCCGGCCCGGATGTCACCGACTCGATCAGCGTCACCGCCCCCTCCTCTGGGGAGGTGAACCTCGAGATCAATTTCGGCGCGGGCGACCTGACCCTCGCGCCCGGCGCGGAGGACCTGGTGAGCGGCACCGCCACCTATAACTTCCCCGATCTCAAGCCGAAGATCGAGCAGGATGGGAACAACGTCAAGATCAGCCAGGGACCGTTCGAGTTCAAGGGCGTTCCCACCCTCAACAACGTCAAGAACACCTGGGACCTGAAGCTGGGCTCCGCTCCGATGGCCCTGACCCTGGCTGCGGGCGCCTACGACGGCACCCTCGAACTGGGCGGGCTCTCGCTCACCAACCTGACGGTCAAGGACGGCGCTTCGACGGTCAAGCTAAACTTCTCCGCGCCCAACCAGACCGAGATGACCGTCTTCCGCTACGAGACTGGCGCGTCCGACGTGACCATCAAGGGGTTGGCCAATGCCAACTTCGGCACCATGATCTTCAACGGCGGCGCGGGCAATTATGACCTCGGTTTCGACGGCGACCTGAAACGCGATGCCACCATCACCGTGGACTGCGGCCTGAGCGATGTGACCCTGCGCGTTCCCAAAGGCATGCATGCCGTGGTCACCATGGAAGGCGGCTTGAGCGACGTCAACACCAGTTCCAACTGGACCCGCAGCGGCGATACCTACACCCAGGCAGGCAGCGGCCCCACGCTGACCATCATCGTCAAGATCGGCGCCGGAAACCTGACCCTGACCGACTAAGTTGTGGCAAAAAACGAATCCCCTCCGCGCAGGAGGGGATTCTAATTTGGAGTAAAAGGTCACATTTTCTCCGTGACCTACATCACTTGATTTGTGCGCGACATCACAATAAAATCGTTTATACTAGGTCAAGATTACCTGTTTTCGAAAGAGGTAGGTATGCAAATTACCCGTCAAGCCGATTATGCTGTGCGCGCCGTGTTGTATCTGGCTCGCCTGGGGCAGGAAGAACGCGCCGCCACCAGCCAGGTGGCTCAGGAGCAGCACATCCCGCCTTCGTTCCTTGCCAAGATCATCTCGCAACTCTCCATCGCTGGGTTGCTGCACACGTCGCGCGGTGCGCGCGGCGGGGTGACGCTGGCCCGTGAGCCCAAGGACATCACTTTGCTCGAGGTCATCGAGGCTATCGACGGGCCGATCATGCTCAACGAATGCGTCGGCGAGACAGGCACCTGCACCTTCGACGAAGAATGCCCCCTGCGTCCCGTCTGGTGCGAGGCCCAGAACGATTTGGTGGCCCGCTTGAAGAACACTAATTTTGCCCAGTTGGTCACGCTCGGGCAGAACTCGATCGCTGTGTAAACAATGCAACACCATTCGCGTCCTTGCCTGCGAGGCAGGGACGCGTCTTTTGGGAGGTAACTCATGAAACGCAACTGGTCCCGTATTCTTTTCATTTTGACTGTCCTGTCTTTCCTGGCTCTGGCTTGCGGCGCGGGTGGACCCTTGATGTCGCTGTTCGCCACCGCCACGCCCACCTCCACGGTTACCCCCAGCATCACCCCCAGTCCCACGCCCACGCTGACGCCCACCGCCACGCTCACGCCTACGCCTTTACCTACGGGAGTCCAGAAGACCGAGCAGTCCGATGGCAGCGTCCTGGTCACAGACTATGATGCTGGCTACAGATTCCAGATCTCGAAGGACTGGCTGGTCCTCCCAGCGACGATGGAAGACCTCCAGAAGATGGCGGACAAGGTGCAGGCCACCAACCCAGACATGGCCAAGGCCCTGCGCGCCATGAAATTCGCGGATGCCGACGCCTTGCGCCTGATGGCCATGAACCAGAACAAGGAAACCCAGCAGGGGACTGCGCTCACGAACCTGAATGTCGTCATGCAGAAAGATGACCTTGTCCTGGCCTTCCCGCTGGACTTCTTCATCGACCTGAATGTCGAGCAGATCAAATCAGCCCTGCCCACGGCCAAGGTGTTGACGTCGGGTGTCGCCAAGAATGCGAACGGCGTCGAGATCGGATATATCGAGATCGAGTTGAAGGTCAACTCCCCGACCGGGCAGACGATGACTGCCTACGAGAAGATGATTGTGGTCAAGACCGAAACGGCGGTGAATATCCTGACCTTTGCCGGTCCCTCCAGCCGCAGGGAGACGGTCCTGCCGATTTTCGATGAGATCATCGACAGTATCGAATTGCTCAAGTAGGCAGCCCTTTCGTTTCGAATCCAGGTTTCCTCTCGTCGTATAATTGGCGAGAGGAAATTTTTTTCATGCCATCCCAGTTTCACCGTAGTCCTCGACACGCCCTCTGGAATCAGGTGGCGCAGGCTTTGCCGTTCCATTGGTTCCACCGCGCGAACCGCATCGAGCGCGGTATCCACCGTCACCTGGCGGGCGCATCCACCCTGTTGGATTGCGGCTGCGGCTCGATGCGCGTTTCCAGATTGATCGAGGATCGCTCGCCCATCCAGGCCTTCGGCACGGATGTGATGAACCTCGGCGCGGACCATCCCCGCTTTTGCGTGTGTGCGGGCGAGCAGTTGGCCTTCCCCGACGACACCTTCGACGTCGTCTCGCTGATGTTCGTCCTTCACCACACCGACGATCCCACCGTTGCCATCCGCGAATGCGCCCGTGTGTCCAGACGGCACCTGCTGGTGCTGGAGGACATCTACAGTCACCCGCTCGAACGGCAGATGCTCAAGGCTCTGGATGTGGCGGGCAACTACTCCATCTCGAAGGATATGGCTTTCCCATTCAACTTCAAGACCGTGCGGGAATGGGAATGCCTGTTCAGCGGGCTGGGATTGCGGCTGGTCTGCTCCGAGCCGATCGTCCCGAACCGCGCGCGGCCCAGCCGCCACCGCTTGTTCTTGCTCGAAAAATAGGAACCCACCAAGGAGATTTCCATGTCTGGACCCCGTCCCGTTCGCGCCCCGAGGGGCACCGAGCTCACCTGCAAGTCCTGGCTCAGCGAGGCCGCCTATCGCATGATCCAAAACAATCTCGACCCCGAAGTGGCCGAGAAGCCCGATGACCTGGTCGTCTACGGCGGGCGCGGAAGGGCAGCCCGCTCGTGGGAAGCCTTCGACGCCATCCTCGAGTCGCTCAAGAACCTCGAAGACGATGAGACGCTGCTCGTTCAGTCGGGCAAGCCCGTGGTCGTGTTCAAGAGTCACCGCGACGCGCCCAAGGTGCTGATCGCCAACTCGAACCTGGTCCCGCATTGGGCCACCTGGGAGCACTTCGACGAGCTGGCCAGGAAAGGTCTGATCATGTATGGCCAGATGACCGCAGGTTCGTGGATTTACATCGGCACGCAGGGCATCCTTCAGGGCACGTACGAGACCTTCGGCGCGCTGTCCAAACTCAAGGGGTGGGACTCGCTCAAGGGCAAGTTCGTGCTGACGGCTGGCCTGGGCGGGATGGGCGGCGCCCAACCGCTTTCCATCACCATGAACGAAGGCGTCGGCCTGATCGTGGAAGTGGACCCCGAACGCGCCGAGCGCCGCCGCGCCATCGGCTACGTGGACCTGGTGGTGGACACACTCGAAGAGGCCATGACGCTGGTCGAGGAGAACGTCAAACGTCAGACGCCGAAATCCATCGGGCTGATCGGCAACGCGGCGGACGTGTACAGCGAGCTGCTCCAGCGCGGCGTCACCCCTGATGTGGTCACCGACCAGACTTCGGCGCACGAGGCATTGTTCTATGTCCCCAGCGGATTGAGCGTCACCGCCGCGAACGAGTTGCGTAAATCGGACCCCGCGAAATACAAAGCGATGGCGATGGACTCGATGGCCAAACACGTGCAGGCCATGCTCGGCTTCCAGCGTGCGGGCGCGGAAGTGTTCGACTATGGCAACAACATCCGCCAGCAGGCCTACAATCACGGCGTGACCGATGCCTTTGAATTCCCTGGCTTTGTGCCCGCCTACATCCGCCCGCTGTTCTGCGAAGGCAAGGGACCCTTCCGCTGGGTGGCGCTCTCGGGCGACCCCGAAGACATCTACGCCACCGACCAGGCCATCATGGAACTCTTCCCCGAGGACGAACATCTCAAGCGTTGGCTGAAGATGGCGCGCGAGAAGGTCCCGTTCCAGGGGTTGCCTGCCCGCATCTGCTGGTTGGGATATGGCGAGCGCGCCAAGGCTGGACTGAAATTCAATGAACTGGTTGCCACGGGCAAGGTCAAGGCGCCGATCGTGATTGGCCGCGACCACCTCGACTCGGGTTCGGTCGCTTCGCCCAACCGCGAGACCGAAGCCATGAAGGACGGCTCGGACGCCATCTCCGACTGGGCCATCCTCAACGCGCTGATCAACGCCGTGGGCGGCGCGACCTGGGTGTCGTTCCACCACGGCGGCGGCGTGGGCATGGGATATTCGCAGCATGCGGGACAGGTCATCGTGGCCGATGGCACGCCCGAAGCGGCTGCCCGCCTCGAGCGCGTCCTGACCACCGACCCGGGCATGGGCGTCGTCCGTCATGCGGATGCGGGCTACGAGATCGCTGTCGAAGCGGCCAAACGTCACGGCATCAAAATGCCGATGCTCAAATGAACATGGATAAGAAACGACTCCTCATCATCCTTGCCGCTGCGGGCATTGTCGGCCTGCTGGTGTGCGTTTTTGCGGCCACGCTGATCGGCAGGTATCTGAACGAACGCGAGACCAGGCCCTTGTCCGTGGTGGCGAACCTGGCTTCCTGTGACGCCGACCCGAACGCGTTGTGCGTGGTCTCCTTCAGCGCCGACAACCTCAACCGCCTGGTCATCAACTTCCAACTGCCCTACGAAGGCTATCCCGCGTTCTATCTCAAGACCCGTTACGACGACTCGGTCAACGTGTATTCATGTCAGGCCTTGGAGGATGCGCCGACCCGCGTATCCTGTACGGGCAACCGCGCTCCGCTCGGTCAGCCCATCACGGTGGAGGTGTACGCCATCCAGGGCGACACGCTCATCTCGCAGGGGACGTTGATCGTCTCGGCGGTCGCGCTGCCGACCACCGTCCAACAGACCGTGACCCCCACGCCCGGGACGGTCACTCCGCCGCCCGAAGTCACGCTCACACCGACCTTCCCCTCGGATACGTCCATCACGCCGGGCTTCCCTTCAAATCCGACTGTTACGCCGACCCTGCCGCCGGCCACGACTCCGCCGCGCGCCACCCCCACCAAGACGCCGGGCGGTTATTCCAATTGACCTTTGCACCCCAGCGGTCTCGCTGGGGTGATTTTCATTCCCCATGAACCACGATCTGCTCCTGCGCATCCTGCACTCCCTTGGCCGCCACGGCGGGACCCTGTCGTTGTTGCTGGCCTGGGCGGCCTGGGGTGGACTGCTCGTCTTCGCCTTGCTCCGTCGGCGCGCGTCAGGCCGCATCGCCGACGAGGAACTGGCCGTCCTTGCGTTGGGTGGATGGCCGCTGCCCGCCTTGCTGCTTTCGGCGCTGGCGCTTCCGTTGCGGATGGTTTTGCCCTCCGCGTTCGTGAACATCCTGGCATTGACGCTGGTGCTTGCCTCGGGCGGGTGGGCGGTACGCAGTCTGTGGAGGCGGGTCGAATCCGCGGCGGCCTGGCCTGCGCTGGCTTTCCTGTTGGTACTGCTCCTGCGCATCGGGTTCGCCGCTGACCTCGTCCTGCCGCCCTACTTCGACTCGGCCGAACACTACCGTATCATCCAATCCCTGCTTCAGCCCGCACTGGATTGGCCCGCTTCCTCGTACTATCACCTCGGCTATCATGTGATCCTGGCGGGCTTCACGGCTCTCACCGGCGCGGACCTGGCCCAGACGATGATGGTGTTCGGACAGGTCGTTGTGGCGGCCCTGCCTTTTCCGATGTATCTCTTCGTCAAACGCGCCACGGGCTCGGAGTCCGCGGCCTGGTTCGCGGTACTGCTGGCGGGCTTCGGCTGGTTCGTCCCCGCTCATGCCGCCAACTGGGGAAAGTATCCCGCCCTGCTTGGGATGCTGGTCTTTCAGTTTGCGCTGGGGCTGGTCGTGGTCGGCGAGTGGAAATGGGCGCTGCTGGCCGCTCCGCTGACGGTCTTCGTCCACACGCGCATGGCCGTGCTGTTCGCGCTCGTCCTGGCCGTGTGGGCCGTGACGCGCCGTCCGCGCTGGGGGATCGGATTGGGGCTGGGGGTGTTGGCCGTGCTGGTTTGGCGGATTCAGGATTTCGGTCCACTGTGGGATGCGAATGGGACATCCAACCTGGGGACGATCCTCAACGCCTATGCGGGACTGCCGCTCGGTCCGCTGTGGGGCGCGTATGGGAATCTGCCCACCCTGCTCTCTGGACTGTTGGCGGTTCGGGCCGCACGGACGTTCCCTCGTCTGGCGGCGGGTTCCGCGCTCGCCCTCCTGCTGGGATTGTTCCTCACGCTGATCCCGCCCGCGTTCCCCCTGCTCGACCGCCCGCTGACCGAGATGGTCCTCAGCCTGCCGCTGGCCTTCGCCGGCGGACTGGGCGCGGCCCATCTTCCCCGCAAGTGGATTCTGGTTGTGCTGGCGGCGGCGGTTGCCGTCCATGCGTGGACGGCGTATTCCTTCGCGCCGTCGCCCTGCTGCCAACTGGCGGGCGCTGACGACATGGCCGCGATGGACTGGCTGAAACAGAACACGCCTGCCGACGCGCGCATCCTGATCGCCAGCGCCGATTACAGCCTGGGGCAGGCCACCCTGCGCGGCGCAGGCACGGATGCGGGCCTGTGGGTGACCCCGCTGACGGGGCGCGTGGCCGTGACCTTCCCGCACTTCAGTGATTTCAGGCAGGCTTCGATCCACGGCCAGTTGTGTGAAGGGAACATTTCCTATCTGTATGTGGGTGGTAAGGACATGAGTTTCAACTTGGATGTCATCCTGGCCAGCCCTGATTGGTATCGGGTGGTGTTGCCGCTGGCAAACGCGCGCATCGTACAAGTCCTCGGCTGCGGGGGATAGCCTTGATCAGGTTCGCGCCTGATATTTTTAATCTTGACATACTGTATAGCATACAGTATAATGCAATCAAAGGTACAACATGGAAAACGATGAACTGATCCAAAACATGGTATTCGAACTGCGGCGCGGCATCATCTCCATCGCCGTGCTCAGCCTGCTCGGTAAAGAGGAATACGGCTACTCGCTGTTGAAAGCCCTCTCCGACCAGGGCCTGGAGGTGGACCAGAGCACGCTCTACCCGCTGTTGCGGCGGCTCGAGTCGCAGGGCCTGCTTCAGTCCGATTGGCGGATCGTGGACGAGGCTCGTCCGCGCCGCTACTACGTCATCAGTCCGCAGGGACGTGAAGTGCTGGCGCAGTTGAAAAAAGAATGGTCGGCCATGACCGAGTCGATGCAGAAATTATTATCATAGAAAGGAAAAACCTCATGAACCTGATCGAAAGATATGCCGCTGAAGTGGGCAAATACCTGCCCTCCAGGAACCGCTCCGACATCGAAGCCGAGATCCGCTCGACGCTGGAGGACATGCTCGAAGAACGCGCCCAGGCTCCCAATGCCGACCGCGAGGCGTTGACCCTGCAGCTGCTCGAGGAATACGGCGCACCGCGCAAAGTGGCCGAATCCTATGGGGCGGTCCAGTATCTGATCGGCCCGCGCCTGTTCCCCATCTTCGAGATGGTGCTCAAGATCGTGGCTGCAGTCCTGCTGGGGGTCGGCTTGTTGGGCTTCGGCTTCAACGCCGTGCGCATGGAGATGGCGGGGCCCGCCCTGGTGGAAGCGCTGGGCAAGTTGATCGCGGATTCGTTCGGCGGGGTGCTGATGGCCTTCGGCAACATCGTGCTGGTCTTTGCCATCCTCGAACGTATGCTGCCCCTCTCCGACCAGAAGGACCTGACCGACAAGTGGGAACCCGCCGACCTGGCGAAAGAACAGGACCCCGATCAGGTCAAGACGTCTGACCTGGTGGCGGAGATCGTCTTCACAGTCATCTTCCTGGCGCTCTTCAACCTGTACCCGCAATACGTTGGCATCGTGCTCTTCAGCGACGGGCAGTGGACCTTCATCCCTGTCCTGACCGAAGCCTTCTTCCGCTACATGCCGTGGATCAATCTGCTGTGGGTCCTTCAGATCGGCCATGACGTCTGGCTGCTGCGCAAAGGCATATGGGATGTTGTCACCCGCCTGGTCAACCTGGCGCTCAAACTGGGTTCCATTGCCGTGGCCTACGCCATGCTGATCGGCCCCGCCATCTTCAAGATCAGCGGCGAGTCTCTGGCGGGCACCACGCTGGCCGACCTGGCCGAGAAACTGGACCCGCTCTCGCAGTTCATCCTGATCCCGTTCCTGATCGTGATGATCGTCGTGCCTGTGGTCGAGATCGTTCAGACCGCTGTGTACCTGTTCCGCCGGCGTTCATCTACGCCGCTGCCCTTGAAGTAAATCCATTACGGCAAACGGCGGCAGGCTGAGACCTGCCGCCGTTCTTTTTTCAATCGGATAATACAGACAATAAAAATCTGGTACCCTGGTATGACTTGCCTTCCGCCCATAAAGCAGGTATCATACACACATGCAAGAAGCTGGAATACATCCCAGCCTCCCTCACAGGCCTGGGTGTAGATTATCGGTACTTTATCGGTAGGCAGAATCAACTTTATCGGTAGGAGAGAGAAGAGCGGACCCCTGACCAGGGTCCGCTCGTTTGTTTATACGTCGAAGTACAGGCTCATTTCGTAGGGGTGCGGACGGTTGCGCACGGCAAAGTATTCGGCGTTGCGTTTGTAATCCACCCATTGTTTGAGTATTTCCTCGCTGAAGACGCCGCCCGCCGTCAGGAAGTCGTGATCGGCTTCGAGGGCAGAGAGGGCTTCGTTCAGGGAGGCAGGCAACGGCTTGATCTTGGCGCGCTGCTCATCGGTCCAGGTGAAGACGTTGGCGTCGAAGGGTCCGAAGCCTTCGGCGGTCGGGTCGATCTTGTTCTGGATCCCGTCCAGGCCTGCCATCAACTGCGCGGCCAGCATCAGGTAGACGTTGCCTGCGGCGTCGGGCGGGCGGAATTCCATGCGGGCGGTGTCGGGTTGGGTGGCGTACTTGGGGATGCGTACCGCGGCGCTGCGATTGCCCAGCGAGAAGAAGGCGTTGACGGGGGCTTCGTAGCCAGGCACCAGGCGGCGATAGGAATTGGTCGAGGGATTGGTCAGCGCCAGGACGGCGGGTCCGTGCTTGAGCAGGCCGCCGATGTAATACAGCGCCGTTTGGCTCAGGCAGCCGTAGCCCTTGGCATCGTAAAAGACGTTCTTGTTTTGCTTGAAGAGATGTTGATGGAAGTGCATGCCGCTGCCCGCCTCACCGAAGAGCGGCTTGGGCATGAAGGTGGCGGTCTGTCCGTTCTCGTGGGCGGTCAGCTTGGTGACGTACTTGATGATCATGGTGGCGTCGCCCGCCTGGATGAGTCCCATCATGGGCGTCTCGATCTCGCATTGTCCCGGTCCGCCGACCTCGTGATGGTGATACTTGACCGGCACGCCCATGCGTTCGAGGTGGGCCGTCATGCGCGTACGGATCTTGTAGAGTTGGTCCTTGGGTGGGATAGCGTGATAGCCGCCGTGCAGCGGGATGTAATGCCCGTGGCCGCCGTCCCCGCTGTTCCAGTCGGCTTCGTTGCTCTGCACCATGTAGCCGGCGCGGTTGACGCTGTTCTCGTAGCTGACGCTGTCGAAAATGTAGAACTCGAACTCGGGACCCCAGCGGCTCTCGTCCGCGATACCGGTGGACTTCATGTACTCCTCGGCGCGGATGGCGATGTTGCGCGGATCGTTGGCGAAGACCTCGTGCGTGTCGGCTTCGAGCGTGCGGCAGATGAAGCTCAAGGTGGCGGTTTCCCAGAAGGGGTCGAGGAAGGCCGTGGCCAGGTCCGGGACGAGGACCATGTCGCCCGCCTTCACCGATTTCAACCCGACGGAGGAACCGTCGAAGCCGATGCCGTCCTCCATCAATTTGGGTTCGAACTGGCTGGCAGGGATGGTGAGGTGGTGCCAGCGCCCCCATAGATCGCAGAACTTCAGGTCGATGACCTGGATGCCCTGCGCGGCGATGTACCCTTGCGCTTGTTCAAAAGTTTGGAACATAGTCTCTCCGTGAATCAAGATTCGGACAGGCTTACGATAGCACGATTGGCGGGCAGGGATAAGTGAATTCCATCCTTGCGGGCGCGGGTCGTGTCATGTTTCGCGCATGATACAATGCGCAGACAAACGGCATTTTGCCTATCCAACCAACCCAGGGATATTTCGAGGAGAAATGAACAAACCATCCACAATCCGTTCCATGATCGCAGGCCTGGCCCTGTTGACCGTGCTGGCCTGCAGCGCGGTGACGCCGGGCGCGGCTCCTGCTGTTGACCCTGCGGCGACGAAGGCCGCCGTCCCCCAGGCCGCCGTCCCCGCAGAGATTCCGCCTGCGGATACGGGCACCCTCTTCCGCGAGGATTTCAGCAACAACGACCAGGGCTGGGACCTGGACTCGACCTCCGATGAATACGGCCAGACCACGCGCGAGATCGTGGACGGCCGGTACGTACTGACCTGCACGGGCAGCCAGGACTACTACATCGTCCTGACCTCCATCCCCGGTTTCGTGGAAAAGGATTTCATCCTCAGCATGGACGTGACCGTGTTGGAGAATGCCCTGGCCAGCGGAGACTTCTCCATCGAATTCTCTCTGCGCGAAGCCGACGGCATTGCAGGCCGCCACTACGCCTTCATCTTCTACAACGATGCCACCTCGTATGGCGAAGTCTGGCCGACCGGCAACTACGAGGATCTGGTTTCGCTGTGGGAGAACGAGTCGAACAGCGCCATTAAACTCAAACCCGGCGTAAAGAATACGGTCCGCATCGAAGCCATTGGGACGACCTTCTCGGTTTACATCAACGACCAGCTGGTCAAGACTGTCACCGACAGCACCATTCTCGATGCGGGCGAGGCCAGCATCAACCTGGCGCTCAACACGCCGGGACAGACCGTCAAGGTGGCCTTCGATAACCTGGTCATCACCAAGCCGTAAGTTTTACACGAAAAAAAGAACTCCGAGACAACTCGGAGTTCTTCGTTTCAACCATTTGCCGCGATCTTTGCCAGCGCATCGTGGAAGCGGGATACCTCGTCCAGCGTGTTGTAATGCGCCGCGCCGACGCGCACCATGCCGCCCTTGTCGAGCAGGCCCAGCCGTTCGACGACGGCCAGGGCGTAGTAGTGACCGTCCCAGACGTAGAAACCCGCGTCGCCGAGTTTGGCGGCCACTTCAGCGGGATCGCGTCCCTCCAGCGTAAAGGAGACGGTTGGCACGCGCTCATCGAGGCGTTTCATGTCGGTCAGGCCGTAGATGTGTGTCCCGGGCACAGACTGGATGGCCTCGATCAATGCCCGTGACAATTCGAATTCGTACGCGCGGATGGCGGTCATGGCCTGCTTGTAGACCAGTTTGCGTCCGCTGTATTGATCATTTAAACCTTCGAGATTCTTGTCACCGAAGTGATTCCCGACCCACTCGAAATATTCCAACGCGCCCAGCACACCTGCGATGCCCTCGTGATTCTGCGTGCCGGTCTCAAATTTGCCCGGTAGTTCGTCCGTCGCCGGGCGGACCTTGTAGGCCTTCAGCCCATCGAGCAGGTCATAGCGTCCGTACACTGCGCCCGCATGCGGGCCGAAGAACTTGTAGCTGCTGCACGCTAAAAAGTCGCAGCCGATGTCCTGCACGTCGATGGGACCGTGAGGAGCGTATTGCACCGCATCGATGTAGACCAATGCACCCGCATCCTTTGCCATTTTGGTCAGCTTGCGGACCGGGTTGATCGTCCCCAGCGCATTCGAGGCATAGCCAAAGGCGGCGATCTTCGGCTTGCGTTCCATGGCTTTGGCGAACTCGTCCACTTTGAGCGTGCCGTCTTCCACGTCGAAATCCACCCAGGTCAGATTGCAGCCACGGTCCTCGGCGATCAGCATCCAGGGCGAGATGTTGGCGTCGTGGTCCATGCGTGTGACCACGATTTCGTCGCCGGGATTCAGGGTCCGCGCCAGGGAGCGGGACAGGTGCAGGCTGAGCGTGGTCATGTTGTTTCCGAAGATGACCTCCTCCGGCCGCTCAGCGTTGAGGAAATCGGCCATGGCAACATGCGCGTCGTGCAGCACCTCGTCCGATTTGCGGCTGGTCTCGAACTGGCCCTCGTGGTTGGCGTTGCATTCGAGCAGGTAGCGGTTGATGCGGTCGAGGCTTGGTTTGGCGATCTGAGTCCCGCCGGGGTTGTCGAAGAAGACAGCCGGGCGGTCGAGCGAAGGGAATTGCTGGCGGATGAGGTTGAGGTCGAGGGTCATAGCATGCTCCGTGGGAAGGGATTTGTACTATACTAAGATTGTACCCCACTGATCAGGAGGCCAAGATGTTCGAGAAGATTCTACTCGCAGTGGATGGCTCGGAGCATGGGCTGCGCGCCGCCCAGACCGCCGGTGACTTGAGCCGCGCCATGAACTCCCAGCGCATCCGTGTCGTCGTCGCGTACGAACCGATTCCTCCCTATTTGGGCGAACCCAACCTGCAGCAGGCCATCGACACGCGCCTGACCCAGGCGAATGCCATTCTCGAAGCCGCGGTCAAGGCGGTGGGGCAGACGCCGGCCGAGATCCACACCGAGTTGATCGAAGGCTCACCGGCCGAAGCCATCATCAGTGTGGCGACCACGCGCGGCAGCGATGTGATCGTGATGGGCTCGCGCGGGCTGGGACGCATCGCAGGTGCGCTCTTGGGCAGCACCAGCCAGAAAGTGGTGACGTACGCCCCCTGCCCGGTATTGATCATCCGGTAGCCAGCCGTTCGGCCTCGGCGAACTCCTCGGGCGTGTTGACGTTCCAGAAGGCGCGCTCGTCGTCCGCCTCCATCTCGCGCACCCTGACCTGCGGAAACCAGGCGATGACCTTCCACAGGTCCGCTGCGATGGCAGCCTCGATGGCGGGCAGGCAGGTCTCGCGGCGATAGACGGCGTGCAGCGGCTCCAGCCCTTCACCCGAGCGCGGGATGACCACGTCCACGTCTTCCTCGACCAAAAGCCGGGCCGCCGTTTCGAGCAGCGGAGCGCTGACGAAGGGCATATCGCAGGCGGCCACCGCCACCAGCGGCGACTTGGCGGAAGCGATGGCGGTGTGGAGTCCGCCCAGGGCGCCGCGCCCCGGCTTGAGGTCCATGAAGAGCGGCAGGCGCAAGAAGGCGTATTCGGCGGGGCGGTTGGTCGTCACGATCAACTCGTCCGCGATCGGTTGCAGGCGCTCGACCACGCGCTGGATGAGCGGACGTCCGAGAAAAGGCTTGAGGGCCTTGTCCTGGCCCATGCGGGAGGATTGTCCGCCGGCTTGAATGGCAACGGTAAGCATAGGTTGATTATATGACTTCTGCGGCTGAGATTCTAGATTCTTTAACGGTCGAAGGGGAATTGTTTGCGTCCGAGGCTGACGACGCGGTGCGCTGCCTGGCCTGCGGACATCGCTGCCTGATCCGCCCGGGCAAACGCGGCATCTGTCAGGTGCGCTTCAACCAGGGCGGGAAACTGCGTGTGCCGTTCGGGTACGTGGCGGCCCTGCAGAGCGATCCCATCGAAAAGAAACCCTTCAATCACGTGCTGCCCGGTTCGAACGCATTGACCTTCGGCATGCTCGGCTGCGATTTTCATTGCGGCTATTGCCAAAACTGGTTCACCTCGCAGGCGCTGCGTGACCCGGCTTCGGACGGGGCGGTCGATTACATCCGCCGTATTTCTCCCGGGCAGGTAACGCAGGCCGCCCAACGGACGGGCGCGTCGGTGGTGGTGTCTTCCTACAACGAGCCGCTCATCACCAGCGAGTGGGCCGTGGCGATCTTCAAGGAAGCCAGGTCCGCGGGACTGAAGTGCGCCTACGTCTCGAACGGCAATAACACACCCGAAGCCATGGAATACCTGCATCCATATCTCGACGCCTACAAGGTGGACCTGAAGTGCATGGACGACAAAAAGTACCGGTCCCTGGGCGGGGTGCTCAAGAACACACTAGATGGTATCCGCCGCGCGCGCGAGCTGGGATTGTGGGTGGAAGTGGTCACGCTGGTGGTGCCCGGCTTCAACGACTCCAACGCGGACCTGTGGGAAGCGGCCCGTTTCCTGGCGGGACTCTCGCCCGACATCCCCTGGCACGTGACCGCCTTCCACAAGGATTACAAGATGACCGACCCCGCCAACACCGACTCGGTCACCCTCCAGCGCGCCGCCGACATCGGGCGCGAGGCCGGGCTGCGTTTTGTCTACGCGGGCAACCTGCCCGGGCGCGTGGGGGAGTACGAGGACACAGCCTGCCCGAATTGCTCCAGAGTTCTGGTGAAGCGGCGCGGATATGTCATCCGTGAATACCATATCACAGCTGAAGGCGCCTGTCCACATTGCGGCGCGAAAGTGCCCGGCCTGTGGCCCGCCGACCCGTCCACGGTACGTCTTAACGGATTCGGCCTGCCCCTGCCGGTCTATTGACAGTTTTTGCTGTATAATTTGTTAACCTACTCAGAAGGAGGTCGGCCGCCTCTTATACTTTCCATTTTCCCCGTCTTCCCTTGTTCGTAGCCAAATCCAACCCTATTCTCCGGAGGAGAACCCTGTGAAACGCCAAGTCTCTGTTTTGCTTACGCTGGTCGTCCTGGCCAGCCTGCTGCTGACCGCCTGTGGCGGCGGCGCCAAGCCCGCCGTCCAGACCGAAGGCCTGAAGGAAGAGGCTTTCGCTCCCACCAAGGTCGAGGCCCCGAACTGCGACTACGGTGGCGAGATCAAGTCCATTGAAGCGGTGGACGAACTCACCGTCAAGATCACGCTCTGCACGCCTGACCCGGCCTTCCCCTCGAAGATCGCCTTC
>CAZGFR010000020.1:8340-11483 GCA_964524485.1 uncultured Anaerolineaceae bacterium | reverse complement strand
ATCGACAACGTCGGCCCGGATGATTTCAAGACCGTCGAGGGCGACTCCAACCTCAAGTTGATCACCCGCCCGGCCCTGAACATCATGTACATCGGCATGAACAATGCCTTCGCTCCGTTCGACAATGAACTGGTCCGCCAGGCCTTTGCCCAGGCCATCGACCGCAAGCGCATCGTCGACAACTTCTACCCGGCCGGCTCCGAAGTTGCCGACTACTTCACCCCCTGCGCCATCCCGAACGCGTGCACCGGCGAGAAGTGGTACGACTTCAACCCCGAGGCCGCCAAGGCCTTGCTCGAACAGGCTGGTTACGGTCCCGACAAGCCCTTCCCGACCATCAAGTTGCACTACCGCGACGTGGTCCGAGGCTACCTGCCTGACCCGAATGTGGTGGCCCAGGACATCCAGGCCCAGTTGAAGGAAAACCTGGGCGTGACAGTTGAGATCGACGTCATGGAATCCGGCGCCTTCCTCGATGCGGCCGACTCCGGCTCGCTCGACGGCCTGCACCTGCTGGGCTGGGGTGCGGATTATCCTGACATGACCAACTTCGTCGGTTATCACTTCGGCGCTGGCTCGTCTAAGCAGTTTGGCACCAAGTATGATGACCTCGTGACCGCCATCGAGAACGGCGCCCAGCGCGCCACTGATGCAGAACGCGCTCCCTTCTATGAGGAGACCAATAACCTCATCAAGAAGCATGTTCCGATGATCCCTGTGGCCCACGGCGGCTCTGCGGTGGCTTACAAGGCCTCCGTGGAAGGCGCTCATTCCAGCCCGCTCGGCAACGAGAACTTCTCGGTGATGTCCAACGGCACCGATACCTTCGTGTGGATGCAGAACGCCGAACCCATCTCGCTGTACTGCGCGGATGAGACCGACGGCGAATCCCTGCGCGCCTGCGAACAGGTGACCCAGTCCCTGCTCGGCTATAAGATCGCCGGCACCGAGGTCGAGCCCGTCCTGGCCGAGTCTTACACCGCTAGCGACGACCTGATGACCTGGACCTTCACGCTCCGCAAGGGCGTCAAGTTCCACAACGGCTTCACCCTGGATGCCGCTGACGTGGTGGCCTCGCTCGCCCTGCAATGGGACGCGGCCAACCCGCTGCACACCGGCAATACCGGCGCCTTCTCGTACTGGAGCGGCCTCTTCGGCCCGTTCCTGAACGCCCCGGCCCAGTAAGCCCGGTCCGAACGATGATAAGACCCCCGGTAGGAGCCATCCCACCGGGGGTCTCCCCAAAATACCATGACCACATACATCCTGCGACGCCTCCTGCTCAGCATTCCGGTCTTGTTCGGAATATTATTTGCCACATTTGCGCTCAGCCGCCTCATTCCTGGCGACCCGTGCCGTGCCATGCTCGGTGAAAAGGCCACGGACGCAGTGTGCAACGAATTCATCAAGCGGCATGGGCTGGACAAGCCCATCCCGATCCAGTTCGGGGTGTATGTCAACGAGATCGTGCATGGTGACTTTGGACGCTCCTTCCGCTTCTCCAAGCCGGTCACCGACCTGTTGATGGAACGTCTGCCCATCACGGTGGAACTCGCTTTCTCGGCCCTGCTTGTCAGCATCCTGGTCGGCATTCCATTGGGGGTGATCTCGGCGGTACGCCACAACTCCTGGTTGGACGTGCTGACCATGTTGTGGGCCAACATCGGTGTCTCCATGCCGGTCTTCTGGCTGGGACTGATGCTGGCATATATCTTTGCGCTGACCCTCAAGGACACCCCCTTCCAATTGCCACCTTCCGGCCGCCTCTCGCCTGGGGTGTTGACCACGCCCTTCTACGAGGTCTGGGGCTTGTCCCCTGGGTCGAGTGGATTCTTCTTCAACCTGGCAGACTTCATCGGCCGCATGAACATTCTCAACTCGGTCCTCTCCGCCAACTGGGAGACCCTGGGCGACGCGATCAAGCACCTGATCCTGCCTTCGGTTGCCCTGGGTACCATCCCGATGGCGTTGATCGCCCGTATGGCGCGCTCGGCCATGCTGGAGGTGCTTGGCCAGGACTACATCCGCACGGCCCGCGCCAAAGGTCTGACGCGTAACGTGGTCATCATGAAGCACGCATTCCGCAATGCCCTCTTGCCGCTGGTGACGGTCATTGGCCTGTCGCTGGGCGGCCTGCTCGGCGGCGCGGTGTTGACCGAAACAGTCTTCAATCTCTCGGGGGTGGGACGCATCCTGTATGACGCCATCACCGCCCGCGACTACGGTATCGTGCAAGCCTTCACCGTGGTCATCGCCGTCTTCTTCGTGGTCCTCAACCTGCTTGTGGACATTTCGTACGCATACCTCGACCCGCGCATCCGCCTCGATTAAGGACCTGCCATGACTGCTGAACCCGCGAAAATCGCAAAACTCGACGCCGAGGGACTGTCCCTGCGCTCGGTCAGCCTGTGGCAGATCACCTGGCGGCGACTCTTCAAGCGCAAGTCGGCCATCCTGGGCATGGTCATCCTTGGGATTCTGATCCTGATCGCTTTAACGGCTCCCATCCTGGCCCCGTATGACCCGACCCTTTCGATGCTGGATGCCAACCCGCCCCAGAGCCTGGACCGGCGCTCCGCCCCCTGCATCCATATGTTTGGCTGCCCCGCCGACCAGCCCCAGCACATCCTCGGCACGGATGGCAACATCCGTGATGAATTCAGCCGCCTGCTGTACGGCGCGCGTGTCAGCTTGTGGATCGGCCTTTCGACGGTCACCTTTGCCATTGTGATCGGGACTGTCCTCGGCGCGCTGGGCGGCTACTTCGGCGGTTGGATCGATAACCTGATCATGCGCACCATGGACGTGCTCCTGGCGTTCCCCTCTCTGCTGCTGGCCATTGCCATCGTGACCGTGCTTGGCCCCGGTCTGACGAACGCCCTGCTGGCCATCGGCATTGTGTCCATTCCAGCCTATGCACGCGTGGTGCGCGCCTCGGTGCTTTCGGTGCGCGAGATGGACTACGTCTCGGCCACGCGGGCGCTGGGCGGGAACACGGTCCAGATCCTGTTCCGCCGCATCCTGCCCAATGCGCTGACCCCGTTGATCGTGCAGGGCACGCTCGGCATTGCCACCGCCATCCTCGACGCTGCTGCGCTCTCGTTCCTTGGCCTGGGCGCACAGCCGCCCATGGCGGAGTGGGG
>CAZGFR010000020.1:0-8240 GCA_964524485.1 uncultured Anaerolineaceae bacterium | reverse complement strand
GCCAGCCCCACGAATGGGACCAGCACCGCCAGGGCGGCCAACAGTACGTCGCGCGACTCGCGTTCATCCACCAATTGGAAGGATGGAAAAATTCCCTCCACCTTCCAGTTCGGGCCGCCGAACCAGGTGAAGATCAACCCGCCGAACAGTCCGCCGATATGCCCCCACAGGTCGACGCCCGGGATCAGGCCGATGAAAAGGTTCAGGACCACTACGAAGATGATGTTGTTGATCGCGCCGCGGATCTGCTCTCCGAACAGCTTTCTATTCTGGTACAGGAAGATGCCTTCCGCGCCGATCAGCCCGAAGACCGCCGTCGAGGCGCCGACCGAGAAGCTGCTGTCGCCCATCATCAGGAACGAGAAGACGTTGCCCGCAAACGCGCCCATCCCATACAGCAGCAGGAAACGCCCGTGGCCGAAGTGACGCTCCAGGCCCGAGCCGAACGTGAACAGCGCGTACATGTTGAACAGGATGTGCGAAGGGGAGGCGTGCAGCAGGGCAGGCGTGAAGAAGCGCCACACTTCGCCCGCGCGGATGAGTTCATTGATGCGCGCTCCGTAGAGTTCGAGATAGTCCATGCCCTGGATCGGGCTGCCCCACATCGCCACGCTGAGCAGTTGCAGTACGTAGACCACGGCTGTCACGCCGATGATCGTGTAGGTCACGTAGGGGACGGAGACTGGCAGCGGGATGCGGACCGCCCGGGGAGGCGGGACAGGCTGAGGGTCCAGGGGTGGGGTGGAGGGAGTCTGGTTCATAGGGTCACCTTGCGCGGTTTGACGCGATGATGCTCAGCGTCGATGATCGCCTTGACCATTTCCACGGTTTCATCCTGGCGGTCGTCGCTGTTGATGACGATGTAGTCGAAGGCCTCGACACGCTTCAATTCCTTGCGGGCTGTGGCGATGCGCAGCGCCAATTCGGCGGGCGTTTCGGTCTTGCGCTCGCGCAGACGGCGTTCCAGTTCCTCGCCATTCTCGGTGGTGATGAAGATCAGCAGCGCCTCGGGCGCCAGCTTGCGGACCGTCTCGGCGCCCTGCACGTCCACCCGCATGACCACGTCCTTGCCGCTGGCCAGGGCCTCGCGCACTTGCGACTTGGGGATGCCCTTGTAATCGCCGTACACGATGGCGTACTCGATCAACTCGTTCTGCTCGATCATGCGCGCGAATTCCTCCTTCGAGACGAAGAAGTAATCCTTGCCGTCCACCTCATTCGCGCGGCGGGGCCGCGTAGTGGCGGTGACCACGAAGTGGAACGGCAGCCCGCGCTCCTTCATGAGTTGCACGACCGTGTCCTTGCCCGCGCCCGAAGGGCCCGAGATGACGATGAGCAGGGGAGTGGGATGGAAAATGTCGAAGTCGGGATCGGAAGTCATGCGGATATTGTACCAAATGGACTCTCCCTCTTCCGCCCTGCGGCCGGATTCCGTTAAAATGGGTATATGCCCACCTACGATTATGTCTGCCCCGCCTGCCGCCAACGCTTCGACGTGTTCCTGACCTACAGCGAATACGGCGTCAAAAAAGTGACCTGTCCCCTGTGCGGCAGCGCCGACGTGAAGCGCCGCCTCAACCGTGTCCGTGTCCTCAAGTCGGACGAGAGCCGCATGGAAAGCATGGCCGATGATTTCGCCGGTCTTGATGGTTTGGAGGATGACCCTCAGGCGCTCGGTTCGATGATGCGTAAGATGGGCAGTCAGATGGGCGCGGACCTGCCCGCCGAGTTCAACGACGTAGTGGACCGTCTCGAGTCGGGCCAAAGCCCCGAGGAGATCGAGTCCGCGCTGCCCGACCTGGGCGTGGGCGATGATGAATGAAAAAAGAGGCCGTCTCAAACGAGACGGCCTCTTTTTTGTATGGGATTTGATTTGTTAAATCGAAGTGGAAGTCTCCAACCCGTTGGCGGCGGCGAGTTCATCCAGCAGAATATCGAGTTCGTCGAGGTAGTGGTCGAGCCCTTCCACGCGTTCGACGAATCCCGTGCCCGCCAGCCCCAGCGTGGAGCAGGCCTCGCGCCACGGGCCGACCTGTTCCTCGGGCAGGACCTTGGCCGCCAGGGACCAGGTCTGCATCAGCGGCCAGAGCGCCGCGCTGGGGTGGTCGCTCTCAAGCATGGCGCGGATGGCTTTCTCGTAATAGTTCATGCGCGCTGTGTGGATGCGGCCATCCACCTTGGCATTGCCGCTGGCGGCCACGAAGGCCTCCTTCCAGGCGGGTAGCCAGGCGGAGATGGTCTCTGAGTCCAGACCGCTCGCGCCGATCAGGCCGAAGAAGCCCGCCGTCAGGTTGGGACGTTCGGCAGCCTCGGCCCGCGCAGGAAGATCCAGCAGCAGGCGCCGTTCCTGGATGGGCGGCCCGCTCAACTCGGCCACCACGTTGGCGGCGTGGAATAACGACTTGAAGAATTGCGCCACTTCCGTGGGGCCCGATTTCTCGCCCACGTCGCTCAGGTCGATCCAGATCTGGCGTCCGTGGTTATACAGTTTGCGGCAGCGCTGCAGGGTCATCTCGGGGCCTTCGAACTCGTTGCCCGCGCGCAGGGCGGCTTGCACAAAGTCGAAGAATTTCTCGCGCTCGAAAAGCAGCATGGGTGCGAACATCTCGTAGCCCAGCCAGGGATCGCCGCGCATCTCGCGCGGGGACTTGAACTCGGCCTTGGCGCGGTGCCCGATGTCGAGGTGGAAATCGGGGGTCAGCTTGACCAACTCCCGCTTCAGCATGGGCGTGGAGGCGTGGACCAGGATCAGGTCAATGTCGGCGGTGCCGCCCAGCATCGGGTCTTTCTCGCCCACCAGGGACCCCGTCAGGTAGGCGGCCACGATATCCCGGTCGTTGAAGGCTCGTTCCTGGACGGTCTCTTTGGCAATACGGATCAGAGTCTCACGGGTGACGCGCATGGTCGGTCCTCTCAGGCCTCCGCCAGCGGCAGGCTCGGCTGGAACGGGAGCAGGCCCAGGCTTTCGCGGATGCGGTTCTCGATATAGTCGAGGTGTTCGGTGTTCTGGATGATGTTCAGGCTGTTGGTGTTGATGGTCAACACGGGGGTGTGGTCGAACGGCTTCAAGAAGAAGTCGTCGTAGGTGCGGTTCAACTCGTCGATGTAGTCGCGTTCCATTTGGCGCTCGTAGGGGCGGTCGCGGAAGGCGATGCGCTGCATCAGCACGTCGGTGCTGGCCTGCAGGTACACCACCAGGTCGGGCTTGGGGATCTTCTCGCCCAGCGCTTCATGCACCTTGTAATACATGGTCAATTCGTCGCCGCTCAAGTTGATGCGCGCAAAGAGCGCATCCTTGGCAAAGGTGTAATCGGCCAGCAGGCTCTTGCCTGCGCCGAGGATGTTCGGCACGGTGCTGTTCTGTTGGCGGTAGCGGCTGAGCAGGAAGAAGATCTGGGTCTGAAAGGCATAGCGCTGACGGTCGCCGTAAAAATCGGAGAGGAACGGATTCTCCTCGAAGATCTCCAGCAACAGATCCGCGTCGAAACGCGGCTGGAGCAAGCGCGCCAGCGTGGTCTTTCCCACGCCGATGACACCTTCGATGGCTACGTACATGGACGACTCCCAAATGAGATGCATCAAGGATACCATATTCTGCAGGGGCACAGCAGAACGATTATAGCTGAACCATCAAGCCTTCCGCTGTGCCCCTACGGTATAATCTTTTTTATGACCCGCATTTGCATCACACCCCGCGTCGAGGCGGGCGGCATGGCCTCCTTCCGACTCAAGTTTGAGGCGGGACTGCGCGCCCGCGGCGTGGACGTGACCTATGACCTGGCTGCGCCGGTGGATGCCACCCTCGTCATTGCCGGGACCCGTCACCTGATTCCGTTATGGCAGGCCCGCCGCCGCGGCAGACGGGTCGTCCAGCGGCTGGACGGCATCAACTGGGTGCATCGCCGCCGCCGTACGGGACTCAAACACTTCCTGCGCGCGGAATATGGAAACTTCGTGCTGTCCTTCATCCGCGCCAACCTGGCCAGCAAGATCATCTATCAAAGCGAGTTCTCCCGCCGCTGGTGGGAGGATTGGTACGGCAAGCCGCGCGTCCCGTCCGTCACCATCCACAACGGCGTGGACTTGAACGTGTATTCGCCCGCTGGGCAGGACGTTCCGCCTTATCCGCCGTATCGGCTGTTGCTTGTCGAAGCCAATTTGGGCGGCGGCTACGACATGGGTCTCGATAATGCCCTGGCGCTGGCCGAGACACTTCAAGAGCAGCACGGTTTCCCGATGGAACTGATGGTGGTGGGCCAGGCCACGGACGAGATTCGCGCGCGGGTGGATGCTCGCAGCCGCGTCAAAATCAACTGGGTCGGCAGCGTGCCGCGCGAGCGCATCCCCGAGATCGACCGCTCGGCGCACCTGTTCTTCTCCGCGGACCTGAACGCTGCCTGTCCGAATGCCGTCATCGAAGCGATGGCCTGTGGTCTGCCCGTGGCCGCCTTCGACACGGGCGCGCTCAACGAACTGGTACTCGGCGACGCGGGCCGCATCGCTTCCTATGGCGGTGACCCATGGAAGATCGAGCCGCCCGCCATTCCCGCGCTGGCTGCTGTCGCCGCCGAGATCCTGCGTGACCCGCAGCGCTTCCGCCGGGCCGCACGTGCCCAGGCCGAATCCGCGCTGGGACTCGACGCGATGGTGGACAAATATCTGGAGGCTCTGCTGCATGACTGACCGCGACGCGCGCAATGACGCGCGCAGCTACGACCTGCTCTGGCTCAGCCTGGCGCTCCTGCCGTTGGTGGGGCTTTCGTTCCTGATGTCGATTCCCGCGCAGGATTATTGGTGGTACCTGCGCCTTGGGCAGGACATCCTCAAGAGTGGAGCTGTTCCCGCTGTGGACCTGATGAGTTGGACCCGCGCGGGACAGCCCATCTTTTATCAGCAATGGCTGGCGGGACTCATCTTCTGGCTGGTCTACGCCCTGGGCGGCGCCGGGCTGACCTTCCTGCTGCGTGGCCTGCTGCTGGCCCTGGCCTATGGTCTGACCTGGCGCATGATCCGCGAGGCCTCGGGCCCGCGCCTGGCGACAATCCTCACGCTGTTGCTTGGGCTGGCGGGATCGAACAACTGGGTCATGCGTCCGCAGTTGTTCGTTTATCCGCTGTTTGTAGCCTGCCTGTGGGTCTTGTATCGCTGGCAGAACGGACAGAACAAAACGCTCTGGTTGCTGCCCGCCGCCACGCTGCTGTGGGTCAACCTGCACGGATCGTTCATCCTGCCGTTGGTGTTGACGGGCGCGGCGCTGGTCTTTGGGTCAGGCGCGCGCAAGCCGTTGATCCTTGCGTTTGCGGCCACGCTCATCACCACATTGCTCAACCCGCATGGATTCGGCGTGTGGGGTTATCTGACCTTCATCCTGCAATCACCCTCCGACCAACTCTTCAGCGTGGAATGGTACCCGCCCAGCAATCTGGGTTGGCAGATGAACCTCTTCTTTGGCTGGCTGCTGTTTTTCCCTGCACTGGCTGCCTTCTCGTCGCGCAAATTATCCCGCCTGGAATGGATCTGGTTCCTGGGTTTCGGCTGGCTGGCGCTCTCGGGCACGCGCTATGTCATCTGGTTCCTGTTCCTGTTGGCGATTTTCAGCGCGGACCTGCTCGCCGAATGGACCAACCGCCTCCTCGACCGTCCCGTCGAAAAGATCAACGCCCGTCTCAATGTTGCGCTGGCGCAATTGATCCTGTTGCTTTCATTGCTCTTCCTGCCCGGCCTGCGTGACAGTTGGTGGGAGTCGGCCCCGCCGCTCTACGAACGGACCACCACACCCACCGCCGCCGTCACCTGGCTCAAGGCTCACCCCGACCTGCGCGGCAACCTGTGGAATGACTACGCCTTTGGTTCCTATCTCGACTTTGCGTTGCCTTCGCGCCCGGTCTCCATCGACACGCGCATGTACAGTTACCCGCCCGAGCAATGGAGCCAATACGTCAGCATCAGCAACACCGAGCCTGGTTGGGAATTCATCCTTGCGCGGGCAGACGTCAACCTGCTGTTACTGTCCACTGCCTCCCAGGCTCCGCTAATCGAAGCCGTGTCCGCTTCGAACGAGTGGTGCGAGCAATATCGCGACCCGTACGCGGTCCTCTTTGCGCGCTGCGCCTTCCTGCCATGAACCATTTCCCCGGCCGCCTGGCCCTGCAACAACGTGTCCTGCCGAGTTACCGCGTCCCGTTCTTCGACCTGCTGGCCGAAGCCTGTGACGGTGGCTTGACTCTGTTTGCAGGCCAGCCGCGTCCCGAGGAAAGCATTGCCAGTGGGCAGCCGCGCGTCGCGCAGATTACGCCCGCGCAAAACATCCATCTCCTCTCTGGTCCGTTCTATCTTTGTTATCAACATGGATTCATCGACTGGCTGGAGAGGGCCGATCCCGACGCGCTGATCGTGGAAGCCAACCCGCGCTATCTCGCCACGCCCGCTGCGGTGAAGTGGATGCGTCAGCGTGGACGCCCTGTCCTCGGTTGGGGACTCGGCTCCCCGTCTCTTTCTGGACTGTGGAGCGGATTCCGCCAAATGCGCCGACTTGCCTTCCTACGCCAGTTCGAGGGCCTGCTGGCCTACAGTCAGCGCGGCGCGGATGAGTACGCCGCCCTCGGCTTCCCGCGCGAACGGATCTTCGTTGCCCATAACTCTGTTTCCACGCGTCCCACCCAACCACCGCTCACACCATCCACCGTCCATAGCATCCCCTTTGGGGATCGTCCACCGTCTTTACTTTTCGTCGGCCGCTTACAATCCCGAAAACGTGTTGACTTATTGCTCCGTGCCTGCGCCCAACTTGACCCGCAGCCGCGCCTCGTTATCGTCGGGGATGGACCCGGGCATGCCGCGCTCGAAGCGTTGGCGCGCGAGGTGTATCCGTCTGCGCAGTTTATCGGAGCCAGGCACGGGGACGAGTTGAAACCTTATTTTGCAGAAGCCGACCTGTTCGTCCTGCCAGGCACAGGCGGACTGGCCGTGCAGGAGGCGATGAGTCACGGGCTGCCCGTCATCGTCGCACAAGGCGACGGCACGCAGGATGACCTGGTGCGCGCGGGCAACGGCTGGCAGATTCCCCCCGACGATTTCGGCGCGCTGCTCGCCGCATTGCGCGACGCGCTCTCCGACCCCACCCGCCTGCGCGCGATGGGCGCGGAATCCTACCGCATCGTCAGCGAGGAGATCAATCTGGAGAAGATGGTCGAGACCTTCGTGCGGGCGGTGAAGGAAGTTTTCTCAACGCTCCCGCTGGATTTGTAATCCAGCGGGAATCAAAGCGGCGGATTACAAATCCGCCGCCAGCAAAAATATGTTTGAACCTGTGAGCAGTTCTTTACCAGAGTTTTACCGTAGCTAGGATTTCATCCAAGATTTGGAGAAGTTTGGCATTTTCTTCAGGGGTGCCAGGCATAGCGGCATAAATGCCAAAACCAAATTCGCCTTTGTATAATTCGACAGTCCAGAACGTGAAATGGTCATGTTCGGAGATATTCTTCACGCCAGGTAACCCAGGGGATAATAGGGGTGAATCGAGTGGGCATTCTTTTCCCAAGTTGCGCAGGCACGGCCCCATGCCTGTATACAATTGTACTTTTCCCGGCGTAAGAGATGGTTGGTCAGGGTCTCCGCTGCGTTCATAATTTTGAATATAAGTGCCCTGCCATTCCAGACCTGGGGAGATAACGGTATAACCTGGGTATAGATACCAGTCTGGGGGATAACGAATACTAAAGTGAAGCGGCCCTGCTTCTGTTCCATCAAAAAAATTGAAATAAGTGACAGAACTGGAAAACTCGGGCCATACACCTGGCGTGGAATTTGGCGTAGGTGTGAAATCCCGCCAACGCGTGGGAAGTGCCGTGCGTGTTGGCGCGGTGGTACGAGTGGGCTGGGAGGTGGAACTGGGAAATACTGCTTTTATAGGGGTAGGTGTGTTCGGTATAACTGTGCGGGTTACTGGCCCGGGATAGGCTGTATTAACAGGTGCCATTTCATTCTTTGGGGAACAAGCTGAAATGCCGAATACCACCATGAACACACACAAAAGCTCAAACATGATGCGAGATTGTAGGGATTTATTCATTGGTCATTCTCCAGTGAAATAACATAGTAGCAGTAACAGAGAGCATGACAGGCAATGCCATCCTATGGTCACTACCTATAGCCTCATTGCATGAGTGTGCGATAGGTAGCGACCAATCTGTTAATAACGGTCCTTCCGATAGCTCGCTGGTTCTACGGTTAACTAGATA
>CAZGFR010000019.1:24559-44925 GCA_964524485.1 uncultured Anaerolineaceae bacterium | reverse complement strand
TTCGATTGTGGGGTGGAGACGGGTGAGATCGATATCTGACATGTGTACTCCGATAAGGAGAGTATAGACCGAAAATCATGGGATGGCAAGAATCGGCAGGACATTGCGGGTGAAGCGAGACGGCTGGTGCAGGAGATTGCTTCGTCGCCGTACTCGCCATTTGAGGCTCGCCATTTGAGGCTCGCGGCTCCTCGCAATGGCATAAAAAATCCCGCCTCTCTCGAAGCGGGACAAATTCTTTCCACTTTCCACTACCCACGCGACAGCATCTCATCCGTCACCTGATCGAGCCTGAGGCTGATCATCTGACTGGCCGAGTCGCGGCCCATGGTGATGCCGTAGATCACATCCGCGGCCTGCACGGTGTTGCGGTTGTGGGTGATGATGATGAACTGCGTGTCCTTGCTCAGGTCCACCAGCAGGTCGCGGAAGCGGCCCACGTTGGCTTCGTCGAGCATCGCATCCACCTCGTCCATCACGCAGACGGGGGTGGGCGAGACCTTGAGCAGCGCGAAGACCAGCGCGATGGCGGTCAGGCTGCGTTCGCCGCCCGAGAGCAGCGCCAGTCCCTGTTCGCGGCGGCCTGGCAGGCGCGCCTCGATCTCAATGCCCGTGTCAACCAGATTCTCGGGGTCGGTCAGCGCCAGCCGCGCGGAGCCGCCGCCGAACAGGCGCACGAAAGTCTCGCGGAACTGTTTGTCCACGGCGTCGAAGGTCTTCGAGAAAGCCTGCTTGGTCAGTTCGTCCAGTTCGGCTACCACCACCTTGAGGTCGGCCTGCGCCTTGCGCAAGTCCTCGATCTGAGTCTTCATGAAGGTATAGCGCTCGGTCTCGGAATCGAATTCCTTCTTCGCGTCGGGGTTGATGGCGCCCATGCGGCGCAGTTGCGCGCGCTGTTGCGTGAGCTGATCTTCCAGGTCGAGCGGGAGCTCGGTCACGATCGGCAGTTGCTCGACCATGCCGTCCAGCGGCAGCGGCACGGGGCCCGAGACGTCGGCGGCATACTCGAACATCACCAGCCCGAAGTCGTCCATGATTTTCTGGCGTAGGTTGTCGAGCGCCTCCTGACGGCGGGTCTGGTCGAGCTGCAACTGTCCGAACAGGCGCTCGGTGTTGGCCAGCGCGCGCTGCGCATTGGCCTCAGTTTCCTGCAATTTGGCTTCCTGCTGCTCGGCAGTTTCGAGGTCCTTCTCGGCAGGTTCGATGTGAACCATCATCTCTTCGATCTGCCCATGCAGGCCTGCCTGGCGCTCGTGCAGACTCTTCTCTTCGCTTTCGAGCCCCGTCAGCGACGATTGGATCTCGCCCTGGCGTGCCCCCAACTCAGACTGACGCGCCGTGAGACGCTCAGCTTCTTTTCTTCTCTCTTCGATGCGCGAGCCCACCCCGCTTTTGGATTGCTCCGCCACGGCCACACGCGTCGTCCAGTACGCGACCTGCTGCTGGAGTTCATCCAGCGCGACCTCGGCCAACTGGCCCGACAGCGCGCGGGATGCTTCGACCGCATCCGCGGATTTGCGTTCCAGCTCGGCCTGCGAATCGATCAACGACTGACGAACGCTGACCGCTTCCTGGACCTCGGCCTGCACCTGCTCGAGCTGCTTGTTCTGCCACTCCAACTGCCGCCGAGTGGACTCAGCTTCCAGCCCCGCCTGCTGTTCCGTTTCGCGGGCGCCGCCCAAACGGACGCGCGTCTCGCGCACTTCGTTCTCGGCCTTCGACAGGTCATGGCGCGACGCGGCCAGTTGGTTCGAGAGCATCTCCACGTTCTTGTTGGCCTCGTCGAGACGGGCGCGGAGTCCGCTCAGGGCGGAGTCCAACTCGCGCTTTTGGCGGGGGCGGCTCAAGGTCGAGGCGCGGGCGGTCTTGCCCGCCACGATGCGGCCATCGCCGTGGAACACTTCCCCGCGCAGGGTCACGACGCGCGC
The DNA here is from genome assembly GCA_964524485.1 of uncultured Anaerolineaceae bacterium. Taxonomy (GTDB): domain Bacteria; phylum Chloroflexota; class Anaerolineae; order Anaerolineales; family Villigracilaceae; genus JACPVF01. Next base: position 42,997 of record CAZGFR010000019.1, on the reverse strand, counting down.
CTGGATCGGCAATCCCGCAATGAGACGGCGCGCCGCCGCACGGTCACGGACGATCAGCGCCTGGCCGAGCAGCACGCTGACAGCCGCGCGCAATTCCTCGGGCGCGTTGACCAGCTCCGCGGCGATGCCGAGGCAATCTGGGTCGTTCGGGCGCGGCAGCGATTGCCCCGCCACGAGCGCTTCCATCGGCAGCAAGGCCGCGCGGCCCGACTCATCCGACTCGAGCAGGCTGAGCGCGTTCTCGCTCTGACCCGCGTCGAGCAACACCGCGTCCACAGCGTCACCGAGGGCGGCGGCAATGGCGGTTTCGAGTTCGGCGGGCACATCCAACGCGGCGCTCAGGGCGCCACGTGCTCCCGTCAGCTTGGACTGGCGGGCGGCGTCCAGCAGGAAGCGCGCGCCTTCGGCGTAACCAGCCAGCGACTGTTCAGCCTGTTCCAGCACGTCGAGCTGCGCATGCAAGCGCGAATGATCCGATTCGATGCGCGCGCGGGTGTCCAGGGCGTCGCGGCGTTCGAGATCCATGTCCTCGACGATGCGTTTCTTTTCTTCCAGCGTGGATTCGGCCAGCTTCAGCTCGGCATCCGCGCGCTCGCGTTTAGCGCGCGCCGACTTGAGCTGATCCTCGGCCTTGCGCGCGGCAGCTTCCGCCGCGGCGATGGCCTGCTTGGTGGAGTCGATCTTCTGCCCGAGGGCCTCGATACGCGCCTTGAGTTCGTCCTGGCGGGCCTGGGCGCTGGTGCGCTGGGAGCTGAGTTTTTCGATCTCGCGGCGGGCGGACTGTAACTGTCCTTCCAGCGCCTGACGGTCGGTCTGGCGGGTTTGCAGCGCGGACTGCGCAGCGGCCAGTTGGCTCTTGGCCTCGTCATACTCGGCCTGCACGCGGCCCGTCTCACCTTCGGCCTCAGCCAGACGTTCCTGCGCGACACGTAACTCATCGGCCAGGCGCTCCCCATCAGCCTGGGATGAACCCTGCGAAGCGGTCAACGCGCGACGGCGTTCTTCGAGCACGGCCAGCTCACGGTTGATGGTCTCGCGCTGATTGTGCAGCTCGGCGGACTGTCGATGCCAGGCGTTGAGTTGTGCCCGCAATCCCGTCAGCCGTTCGCGGAAGGTCATGTACTCGGCCTGCGCCTGTTGATGCGCCACGCGCGTCTCGCGTAGGCGGGCTTCCTGCTGGCGCACGGTCTCGCGAATGTCGGAGAGGTCGCGCTGGGCGCGGTGCCAGTGATAGCCATACCACTCGCGCAGGATGACCTTCAACGTGGCCTGCGCCTGGGTATACTCGATGGCGCGGCGCGCCTGACGTTCGAGCGAACGCAGACGCGGCTCGAGCTCGGCCATGATGTCGAGCACGCGCTCGAGGTTGCGTTCGGTATTTTCGAGACGCTTGAGCGCCTCTTCGCGGCGGGTACGGTACAGGCCCACGCCCGCGGCTTCCTCGAACAGACGGCGGCGCTCGTCGGCTTTGAGGGCCAGCGACGCGTCGACCATGCCCTGGCCGAGGATGGTGTAGGTGCGCTCGCTCAGGCCAGCCTGGGCCAGCAGTTCGTTGATGTCGCGCAGGCGGACGTGCTGTCCGTTGAGCATATACTCGTTGCGGCCATCGCGGTAGGCGTGACGGGCCAGCGCCACCTCGGAGAAATCGACGGGCAGCCAGTGGTCGGTGTTGTCGAAGGTGATGATGGCCTGAGCCATGCCCGCGCGCGGACGATGCTCGGAGCCCGCAAAGATCATGTCTTCGGTCTTCTTGCCGCGCAGCAGGCCATAGGACTGCTCGCCCAACACCCAGCGCAGCGAGTCCGCGATGTTCGACTTGCCCGAGCCATTCGGCCCCACAATGGCCGTAATGCCGCCCGCAAATTCAAAAACAGTGCGGGAGGCGAAGGTTTTATAGCCTTGCAGTTCGAGTGATTTTAGACGTAGAGGCATTCACAAATCCAGATGGAGTCAAAACCCGTGGACTTCGACTCCAAGAAATGAATTACAACAGATTCAGGTTCTTGAGCGCATCCGCGGCAGCGGCGCGTTCGGCGGCCTGCTTGCTCGATCCGCTGCCCCTGCCGAGGACCTTGTCGCCGATGGATACTTCCACTTCGTAGACCTTGGCATGGTCAGGCCCGCTGGAGCCGAACACCTTGTAGCGCGGCGTGCCCATCTTCTCGGCCTGGGTCCATTCCTGGAATTCGCTCTTCGGGTCCTCCAGGCCTTCGAGGATCTTCTCGCGCGCCTCGGCCAGCAGCGGGTGGACAAATTTCTCCACCGCCCCGAGGCCTGCCTCCAGGTACAAGGCGCCGATGACGGCCTCGAAGGTGGAGCCAAGCAGCCCGTCGCGATCGCGGCCGCCCGAGTTGAGTTCGCCGCGTCCCAGGCGCATCGCGCGCCCCAAGTCGAACTTGCGGGCGAAGACCGCCAATTGCTCGTTGCAGACATACGCCGAGCGGACCTTGGTCAGGTCGCCTTCGGGCATCTCAGGAAAGCGATGATACACCCACGCGCCGACGATGAAATCCAGGACGGCGTCGCCCAGAAATTCCAGGCGTTCGTTATCCTCCTGAACGTCGGCATGCTCGTTGACGTACGAACGATGCGTCAGGGCGCGCGTCAACAACGCCACCCTGGAAAGGGGCAAACCCAGCCGTTGGGCCAGGTCCTTCGCGGATTCAATATCCCGCGGCTCAAGATTGGAATTCACGGGAACCTCCCAGGAACTCAGGGAGCGCCAGAACCTCTCCCCTACGTTGAGCGGGTGCTTGCGTTCCATCAGTTCCAATAATGGATTTTTGCGTTCCCGATTGTAACTCGAATTATGAAGGACGGGCACAGGGCAGGGATTTTTTAAGATACAATCAGCCGACGCAAGGAGAGCAACATGACCGAAATCAGCAACGAAACCCGCTTTTTGCATGCCATCGAAATGGGACTGGGGGCCTGGCAATGGGGCGACCGTATGATGTGGCAGTACGGCAGCACCCACACCGACGACGACCTCCGCAAGGCCTTCGAAGTCTCTCTCCAGGAAGGCATCCGCTTCATCGACACCGCCGAAGTGTACGGCTCGGGACGCTCCGAGCGTATGCTGGGCGAATTTCTGAAACAGACCGACCAGCCTGTTCTGGTGGCCACCAAATACTTTCCCTGGCGCCTGTTCAAGAGCGCCATCCCCAACGCCCTGAAACACAGCCTGGAACGACTGAACCTCGAGTCCGTAGACTTGTACCAAATCCACTGGCCCTCGCCGCTGATGAGCGTGGACAATATGATGGAAGGCATGGTCGCATGCGTGGAAAAGGGCTGGACGCGCACCGTGGGCGTCTCGAACTTCAACTCGACCCAGATGATGACCGCCTACTCGGCGCTAGCCCGCCATAACATCCCGCTGGCCTCCAACCAGGTCCATTACAGCCTGCTGCGCCGCAACGTGGAAAAAGAGGGTCTGCTGGCGCGTTGCAAGGAATTGGGCGTGCGCCTGATCGCCTACTCCCCGCTCGAAATGGGTCTGCTGACGGGCAAGTACTCCGCCGAGAATCCGCCCGCGGGCGCGCGCGGCGCGCAGTATGCGTCGATGCTCAAGAAGCTCCCGCCCCTGCTCAAGCTGATGACCGCCATCGGACAGGACCACGGCGGCAAATCCAACGCGCAGGTGGCGCTCAACTGGACCCTCTGCAAGGGCACCCTGCCCATACCTGGCGCGAAGAACGAACCCCAGGCCCTGCAAAACGCGGGCGCCCTCGGCTGGCGTCTCACCGACGAGGAAGTGTCCCGCCTGGACGAGATGAGCGACGAGGTGTTGAAACCGTAATCCACCTGGCGCAGCGCGCAGGCCGCAAAGCGCCGTTTCTCTTAAAAATTCCCAGTTCGATTGACGCAGGGGTTCTTTCTTTTTATAATGTAAGCGCTTTCAGAAAGCGCTTACAGACAGTTCACCCCGCCTTCGCCGAAGCCGCCCGAGAGGTTCAGTTGATTCATCTACACCCGCGAGACCCCAGCCATCGTCAGCGAAGACAAGCTCGGCGCGGACCCGTTCCTTCGTCGGGCAGCTTGCAGGGTGGGCATCGACCTATCTGACGGCGAGGCCGCCCCACGGGTTCGCCCCTTCCCCGCCAATTCGTGATCTGCAACTCCTGCGGATGCACATCAATCCATAAACGAGGTTCCAACACAATGAAAACATATCCATTCCCACACGACTTCCTCTGGGGCGCCGCCACTGCATCGTATCAAGTGGAGGGCGCGTGGAACGAGGATGGCAAGGGCGAGTCGGTTTGGGATCGCTTCAGTCACACACCTGGCAATATTTCGGACGGGGGCACGGGCGACGTAGCCTGCGATCATTATCATCGTTACGAGGAAGACATCGCCCTCATGCGCCGACTCGGGCTGAAGGCTTACCGCTTCTCGGTCTCGTGGCCGCGCGTGCTCCCGCTTGGACGGGGCCGCATCAACCCCAAGGGCCTCGACTTCTATGACCGCCTTGTCGATGGGCTGTGCGCCGCCAACATCGAACCGTTCCTCACCCTCTTCCACTGGGACCTGCCGCAGACCCTCCAGGACGAGGGCGGCTGGGCCAACCGCAGCACGGGCCAGGCCTTCGCCGATTACGCCGCGCTGATGGTCAAACGCCTCGGTGACCGCGTCCGCTTCTGGACGACCTTCAACGAACCCAGCGTGGTGGCCTTCGACGGTCACTTGTACGGCGAACACGCGCCCGGGATCAAGGACCCGCGCACTGCCTACCAGGTCGTCCACCACCTGATGGTGGCGCACGGACTGGCCGTACAGGCCATCCGCGCGGCGGACTCTCGCGCCAAGGCGGGCATCGTCCTGAACCTGTGGCCCGCCGACCCCGCCTCCGACTCCCCCGAAGATGTAGCCGCCGCCGAGGCGGCCTGGCAGCGCAGCGAGACGCTCTTCCTCGACCCGCTCTTCAAGGGACACTATCCGCCCGCCGTGTACGAGCTGGTCGGCGCGAATATGCCCGTCATCCAGAGCGGTGACATGGCGTTGATCGCGCAGGAACTCGACTTCCTGGGCGCGAACTATTACTCGCGCAACCTGGTCAACGCGGAAGGCAGCATCCGTCCCGTGCCCGGCGCGGAATACACCGAGATGGGCTGGGAGGTCCACGCGCCCGCCATGCGCCGCCTGCTGGTCAAGATCAACCGCGAATACAAACTGCCGCCGCTCTACATCACCGAGAACGGCTCGGCCTTCAAGGACGAGGTCAGCGCCGACGGCAAGGTCCACGATCCGCGCCGCCTCGACTATCTCAAACAACACTTCATCCAGACCCGCCTCGCCATGCAAGACGGCGTGGACGTGCGCGGCTACATGGTCTGGTCGCTGATGGACAACTTCGAGTGGGGCCACGGCTTCACCAAACGCTTTGGCCTGGTCCGCGTGGATTACGACACCCAGCAGCGCATCGTCAAGGACTCTGGCGAATGGTACGCGGAGGTCATCCGCAAGAATCGGGTCGAGGAATAGGTTCAGAGAGGAGCCAGCCATGACGGAGACCCTGTACGGCGGTATCGAAGCGGGCGGCACCAAGTTCGTCTGCATGGTGGCGGGCGGCCCCGAGCAGGTCGTGGATGAGGTCCGCTTCCCGACCACCACGCCCGAGGAAACGCTCCAGCGAGTGGTGGATTTCTTCGCCCCGCACGTCAATCGCTTGCGTGGAATCGGCCTCGGCTCCTTCGGTCCCTTCGATGTGGACCCCGAGTCGCCCACGTTCGGATTCATCACCACCACGCCCAAGCCGCATTGGGGCAACACGGACGTGCTCGGCACCCTGCGCCAGAGCCTAGACCTGCCCTTCGCTGTCGACCTCGACGTGGCCGTGGCGGGGCTGGGCGAAGCCTGCTGGGGGGCCAGCAAAGGCCTGGACCCGTCGCTGTACATCACGGTCGGGACGGGCATCGGCGCGGGCTTCATCATCGGCGGCAGACCCATGCACGGGCTGGTCAGCCCCGAGATGGGGCATATTTATCTGCCTCACGACCGCACCCTCGACCCCTTCGACGGCGCCTGCCCCTATCACGGCGACTGCTTCGAAGGCCTCGCCGCGGGACCGTCCATCCTGGCGCGCTTCGGTCAGCGCGCGGAAACGTTGGCCGCCGACCATCCTTTCTGGGACGTGGAAGCGGGCTACATCGCCTACGCGCTGGTCAACTACATCCTCACGCTGACGCCCAGGAAGATCATCCTCGGCGGCGGCGTGATGCAGAACGAGTTCATGTTCCCGAAGATCAGGGCCAGGGTCCAGGACCTGCTCAAGGGCTACGTCAACCATCCCGCCATCTTGAAAAACATCGACCAGTACATCGTTTCACCTGCGCTCGGCAATCGCGCGGGCGTGCTGGGCGCTATCGCGCTGATCATGAATGCAAAATAAGATGAAGGTCATTTCCCTCACGCCCGCCGATGAAGGTCTCATCCAACAGGCCGCGCAACTGATCGTGGACGCCTTCCGCGAGCACTGGCCCGACGCCTGGCCCACCTTCGAGGACAGCCTGACCGAGGTCCACGAGATGCTCTCGGCGGACCGCATCTGCCGCGCCGCCGTGGGCGAGGATGGGACTCTGCTGGGCGTGATCGGGGGAATCCCCGAGTACGACGGCCACGTCTGGGAACTGCATCCGCTGGCGGTGCAGCCGTCGCTCCAGAAACAGGGCATCGGTCGTATCCTGATTGCAGACTTCGAAGAGCAGGTCCGCCAGCGCGGCGGGCTGACCATCACGCTCGGCTCGGATGACGAAGACGGCATGACCTCGCTGGCGAACATCGACTTGTACGAAAACCTCTGGGAGCAGATTCGAAACATTCGCAACCTGAAAGGCCATCCCTTCGAGTTCTATCAAAAGATGGGCTACACCATCACAGGCGTCATGCCCGACGCAAACGGCAGGGGCAAACCCGATATCTACATGTCGAAAAGGGTCAACTAGATGTATCACAACCAACGCTGGACTCCCGCCAAGATCAAAGCGCGCCTGGAACTCATCGCCCCGCTGGTTTACATCAAACGCAAAGCCCTGCCCCCGTTCAGTTACCTCGGGCTGACGGGCCCCACCGCGCCCGCACCCATCCAAGCCGATGTGGACGATTCCCAATGGCAGGAGGTCGACGCCAACGAGTATTGGGGTTCGTGGATGCAGGATTTCGTCCTGCGCACGAAGTTTTTTGTGCCCGAATACATGGATGCCTCCCAGCCGATTGCGCTCACCCTGCCCCTCGGCGATGCGGGCGACTTCTCCCACCCTGAGGCGCTGGCCTACGTGGACGGCGTCGCCTACGCCGCCTGCGACCGTCATCACCAGGAATTTCTTCTCAAGCCTGAGTGGTGCGACGGGAAGGACCACGTCCTCGCCCTGCGCGGCTGGACAGGCCTGGGCGGCGTCGAACGCGGTGACTTCTTTACCAAGCTATACATGCGGCAATGCGCCGTGGTGCAGATCCACCAGCCCACGCGGAATTTCATCGCCCTCGCCCGCACCGCGTTGGACACTGCCGACAACCTCGACGAATCCCAGCCCGCTAAACATCACCTGCACAACGCATTGAACGAGGCTTTCAACATCCTCGACACGCGCGCCCCGCTCGGCGATGAGGCCTTCTACGCCAGCGTCGAACCTGCCATGCGGACCCTGCAGGCGGGCATCGAAAAAGCGGGCGTCCCGCTGGACGTGGTCATCCACGCCACGGGCCATGCCCACATCGACGTGGCCTGGCTGTGGACCCTCGGCCAGACCCGCCGCAAATCGGAGCGCACCTTCCACACCGTGCTGCGCCTGATGGAACAATTCCCCGATTATCACTTCTCGCAGAGTCAGCCGCAACTCTATCAGTTCATGAAGGAAGACCAGCCCGCGCTGTTCGAGGAGATCAAGCGCAAGGTCAAGGAAGGGCGCTGGGAGCCGATGGGCGGCATGTGGGTCGAAGCGGACTGCAACCTGAGCGGCGCCGAGTCGCTGGCACGCCAATTCCTGCTTGGCCGCAGCTTCTTCCGCGAACACTTCGGCCAAGAGGCCGAGACGCCCGTGCTGTGGCTGCCCGATGTCTTCGGCTACGCCTGGGCACTCCCTCAGCTCATCCAGCAGGCAGGCCTGAAGTATTTCATGACCATCAAAATCGGCTGGAGCCAGTACAACCGCCTGCCTTACGATACCTTCCTCTGGCAGGGCATTGACGGCACCCAGATCCTGACGCACTTCAGCACGGTCAAGGAAGTCGGCAGTCCCTTTGCCAGCACCTACAACTCGATGGCCAACGTCACCGAGGCGCTCGGCGCCTGGCAGAACTTCCAGCAGAAGGAACTGCACAACGACCTGCTGATGGCCTATGGTTTCGGTGACGGCGGCGGCGGCCCGACACGCGAGATGCTCGAAAACATCGAAGCCATGAAGCACTTCCCCGCCCTGCCGCAAGTCAAGCAATCCAGCGTCAGGCAGTTCTTCGAATCCATCGCGCCGCTCAGCGACGACAAGATGATGCCCGTCTGGAACGGCGAGCTGTATCTCGAATATCATCGCGGCACCTACACCACCCAGGCCCGCAACAAGCACGCCAACCGCAAGAGCGAATTCCTGCTGCACGACGCCGAATTCATCTCCACCTACGCCTCGCTTATTGCTGCTTATCAATATCCAATTACCGATTACCAGAATGCCTGGCGCACCATCTGCCTCAACCAATTCCACGACATCATCCCAGGCTCGAGTATCGGCCCCGTCTACGAAGAGTCGCAGGCCCAGTACGCCGAGCTGGCGACGAACGTGACCCAGATCCGCGACGAGGCGCTGGAAGCCATTGCACAAACTTTGGATGGGGATGTGCTGCTGGTCAACCCGACTTCGTTTACGCAACGGGCTTTGGTCTTCGTCCCAGGCAACGCTCAAGGCTTCGCCCGCGACGGGCAGCCTGTCCCCGTTCAAGCGGCGGACTCTGGCCTGTGGGCCGACGCGGGCGAACTGGCGCCGTACAGCATCACGACGCTCAGTCAAACGTCGAAGGTCGAAGGTCAGCCTGAAGTCACGGTCCACGGTCAATCGTCCACGGTCATTCTTGAAAACGCCTTCATCCGCGCCGAGTTCAACGAGGCAGGCGATCTCATCCGCATCTTCGACAAGCAAGCCCAGCGCGAAGTGCTGACGCCCAATTCCGTGGCCAACCAGTTCCAGCTCTTCGAAGACCGTCCGATGAACTTCGACGCCTGGGACATCGACGCCTACTACGATGACCGCACCTGGCTGGCTGATCCCGCCTCCTCCATTGCGTGGATCGAGCGCGGGCCGCTGCGTCAGACGGTCGAGATCACGCGCAAGGTGTTGCACAGCGAGATCGTCCAGCGCATTTCGTTGAGTCATCACTCGCCGCGCCTGGACTTCGACACGACCGTTAACTGGATGGAACGCAACACCATGCTCAAGGTTGCCTTCCCCGTGGACGTGCTCGCGCCGCAGGCCACGTATGAGATTCAGTGGGGCAACGTGACTCGCCCCACCCATCGCAACACCAGTTGGGACTGGGGCCGCTTCGAGACCTGTGCCCACAAATGGGTCGACCTCTCCGAAGGCGGTTATGGCGTGAGCCTGCTCAACGATTGCAAGTACGGACACGACATCCACGACAACGTCATGCGTCTCACCCTGCTGCGCTCCCCCACCCTGCCCGACCCGATGGCCGATTTCGGCGAGCATCACTTTACGTACAGCCTGCTGCCGCACGTCGGCGCATGGAGCGAGGAAACGCAGCGCGAGGCGTATTTGTTGAATGATCCGATCATCGTCTTCCGCCCAGACCGTGGACCGAAGAACGAGGACCGTAAGTCCACTGTCCACGGTCTACCGTCCATGGTCCGTGCCAGCGCGGCCAACGTCATCATCGAGACGGTCAAACGCGCCGAGGATGGGGACGGGATCATCGTCCGCTTGTATGAAAGCCAGAGGAAACGGGGCCAGGTTCAGGTCCAGTTTGGGTTGGAGGTGGAAGCAGCCTGGGTCACGAATCTGCTCGAGGAGAACGAGTCCGCTTTGAGCGTGGACGGAACTTCCATCCCATTGAACTTGCGGCCGTATCAGATCGTGACCATGCGAGTCCGATTCAAATGATGACCAGCGAGCAGGAATTCCTGGCCTACCTGGACAGCCACGGCTTCGCGTACGAGCGGCTGGAGCATCCCGCCGTGTTCACCTGCGCCGAAGCGGATTTGTACCACGCGGGCGTCGAGGCGGTCAGCACCAAGAACCTGCTCCTGTGTGACAAAAAGGGGCGGCGCTTCTTCCTGGCCGTGACGGCCTGTGAGAAGACGGTGAAGTTGGATGAGTTGGCCGCGCAATTGGGCGTCTCGCATCTGCGCTTCGGCTCGGAGGAAACCCTGCTGCGCCTGCTGGGCGTGACGCGCGGCTCGGTGACCATGATGGGCCTGGCTAACGACACGTCGCGCCAAGTGGAGTTGTGGATCGACGCGAGCATCTGGCAGGGTGAACATTTTTTGAGCCATCCGCTGGTCAACACGGCCACGCTGATATTGAGCAAAGCCGAGTTGGAACGCTTCTTTGAAATCACGGGACACATCCCGCGCTTCTTCGATGAGAGCAGGCAGCAGATATGAAAATTGCTTCCGCAAACTGGACCGATACGCGGGTCAAGGAGTTTGGCTGACCCATGCGGCTGGACGGGCGGCTGGCCCTCAACCCTGGCTCGGTGTGCGGCATGTTCAACGGTCAGACGGGCGGCAGCTACGCCACCCTCACCTGGGACGGCACACGCTGGGACGCCGAACTGCGCGAGCTGCACTATGATTTATCCCTCATCCGCCAGGCCTTCGAGGGGACAGGTCTGCTGGCCGCCAGCGGCCCCATCGGCGAATGTTGGCTGCACGACCTCGAACACGGCGTCAACACCCTGCCGCGATTCGTCGACTTCGCCTACGAACAGTCCGCCCAGGCAGGCCACGCCGACCTGCCCTACGTCCCCGACGAGATCTGGGATGCGTCGTACGAATTGTTCAAGATCAAATTATCGAAAGGAAATATAACCTCATGAAAATCACAGTCATTGGCGGCGGCTCGACGTATACGCCCGAATTGGTCAACGGATTTTTGGCTCGTGTGGAAAGCCTCCCGCTCAAGGAACTCTGGTTGACGGATATCGACCCCGAGCGGCTGGAGGTCGTCGGCGGGTTTGCCCAGCGCATGGTCAAGGCCAGGGGCAAGCCGTTCAAGGTGGTGCTGTCCACGAATCAGCGCGAGGCCATCGCGGGCGCGTCGTATGTAACCACGCAATTGCGGGTCGGCATGATGCCCGCGCGGCGCGGGGACGAGTACCTCGGTCTGCGCCACGGGCTGATCGGCCAGGAGACCACGGGCGTGGGCGGCATGGCCAAGGCCCTGCGCACCATCCCTGTCATCCTCAGCATCGCAAAGGACATCCGCGAAGTGGCGCCTGGCGCGCTGCTGGCCAACTTCACCAACCCCGCGGGTCTGGTCACCGAAGCGCTGAACCGCTACGCGGCGGACGTCCCTGCCGTGGGCGTGTGCAACGTGGGCATCACCACCAAGATGGGCATCCTCGAAGAGTTGGAGAAGGCCACAGGCTCGCACGTCGACGACAGCCGCGCCGTGCTCAACACGCTCGGACTCAATCATCTGACCTGGCACCGCGGCTTCACCATCGACGGCGAGGAAATGTGGCCGCTGATCTTCCCCGCCTTCGTCGAGTCGCTCAAGGCAGAGGAACACCCCGAGTGGGATGTGCGCACCATCGAGACGCTGGGCATGATCCCCAACTACTACCTGCAATATTTCTACTACACCGACAAGAAGTTCGAGGCTCAAAAGAAGTGGCCGCCCTCGCGCGCTGAAGAGGTCATGGCCATCGAGAAGGATTTGCTGCGCGAATACGCCGACCCCACCCTGACCGAGCCCCCCGCCGACCTGATGAAGCGCGGCGGCGCGTACTACTCCACGCTGGCCACGCAGTTGATCAACTCACATTACAACGACCTCGGACAGATCCACGTGGTCAACACCCGCAACAACGGCGCGGTCAAGGACTGGCCTGCGGACTGGGTGTTGGAACTGCCCGCCAAAGTGGACAAGCAAGGCATCCACCCGCTAACGACTGATCCGCTGCCGCCCGCCTGCTTCGGGCTTATTTCGCAGGTCAAGATGTACGAGATCCTCACCGTCGAAGCGGCCGTGCACGGCGACCGCAATGCCATGTACCAGGCGCTGCTGACCCATCCGCTCGGCCCGAGTGCGGACAAGGTGCAGGAAGTTATGGATGATATGCTGGAAACGAACAAACAGTGGTTGCCACAATTCAATTAGCAACACACTTCGCGCTGAGCAGACGCTGAGAGAGCGAATCGACAGTCGAAGCGCGAATATTTTCCAAACACTCGGCCCCTCGCTCGACGCAAAGAAATTACGACAAAGGACATCCCATGACTCCCAATCCCTTCCTCGCCAGGCTCGGCTTTTCTGCCAATGACCGCGTCGTGGTCACCCATGCCGATGACGTGGGCATGTGCCACGCTTCGATCCAGGCATACGAAGACCTGTTCAAGTTCGGCACGTTGACCTCGGGCGCGGTGATGGTGCCGTGTCCATGGTTCCCTGCCGCGGCGGACCTTCAGCGCCGCCTCCCCAATGCGGACCTGGGCGCGCACCTTGTCCTGACCAGCGAGTGGCAATTCTATCGCTGGCGTCCGATCACGGGGCGGTTAACGGAATCCACTCTGGTGGACGACGAAGGCTACTTTCCCCGTACCGATGCCGAGGTCCAGGAGAAGGGTGATCCCGATGAGGCGCTGGCCGAGCTCGAAGCGCAGATTCATCGCGCGCTGGCCTTCGGCCTCGACCTCACGCACGCCGACATGCACATGGGCGCGGTGGCGCATCCCAAATTCATCGCGGGCTACATCCAGTTGATCACGAAGTACAAGCTGCCGCCGCTCATCCCGCACGGAGACCGTGAGATGTATGCCAGCTTCGGCGTGGACGAGGGCACCTTCGAGATGGTCAAGGCCATGACCGACTACCTCGAGGCGCAGGGTGTGCCGATGCAGGACTTTGCCACAGGCCTGCCGCTGGATGACCCGCGCGACCAGCTGAACGTGGCCAAACGCATGGTCAGCGAGTTGAAGCCTGGCCTCACGCACTTCCTGCTGCACCCCTCTGTGGATACGCCCGAGCTGCGCGCCATCACGCCCGACTGGGAATGCCGCGTGGAAAATTTCAAGGTCTTTCTGAGCGATGAGTTCAAGAAGCATCTCGAACAGGAAGATATCAAACTGATCGGGTATCGCCAAATTCGCGACGTGATGAGGAGTTGACATGGCCGACGCCAAATTCCAGACCAGCACGAAAACCCGCATGATGTACTCGCTGATGAGCCTGGGCGTGGCCACGCCCGCCGAGGCCGTGGCGGGCATCATCGCCTTTTACATCGTGGATATAAAGAACCTGCCCGCCACCTGGTATTCCGCCTTCTGGTTCTTCTACACCATCTATAACGCCCTCAACAACCCCGTGCTTGGATACGCCTCCGACCGAACCCGCTCCCGCTGGGGGCGACGCATCCCGTATGTGTTGTTCGGCGGGTTGCCCTACGCCGTGGCATTTGCGCTACTCTTCACCGCGCCCTTCGACGGCAAGGACAATCCCGTCGGGCTGCTGATCTATTTTGGCACGGCCATTGTCGTGTGGGAAGGTATCTACACCGCCTTTGCCACGGGATATTACGGCCTGCTGCCCGAGATGTTCGGCTCGTATCAGGAACGAACGGACGTGGCCGCCAAGATGAACATCTTCCAGACCGTGGCGCTCGTACTGGGTGCGGCCCTGCCGCCCCTGCTGGCGGACCTGCTCGGCTGGACGGGCATGGCGACCGTCCTGGCGGTCATCTCGGTCATCGCGATCTATGCGGGATACCCCGCCCTGTTCGAGCGCACGGACCTGAAGACCGATACCAGCTTCCCATTCTGGCAGGCGCTTAAGTACACCTTCGCCAATCGCAGCTATCTGACGGCGGCAGGCGCGCAGGCCATGCGCTTCTTCGCCACAGGCACGTTGCAGACAGGCATCCTGTTCTACCTCAAATACAGCCTCAAAGTGGACGAGAGCCTTGCCACGGTCATCCTGGGCATTGCCTTTCTGGTGGCCATGCTCTCGCTCTATCCGTGGCGCAACTGGGTGGCCAACAAACTCGACTCGCGCCGCACGCTCATGCTGGCCAATCTTGTCATGATCCTGGGCATTGTGCCGATGGGTTTCTCGCCCAACATCTACTTCACCTACGCCGCCGCCGTCATCCTGGGCATCGGCCTGGGCGGGCTGATCCTGATCGGCGACGTGATCATGGCCGAGGTCATCGACGAGGACGAGGTCAAGACGGGCCATCAACGTGCAGGCATGTACTTCGGGATGATCGGCTTCGTCATCACCCTGAGTGGATTGCTGGTCTCCTCGGTCTTCGGGCTGGTCATGCCTGCCTTCGGCTACGACACCCTGCTCGACGTCCAGCCCGCCACCGTGGACATGGGCTTCCGCATCTTCCTGACCGTACCCACCTCCATCGGCTTCCTGCTGGCCATCTTCCTATTGTGGCTGTACCCGATCCACGGCGAGTATTTGCAAAGCATCCGCGATACGTTGAAAAAGAAACACGCAACGGCAGGCGAGTAAAAAATTCCCCTGTCCAAAAGGACAGGGGAATGAAAGAAGCACAGGTTTATAAGGCAGCCACGAACTCCCTGGCCGTGGCAAAGCGATGGAGGGGCTCCTTGGCCATCGCTTTTTGTATGGCCCGCGCTGTATCCTGAGAATACGCGGGCATCGCCTCGCGGATGTCAGGCGGCGGCGCGGTCATGTGGGCCAGCAGCAGCGCGCCAGGCGAGTTGCGTTTGAAGGGCAGCGCGCCCGTCAGCATCTGGTAGGCCATCACGCCCAGGGCGTAGATGTCGGCGCGGCCGTCAAGTTGGCCCGTCGCTTGGATCTGCTCGGGGGCGATGTAATCGAAGGTGCCGATCACCGCTGACTCGGTGATGTTCGTCATGGTGGTCGGCATCTTGACGATGCCAAAATCGGTCAGCACGGCGCGCAGCGCCCCACGGCTGGAATCCAGCATCACATTGGACGGCTTGATGTCGCGGTGTACCAGCCCCGCGGCGTGGGCATAATCCAGCGCGTCGGCGATGTTCGCCAGGATGGGTCTGGCCGTGTCCATGTCCATTTTGCCGCCCTGACGCAGCGCATTCGACAGGCTCAAACCGTTCAGATATTCCATCACCATGAAATACAAGTTATTCTCGATGCCGTAATCGTACAGACGCACGATGTTGGGATGCTCCAGACCCGCTAGCGCCTGCGCCTCCCGCTGGAAACGCTTGCGGAACTGCTCATCCTCGGCCAGGTTCGAGAGCAGCACCTTGATCGCCACCTCCCGACCATGCGTGGTATCCTCGGCGCGATAGACTTCCGCCATGCCGCCTTTTCCTATCAGCGACAGGTTACTGTAATTCGAAAAGAGCGTCGGTGCCGACAGGGTGGTGTCGGTTTCGCCGCTGCCCTTCTTGCGCGGCCCGACGGGCGTCTTGAGGTAGTCGATGTGGATGTGGTAGATGAAACGGTCCACGAAACGCTGGAGGAATTTGCGGGTTGGCTGGAACAACGCCCCCGCGGCGACGGCGGATACCGTCAAAGCCAGCGCGGACTGCCGTCCGCCCAGCACCGCCGCCCACAGCGCGTTGACCAGCAGCAGCACGAACCCAAAGACGGTCACCAGCGCCACCGTCAGCGCGCCATAGACCAGGGCGCGGTTGATGGCCAAGTCCACGTCGAAGAGGCGATAGCGGGCGATGGCGATGGTCAGCGCAAGCGGGAAGAGCAGGAACAGCCCGATGCTTAGGAAGCGCATCACCACCAGGAAAATGATCCCCGCAAACGCGGTCTGGTCCTGTAGGGACGGGAAGAGCAGGTAGCTCCCGTTGAACAGGATGAACCAGGCCAGCGGCCCCATCATCCCGATGAACACCATGCGGATGTGCTGGCGCTGGCTCGACGTGGCCGCGTTGTGATAGCGCGAGACCATCACGACCACCGTCCCCAGATACCAGAATAGCGACGCCACCAGGAAGAGCGGCAGGCTCGCGAATTCGCGGCTGATGGGCGAGCCTGGCCAGTAGAAAACGATCATGGTCAGGGCCAGGAACGGGGTCAGGTATTTCAGCCAGCGCGGATTGAAGCGTCCGTCGGGGTACAGCCATCCCAGCAGGACGATGCTGGCTTGTCCCGCCATCAGGATCGGGCTGGCCAGTGCACCAAACTTTTCGCTGGCGGCCAGGTTGTTCCCGATACTGGTCACGCTGACGCTGAAGGTCATGATCATGACCGAGAGGAAGATGGCGAACCAGTCGTCAGAGCGGCGGATGAATAGCATGACCGCCAACCCGAAATAGCCGAGCAAAATGTAAATATCGCTGATGACGTCGATGGCGGAGAAAGTGAGCAGGTTCAACCCCACCCGCGCGATCTGGCGCAGGAGGTTGGTGTGCATCGCATCCGTGAGCGAAAGCCCCACGGCGAACGTGTAGAAAATGTACATGACCACCAATACCCAGGCCGCTTGCAGCGCGAATCGCAGCGTGGGGCGATCCTTGAGCGAGGTATGGGTGGAGGTGGAGGGCGTGACGGGCTTCGAAGTGATCATGCAGCGCCAAGTATAAAAGGATTGTGAAGATTGGAACCTTACGCTCTAATTACGAATCGATCCCCCTAAAGGTTGCGAACGGATCAATGCCGAAGGGATTGCTTTGCTTCGCTCGCAAAGACATAGGAAAACAAAAGACTCCCTCGGGTTGGGAGTCTTTTCTTACTTTCTGTCGGGGCGCCCAGATTTGAACTGGGGACCTCACGGACCCGAACCGTGCGCTCTAGCCGGGCTGAGCCACGCCCCGATAGCGGACGCGATTATACCATCGAAACAGGCTTTGACAAGCCCAAGTTTTTGGCTACGGATTCAGCCAAACCTCGCGCGTATAGACGTAGATCGGCGCATTCAACACAGGGTCCATCTGGCGGATGGAGAGCAGGGCCAGGGTCCGCTCGGAGACCTTGAAGGGCACAGTCGTCGAGAATTCCTGCGGGTCGATTCCGTTGAAGTTCAACACGCGTAGTCCCGTGACCTTGCCGTCGGGCAGGATCAGTTCAAGGAAGACCGGCTCGGTGTTGAACGGCCAGTAGGTGCCTGTGACGGCCAGTTCCCCGTTGGTGGCTTCGCCTCCATTTTCTGGCGTGAAAAAGACCGCGCGTTCGTAGATCATGTTGCCCGCGGGGGTTGGCTCGGTGGTGCCCGAGGACATCAACACAAGCGGCAGGGAATTGAGCGCGCGCATACGTCCCTGCTTGTCGCGGGTGCTGATCTGCAGCCGCCCTGTCTCGGCGGCGGCGCGGATTTCGAAGGGGATCTTGTAAACCTTGTACACACCCAAAAGCAGGCGGCTCATGCGGTCCACAACGCGGCCCAACAAACGGCCATCCTCGCCAAGCAGGTCAACCTGGACCACCTCGCTCTCGCCCGCCACGATCAACAATTGGGTTTGCAGCGGCGAGACGTAACGCGACATCGGCCCGGGCGAGAGAAACTGGATCTGCGCCAGTGGGATGTTGGGCTGCGGGGTGAAGGTCAGCGTGGGGAGCGGGGTGGGCGGGACGGGCGTCAGCGTGGGGACAGCGGTTTCGGGGATCGGCGTGGGCGTGAACCCTTCCGCGGTGGCCGTGGAGGCAGCGCCTGCCGTCATGGCGATGATGGTCGGGACGAGTTCCTCGGGCAACAGCGTGGGAGCGGCCATCGGCGTACAGCCAGCCAGCAGTCCAGCGAGGGAAAGCAAGATGAGTATCTTTCGGAACATGAAGCCGTTTATATCACACAAGTCCAACAAGTCAGGTTGACTTGTTGGACTTGTCGAGTTTGATCGGACTGCAGACTTCAGTCTGCACAACCGCGGACGCAAGTCCGCGCTCCGAATTACAGTCCGTACACTTCGCTGTATTTCTTCGTCAGGTAACGGACATACGCGGCAGAGTCGATCTTCGAACCCGTGATCTTCTGGACCAAATCTTGCGGGTCGAACTTGCGGCCGTGGACGTGCAGGTTGGTGCGCAGCCAGCCAAGCAGCGAGTCGAACTTGCCCGTGCGAATCTCGTCGTCCAGGTGGGGCAGGTCCTTGTTGATCTTCTCCCACAACTGGGCCGAGACAATGTTGCCCAGCGCGTAGGTCGAGAAGTAACCGATGGCGCCGCCCGACCAGTGCATATCCTGGAGCACGCCCTGTGCGTCGTTGGCGGGCGTGATGCCGAGATAATCGTTCATCTTGGCGTTCCAGATCTCGGGCAGGTCCTTGACCTCGATGCTGCCTTCGACCATGCCGATCTC
>CAZGFR010000019.1:12250-24459 GCA_964524485.1 uncultured Anaerolineaceae bacterium | reverse complement strand
TCCAGATCTCGGGCAGGTCCTTGACCTCGATGCTGCCTTCGACCATGCCGATCTCCAGTTCGAGGCGCAGCATGATGTGCATGTTGTAGGTGGCCTCGTCCGCATTGACGCGGATGAAGGACGGCTCGACCTTGTTGATGGCTTTGTAGAAAGCCTTGAGGCCCACGCCGTCGAGTTGGGCGGGAAAGAGTTTCTTGAACTGCGGGTAGAAGTGCTCCCAGAAGGCGAAGGATCGCCCGACCAGGTTCTCCCACATGCGCGACTGCGACTCGTGGATGGCCAGCGACGCGCCGCCGAACAACGGGGTTCGGTCGAACTCCTGCTTGGAACCCAGTTCATACAGGGCGTGACCCGTCTCATGCATGGTGCTGAACAGCATGGCGGTCGGGTTGTCCTTCTCGAAGCGGGTCGTGATGCGCACATCGTTGACGCTGAAACTGGTGCAGAACGGATGCGGCGCGCGGTCCTGGCGGCCCTTGGCCCAGTCGTAGCCGAACTGGGTGGCAATGCCCACGCTGAAGGCGTCCATCTTCTTTTCGTTGTACTTGCCGTACAGGAAGTCATCCTTCACCTGTTTGGCGGCAGCGATCTGCTGGAGCAGCTTGACCTGCTTGGGGCGCAGGTTCTCGAAGATGACCTTGACGTCGGCGGTCTTCATCCCAGGCTCGAAGTCATCCAGCAGGGTGTCGTAGGGATGCTCGGCAGGCGGGAAGAAGGAGACGTACCGCTTGGTGAGTTCTACCACCTTTTCGAGATGCGGGCGGAAGATGGAGAATTCCGATTTCTGACGGGCTTCCATCCAGGCATCGAAGGCTTTGGTGGTGACGATGGCCGACTCGACCACGAACTCGGGCGGGACGCGCTTGGCCTTTTCGTAATCGCGGGCCGTGACGCGGATCAGCGCCGCATCGTCATCGGCGGGATCGACACCTGCAAATTGGGCCTTGAGGTCTTCGAGCAGCCGTCCAACCTCGTCAGAAGTGAACTTGATCTGCGCCAGTTTGCCCAGCGTACCGAGCTGGTGCCCGCGGGCTTCGGAGCCGCCCTGCGGCATGTAGGTCTGCTGGTCCCAGCCGAGGACCGCGCCCGCATTGCGCAGGTCGGCCACCTCGCCCAGGATCTCTTTGAGTTGGTTCAGTTTCTCGCTCATGGGTCTCCTAGAAAATGGGAAGGTCACGAACAGTGTCCTGATTTTATCGTACTCAAGAACAGTTTACACCCTACTCAAGAAGGGTTAGGGTACTCCCTCGCCCTGGGTCGAGGGTCAGATAAAAAACATCCACAGATTTCGCAGAATGGCCGAACTTGTTCTGAAAATCGGCGAAATCTGCGTCATCTGTGGATGAATCTCATTTGAGGTACAGGCGCGAAAATTACTCGTATCGCAACGCCTCGACAGGTTCGAGTCCAGCCGCACGATTGGCGGGGTAGATGCCGAAGAACAAGCCGACCGCCGCAGAGAAGAGCGTAGCCAGTAAAACGGAATCCATCCCGACGCGGGGATTGAAGACCGTCCCCGTGGCCGCTGCCACTTTCCCGACGATGAACGCAATCAACCATCCCAGGCCGATGCCGATCAGGCCGCCGATCAAACTCAGCAGCGAAGACTCGGTCAGGAACTGAACCAGGATGTCGCGTCGGCGGGCGCCGAGCGCCTTGCGCAGGCCGATCTCGCGCGTGCGTTCGGTGACCGAGACCAGCATGATGTTCATGATGCCGATGCCGCCCACCAGCAGCGAGATGGCCGCGATGCCGCCCAGGAAGATGGTCAGCACGCCCGTGATGGACGCCGCCGTGGAGAGGAAATCCTGTTGGCTGAAGACGGTGAAATCGTCCGCGCCGATCTCGGTGCGATGGCGCTGGCGCAGGATGTCGGAGATTTCCTGGGTGGCCTGGGGCACCGCCTCCGCGCTGGCAGCCTGCACGAAGATGACGTCCACCTCATCGGAGGTGCTGCGGTGGATCAGGCGGGTCTGCGCCGTGGTCAGTGGGATGATGACGCGGTCGTCCTCGCTTCCGAAGGAGCCACCGCCCTTGGATTCCAACACACCGATGATGCGGAAGGGCTGTCCCGCGATGCGGATGGTCTCGCCCACCAGGCCCTCACGCCGACCGAAGAGCTTGTCCGCCGTATCGGGACCAATCAGCGCCACCGACGCCCGCCCGAGGATGTGCTCCTCGTTGATGATCTCGCCCTCCGAGACATTCAAGTTGCGGACGGGGAAATAAGAGGGCAGTGCGCCGACGATGCTGGTGGTGGTCACCTCACCGCCGAAGGAGACTTCGTTGTTCGATTGCAGCACAGGCGAGACCGCCAGCACCGAGGGCGCGGCGAACGGGTCAGCCAGCGCCTCGGCGTCCTGCAGGGTCAACGGTTTTTCGTTGCGGACCGAGCGGTCGGAGTTGCCCTGGAAGACGAACAGCAGGTTGGTGCCGATGCCGCTAATCGAGCCTGTGATGCTGTCCTGCGCACCGTTGCCGACGGCCAGCATAGCGATCACCGCCGCCACACCGATGACGATGCCCAGCACCGTCAGGCCCGAGCGAAGTTTGTTCGAGGCGATGCTTTCAAGCGCCTCGTAGATGGTCTGGGTAAAGTTCATGCCGCCTCCAGGAGACCATCCCGCAAGCGGATGACGCGCTGGGTCTGGTCGGCAATGTTGGGGTCGTGCGTGACGATGATCAGGGTCGTGCCGCGATCCTTGTTCAGGTTCAGCAGCAGGGACATGATCTCCTTGCCGACCTTGCTGTCGAGGTTGCCCGTCGGCTCATCGGCCATGATGATGGCGGGGTCGTTGACGATGGCGCGGGCGATGGCCACACGCTGCTGCTGTCCGCCCGAAAGTTCGGTGGGACGGTGGGTCATGCGCTGTTCCAGGCCAACGGCGCGCAGGGCAGCTTCAGCCTTGGCGCGGCGTCCTTCCATCAGGCCTGCGTAACGCAGAGGCAGTTCCACGTTGAAGGTAGCGGTCTGACGCGAGAGCAGGTTGAAGCTCTGGAACACGAAACCGACCTTGCGATTGCGCACGCTGGCCAGCTGGTCATCGCTCATCTGCGCTACCGACTCACCGTCGAGGAAGTACTCTCCCGAGGTGGGGCGGTCGAGACAGCCGAGCGTATTCATGATCGTGGACTTGCCCGAGCCCGAGGGCCCCATGATGGAGATCACTTCGCCGCGCCGGATGGTGAAGGATACGCCCCGCAGGGCCTGCACTTCCACCTCGCCCATCTTGTAGGTCTTGGTCAGGTCACGGACTTCAATGACATTATCGGCGGCCATTAGAATGGGCCTCCACCGCCGCCTCCCGGACGGCCGGGGCCGAACGTGGTCGGCGGGTTAAGGATGATCAGGTCGCCTTCCTTCAGGTCGCCGTCGGCCAGCGCGCTGTAATTATCGGAGGATTGTCCGAGGCGGATCTCCACCGCCACGGCCTGTCCATCGCGCAGGACGTACACCACCTTCTTGCCATCCACCAGGCGGACGGCGCGGTTGGGGATCATCAGCACGTCCTTCAACTCGGTCACGACGATGTTGATGCCTGCCGTCATGCCGGGTTTGACGGCCGGGTCGGCGTCGGTCAATTCCACCGTGACCTCAAAGCTGACCACACCCTGGACGGTATTCCCCGCCTGACCAACCTCCATCACCTTGCCCTTATAGGACTTGTTCAGGATGGCGTCGAAGGTCAGCGAAACCTCCTGCCCCACCGAGACAGAGTTGATGTCCACCTCGGAGATCTGCACGTCCACCAGGAAGTGTGAGAGGTCGTCCACGCGGAAGGCTGTTCCACCCGCGTTGACCTGGTCCCCGGGCAGGGGCACGGCCTGGGTGACGGTGCCCGCAAAGGGGGTCGAGATGCGGGCCATGTTGAGGGTGGCCTGGGCGGCGTCCACGCGCGCCTGGGCGGCGGCTACATCCGCCGAGTTGGGACCATCCTTCAGGCGGTCGTAGGCGCGCTGGGCGTCGTCGAGTTTGGCCTTCTTGAGGGCCAAGTCTTCGTCAGCCTTGGCGATGGTCTCCGCATCGGCATAGCCCTTGAAGTATTTGACCTGGGGAATCCTGCGGCCCGCGATGAAGATGTAGGTCACCTTCTGAATGTCGATCTTGCCGTTCAGGGACTCGCGGTAGGTCTTGGCGGTATCGTAATCATCCTGGGCCTTGCGCAGGGTGATGGCCGCCTGGGCGCGGACCGTGTCCGAGGCGAGCAGGTCGTCGAGTGTCTGTTGGGCGTTGATCAGGTCAGCCTCCGCCGCAATGATGTTTTGCGGCAGGGAGATCTTCTGCAGGGTGGCCAGCACCTGGTCCTTCTGGACCTGGTCGCCCACCTTCACGTTGACCTTTTCCACGGTGCCGCTGGTCTCCCAGGCGAGGACCACACTCTGATGCGCGCGCACGGTGCCCGTCGCGCCGACGGTGGCGGTCAGGGTGCCGCGTGCCAGTTTCTCGGTCGTGTACTGCGTGGCAGTGTTTTTCCCGCCCCGCCCGAAGAGCAGATACGCCGCGACCACAGCCATCGCCGCAACCACGCCGAGGATGATCCACGTTCTGCGGCTGATTTTGGATAGTCTTTCCTTCATCGGTTCCATCCTTCAATACAATGTGAATTCCACGCCAAGGGTACTGTCAACTCCACCCGCGCCTTTCTTACAGCGGAAGCCAAACCAGCGGTCGGCAGTCGAATGCATGGGAAAAGTATTTGTGGATTTTATCGCAAGTGTATAAGAAAGAAATAAGATGTGTGTAAACGGGACGGGCATTTTTGGCACACCCTAAAATTGTGACGATTGTCGTCCACATTGGTGACATTAAAGCCATAGAGCATTTATTTGGTCTTGGGTATCATCATAATCAAGGTTATCAGTAGTACAGAAAAACCTCGGGACGGTCCCCTCGGCCGCCCGGGGACCGGCAAGAGATTTTGCAAGCGCGATTATCGTTCGGAGGCGTCCCACATGCAGGCAGTCCCCAGTGAGTTTCTAGCTATCGACCGTAAGGAGAGGGTCAACCGTCCCTTCTTCGACCTTGACCTGCGCCCCGCCGAGGAGCGCATGTGCGACTTCGACGACGTGGTCATCTCCTTCGATCCGGAGCGGGCCATGGTCGAGGCGGCGCGCTGCATCCACTGTCCCGATCCCGCCCCGTGCATGGTCGCCTGCCCCCCGCACAACGACATTCCCTCGGCCATGTGGCTGATCGAACAAGGCCGCTTCGACGAAGCCGCCGAGATCTACCACAAGACCAGCTCCCTGCCCGAGATCTGTGGACGCGTCTGCCCGCACGAGGCGCTCTGCCAGGGTTCCTGCGTGCTGAACAAGCATCACGCCCCGGTGTTGACGGGCGAACTCGAGACCTTTGCTGTAGATTACCAGCGGCGTGTCTCGGGCTACGTCATTCCGCTGGGTATCCCCACCGGAAAGAAGGTAGCCATCATCGGCGCGGGGCCCGCAGGCCTGGGCTGCGCCGAATTGCTGCTCCGCAAGGGATACGAGATCACCATCTTCGAGTCCAAACCCGGACCGGGCGGCCTGCTTGTGTACGGCATCCCCAACTTCAAACTTCCCAAAGATGTGTGGACCGAGAAGTGGGAAGAGTTCGAACGCGCGGGCGTCAAGTTCGTCCCCAACACCTACATCGGCAAGGACAAGACTATCGACGACCTGTTCACTGAAGGTTTCGAAGCGGTCTTCATCGGCGTTGGCTCCGAGGTCGATGCCAAGATGGAAGACACGCCGGGCACCGACCTGCCGGGCGTTTATGAAGCCACCGACTTCCTGATCCGCGGCAACGTGGAACACGACCTGCTGCCCGCGGACATGCGCAAGCCGCTCCAACTCGGCCGTCGTGTGGTGGTCATCGGCGGCGGCGACACCGCCTCGGACTGTCTGCGTACCGCCCTGCGCCTCGGCGCGGAAGAGGTCACCTGCCTTTACCGCCGTACCGAGAAGGAAATGCCCGGCGGCAAGAAGGACCGTCAGATGGCCCGCGACGAGGGCGCCAAGTACCGCTTCCTGACCCAGCCTGTCAAGTTCATCGCCGGGGCGGACGGCAAGTTGGCTGCTGTCGAGTGCATCGAGATGCGCCTGGGCGAACCCGATGCCAAGGGCCGCCGCAAGCCTGTCCCCGTGGAAGGCTCGAACTTCAGCGTGGCCTGCGACACGGCCATCCTGGCCCTCGGCTACTGGCCCGACCCGATCCTCGGCAAGACCACCCCCGACCTGGACGTCCATGATTGGGGCCTGATCACCGCCGACAAGAAGACTGGCGCCACCTCCCGCCCTGGCGTGTTCTCCGGTGGCGACTGCGTGACGGGACCTGACCTGGTGGTCACCGCCATGGTGGCAGGCCGTAAAGCCGCCGAGTCAATCGACGCATATTTGAAGAGCAAGGATAACTCCTGAGAAAAACTTGTCCGTAAAAAGACAGGTAACCTGTTGTGAGGGCAGGTGCAATCGGGACGCAGCGTTGGCTGCGTCCCGATTCATTTATCCATGACCCGGGTGGCATTACAAAAATGCAAAGTAGCGGGTAGAATAGTCTGCATGGACAAGTCTCAAGGTTACTTATTGGTGGTAGAAGACATCCCCGACATCCTGAACCTGCTGGATACCACCCTGAGGTTCAAAGGCTATCGGGTGGTCACCGCCCGCGACG
Source organism: uncultured Anaerolineaceae bacterium (assembly GCA_964524485.1). Lineage (GTDB taxonomy): Bacteria > Chloroflexota > Anaerolineae > Anaerolineales > Villigracilaceae > JACPVF01. Next base: position 17,807 of record CAZGFR010000019.1, on the reverse strand, counting down.
GGCAGGAGGCGCTGGACATCATCCAGAAGGAAACGCCCGCCCTGATCATCACCGACATCCTGATGCCCAAGATGGATGGTTTCAACTTGGTCCACAAATTGCGCATCGACCCTGAGACTCGCAAGATCCCTGTCATATTCCTCTCCGCCACCTACGTCGCGCCCGAGGACAAGGCCTTCGCCGTCGACATCGGCGTCACCCACTTCATCGAGAAACCCGTCGACCTGGACGAATTCCTGCCCTTGGTGGCGGACCTGCTCGAAAAGGACGGCGTCCCCGCCACGCACGAGCCGCTCACCGACCCAAACTTCTACGTCGGCTATCGCAGGCGGCTGGAAGCCAAGCTTGAGCAGAAAATGAAACAGATCTCGCGCTCCGAAGGTCTGCTGGATACCCTGCCCGAAGAGGAAAAGGCCTCCTTCCTGAGTTCACTCGAAAAGACCATCGAGGAGCGCGACGAGATCCAGCGCCTGCTCGACCAGATCACCAAAACCATGCGAAAGCGGCACGGGACCACCTCCGGGGATGCCTGACTCAGTCCCATCTCGCGACAGTTCCAGGTCTCCGACGGCGTTTGCCTCGGAGACCTGAATTTTTAGTAAACCATCACGGGTATAATTTTCGCCATGCGTTCGCGCATCTCCCTCATCCTGCAATGGGCGCTGCTGGTCTTTCTCCTGGGCACCCTGCTCGTCTACAGCACCCCGCCCCTCACCGACGAAACCGGGCAGGTGCGCATCTTCACGCGCCAGATCGAATTCGATTACCTGGAGTGGATGTTCGACGCGCTGGGAGTCAAACTCCAGGCGGGAGCGGCGGGGCTGCCCGCCTACCTCAGCCGCGAGACCCGCAAAGAGGTCGTGATGGAGTACCTGCGCGTCACCCAGCACATCCTCGAAGGCGAGGCCGCGCTCCAACGCATCTACGCTGACGCCTCCATCCAGAACAAGGACGCCGCCGCCGCATCCCTGCGCGCCGACCTGGACAAGAACTATCAGCGTCAGAAGCAAATAGGTCCGCTGGCCGAAGCCGTGCTGCAAGAGCAGGTCTCGCAGGCGCTTTCCGACCTCGGGCTGACGATGCTCGGCCAGCCCATCCCGTCGGTGCTGTATCGTTCCACGCCCCTGCCCGATGCGCTGATCGTCTCGAAGCGCGACGTCATCCAGCAAATTGTCAATATCTCCATCCGCCCCGGCCTGACCGTGGACGAGATGGAGACCCTTGAGTCGCGCATCGACCAGCGCGCGGACGCGTCGTCGCTGGTGGTGCCCATCGGCGGTGTGGGCGTGTATCCCACCATGGTGATGCAGACCACCTCCCTGCCCTGGCTGGTGGATACCATCGCCCACGAATGGATCCACAACTATCTTACCCAACGTCCGCTCGGGATGCTGTACGATGGCACGCCCGAGCTGCGCACCATGAACGAGACCACCGCCTCCATCGCAGGCACCGAAGTGGGAAAATATGTGATTGAGCACTATTATCCCGAACTGGCGCCCAAATCGTGGACCCCGGGCTTGGTCTCGTTTCCGCTCGACCACCCCAACCCGGGCGACCTGCCGCGCCCGCCCTTCGACTTCCGCGCCGAGATGCACCTGACGCGCATCACCGTGGACGCGCTGCTGGCCGAAGGCAAGGTCGATGAGGCCGAGGCCTACATGGTCGAACGTCAGCAGTTCTTCTTGAAGAACGGGTATTTGATCCGCAAACTGAACCAGGCCTACTTTGCTTTTTACGGCGCCTATGCCGACGTGCCTGGCGGCGCGGCCGGCGAGGACCCGGTCGGACCCGCCGTGCGCGCCCTGCGCGCGCAAAGCGCCTCGCTGGCAGACTTCGTCAACCGCATCGCGTGGATGACCAGTTTCGAAGCGCTGCAAAAAGCGGTGCAGTAAGGTCAGTCCATCATTTCCTGTCTGAGTTACCAAGGATTTTTTCATGCGCTCCAAACTATTGTTCCTGTTCGCCTTCCTCACGCTGGCGGGCTGTTCCTCGCAGACACCCACGCAGACAGCTGCGCCCATCGCGTCGACCGTCGCGCCCCAGGCGGCCACCCTGCCCCCGTCCACGCCCACGACGCAAGGCAACGGCTGCACCAGCGTCAGCACCGCGCCGACCTCCACGCCCAACTCCTTTGCGCCCGCCCTCAGCGACGCGGATTACGTCTTCGGCCCGGCCGACGCGCCCGTCACCATCATCGAGTATTGTGACTTCCAGGCGCCCATCTGCCGTTCGATGGCGGCGGTGATGAGCAACCTCTCCGCCAGCCACCCGGGCAAGATCCGCCTGGCCTTCCGCCCGGTGCCGCTGACCGGCCAATTGGACAAGTCCGATCTGGCGGTGCAGGCTGCCGTGGCCGCCGGGGACCAGGGCAAGTTCTGGGAGATGTATGACGTGCTCTTCGTCAAGAGCGATCAGTGGGACGCGCTCACGCCCGCGCAGTTCGAGACCTGGGTGACGGACCAGGCTTCGGGTCTCGGGTTGGACGGGAAAAAGTTCCAGGCGGCGATGAAAAGCCAGGAAACGGCCGACCGGCTCAAGTCCATGTTCAACTCGGCGCGGGATTTTGGCCTGCAAGCCGTCCCGCTGGTCATCATCAACGGGTCGCCCCAGCCGTCCTTCGCCATCAACTATTCGGGCATCACCACTACCGTGGACCTGATCCTGCTGGCCGAGCGGCAGTTCCAGACCTGCCCGCCGCTCGCCATCGACCCGTCGAAGCAGTACCTCGCCACCCTTCACACCGAAAAGGGTGACATCGTGTTGCAACTGTATGCCGACAAGGCGCCCATCGCAGTCAACTCGTTCATCTTCCTCGCGCGGCAGGGCTGGTTCGACGGCGTGACCTTCCACCGCGTGATCCCCGGCTTCATGGCGCAGAGCGGCGACCCGACCGGCTCGGGGCGCGGCAACCCGGGTTATTTGTTCAAGAATGAGATCGACCCCACGCTCAAGTTCGACCAGCCGGGCCTGCTGGCCATGGCCAACTCGGGACCCGACACGAATGGCAGCCAGTTCTTTATCACGTTTGCGCCCCAACCTTCACTCGACGGCCAATACACCATCTTCGGCCGCGTGCTGAGCGGCATGGATGTGCTCGAAAGCCTCACCCCACGCGACCCCGAGACCAATCCCAACCTGACGCCCGGGGACAAAATCCTCAGCGTTGAAATCACGGAGAAATGATGCAGACACAAAAGACTCCCCTTGGCGCGCTGCTGTTGCTGATCGTGTTCGTCGTGGCGGCGCTCATCTACCTGTGCCTGGCCGCAGTGACGGGATTCAGCACCCTGGTGGCCTTCATCGACCATCAGTCGAAGGCTGTTTCGCAGATGAATATCGTCGCGGCCTTCGGGCTGGAATTCGTGCTGGTGCTCCTCCCCGCCTACTTCAACCTGCGCAAGAATATGGGCGGACAGGACGCCGACCGTCCCGTGCGAGTGTCTTTCGCCGCCTGGCTGGTTGGCGTCGGTGTGACTGTCATTGCCGCCGCCCTGGGACTCGGTTACCTGGCCTCAGGCAAGCCGCCCTTCGACGCGATCTTCCTGCCGGTCTTCACCGTGCTGGCCGTCCTCACCCCCATTGCACTGCTGTTTGGGCTGGCCGTCCGCCGACTGGAAGCAGGCACCCGCTGGCGCTTCTGGAGCGTGTTCGGCCTCGGCATGACGGTCGGGCCACTGGTCCTGATCGTGACCGAGCTGCTGGTGGGTGTCTTCGTGCTGGTGGGCGTGGTGGCCTACGTGATGCTCATCCCCGGGCTGGCCGACGAACTCATGCGCGTCTCGGCGCAACTGCGCGTCCTCAGTGACCCCACTGAGGCAGTCATGCTGCTCGAACCCTACCTGAGCAACCCGAAGGTGCTGGCTTTGGCCATCGGGTACATCGCCGTGCTGGTGCCGCTCATGGAAGAGATCGTCAAGCCCATCGGCGTGTGGCTCTTCGCGCGGCAGATCCCCACTCCCGCCGAGGGTTTCGTCCTCGGCGCGCTCAGCGGCGCGGCCTACGGGCTGGTCGAAAGCCTGGGCGTCTCCAACGTCTCGGGCGCAGACTGGGTGACCCTGGTCACCGCGCGCATGGGCACGGGCCTGCTACACATTGGCGCCAGCGGATTGATGGGCTGGGGCATCGTCTCGATGGTACAGGAGCGCCGCTACCTGCGCGGCCTGCTGGCGTACCTTGGAGCGGTGTCGTTGCATGGCGTGTGGAACGGCATGACCATTCTGTTCGGATTCTCCAATGTGCTGAACGCCGCTGGGACGAATCGCCTGGCCCACCTGGCCGTCCCCGCCTTCGGGACGCTGGTCGTGCTGGCGCTGGGGATGTTCTTCCTGATCCTGCACGCCAACCGCAGGCTGCAGCCCGCTCCGCTCCCGACGCCCGCGCCTGTTCCCATTTCCGAGCCGCTCCCCGCGCCTGAACCTGATCCCGTTCCCGAAGAACCGCGCGCCACGGAGTAAAATCAGGCCCATGACTCTCTCTCCCTCCTCCCCCGTCGCCCAGGATGGCGACCTGGCCCAACTGGTGGGCCTGCGACACAAGCATTTCATCCTCACCCTGAAAGCCGGGGCCGAGTTCCAAACCCATCGCGGCGTGCTCAAACACGACGACTTGATCGGCAAATCGTGGGGCACCCAGGTCTTCAGCCACCTGGGCTCGCCCTTCTTCCTGGTTCAGCCTTCGATGGCCGATTTGTTGATCGACCTGCCGCGCAACACGCAGATCCTCTACCCCAAGGACATCGGCTATATCCTCATCACGATGGGCATCGCGCCCGGCCAGACCGTGATGGAAGCGGGAACAGGCTCGGGGTCCATGACGATTGCCCTGGCCTCGGCGGTCGGCCCGCAGGGAAAGGTCATCTCCTACGAGCAGAAACCCGACACGCAGAATCTGGCGCGCAAGAACCTGGCCCGCGTGGGACTGGCCGAGCGCGTGGAGTTCAAACTGCGCGACATCAGCGAGGGCATGGACGAGACGGACGTCTCGGCCTTCTTCCTCGACGTGCCCAACCCGTACGACCTGGTGTCGCAGGTCCGCGCCACACTGCGCCCGGGCGGATTCTTCTGCGCGTTGATCCCCACCTTCAACCAGGTGGAGAAGACCCTGTACGCGCTGCGCCGCAACAACTTCGCCTTCATCGAGACCTGCGAATTGCTGCTGCGCTTCTACAAATCCGAGCCCAGCCGCATCCGCCCCACCGACCGCATGGTGGCGCACACGGGCTTCCTGATCTTTGCGCGCCGCATCGAGCCCAGCGAGGACGAGCGCACGCGCGAACTGCTTGAAGAGATCGGCGCGGGCCAACTGGAAGAAAGATAAAAGGAGACCGACTTATGCGTAGAGGTTTTCGTCGTGCTTTCCGCCGCGCCATGGCGCCCGATATCCCGCCGCTGTTGCAGCGCGCCAACGAGCTGCTGGCCAGCGGCGACTTCAACGGCGCGGCTGCGGCCTTCGAACAACTGGCCCAGGCCGCCGAGGGACGGGGCGGTCCGCGCGCGCCGAGGTTCTTCCTCGACGCGGGCCGCGCGCGCATCCTGGCAGGTCAAACCGCAGCAGG
>CAZGFR010000019.1:8072-12150 GCA_964524485.1 uncultured Anaerolineaceae bacterium | reverse complement strand
GACGGTGAGTGGCATCTGCTCTACACGCGCCGCACCGACCGCGTCGAGTCGCACAAGGGACAGGTGTCCTTCCCCGGCGGCGCGTGCGACGCGGGCGAGACCACACCCGAGCAGACCGCCCTGCGCGAAGCCCACGAAGAAGTCGGCATCCTCCCGCAGGATGTGCGTGTGCTGGGGCGGCTGACCAACATGATCACCATCACCCACTTTCGGGTCACACCGGTGGTGGGCGTGGTGCCGTGGCCCTACGTCTTCCGCGTGGGCAATGACGAGGTGGCGCGCGTGTTCACCATCCCGCTGACCTGGCTGGCCGAACCGCGTAACCGCTGGGAGTTTCCCTTCCCCGAGCGGAAGCGCGCGCTGATCGCTTATCATCCCTACGACGGGGAGTTGTTATGGGGAGCGACCGCGCGTATGACGGTGGATTTTCTCAGTATGCTGGGATTTTGAGCGACAGCCTTTCGAGACAAAAAAAACAGCGGCCGCATGGCCGCTGTTTTTTTGCATACCCGGAGGATTACTCCTCGGCTTCTTCTTCCTTCTTGCCCTTCTCGATGACTTCGGGCTCGGCAACTTCGGCGCCTTCGGCAACCGGAGCAGCTTCCTCGTCCTTCGCGAAGGTGGCGATCACGACCATCTCGTCGGGATCATCCAGGAAGCGGACATTCTCGATCGAGGCCACGTCGCGCACGTGGATGGCGTCGCCAATGCGGGCCAGCGCGCCCAGGTCCACGACGATGCGCTCGGGCAGGTTGGTCGGGAGACATTCCACCTCGAGCGAGGTCAGGTGATTGACCAGCACCGCGTTGTAATCTTTGACCGCCAGGGACAGGCCGGTGAACTCGATGCGCACCTCGGTGCGGATATTCTCGGTCAGGTTCACAGCCAGGAAGTCCACGTGCAGGAGGCTGTTCTTGATGTAGTTGCGCTGCTTCTCGCGCACGAGGACGGGATATTCCGTGCCGTCCACGTCAATCATGATCAGGCTGGAGGAGGTCAGCTTGGCCAGGGCCAGCGACGCCGAATGGGATTCCAGCATGATCTTGACCGGCTCGACGTGACGTCCGTAAATGACGGCGGGCAGCTGCCCGGCGCGGCGCAGGGCCTTGACCTGCTTGCCGGTCACATCGCGTTTGGTCGCCTTGAGTGTTACACGTTCCATGTTTTCTCCTTGAGCGCCTCTCCCCTTCTCGTGAAGGGTACCTTCGCTCGCTAGATAGATTTTCACCCGGCCCGCGGCCGGGGGATTCACGATTTTCGTCCGAACAAGGCGCGGGTCAGCAGGAGCATGACTCCCGCGAACAGGCCGCCCACCAGTCCCACGAGGACCGCGCCGCGCATGTCGAGCACGGTCTTGACCTCGCCGTCCACGTGACGGGCCAACAGCAGCAGCGACTCGATCCGTTCCCCACGGACCTCCTGGCCTGCCACCACGCCCGCATAGGTGTTGCCCAATTCGGCTTTTTCCGCAACCACCACCCCGGCGTATCCATTCAGTTGAACGGTCTGCGCGCGGATGGCGGCGGCGCCGCTGTTCTGCATGTGGACCTCGGTAGCCTCCACAAGTCCCAGCGCAGATTCGTGCGCCGTGACCTGCTGGGCGGTCGCTTCCAGCGTACCTGCCTGGTGGAGTTCCACTTCCGTGGCCTGGATGGCCTCGGCCGAACTCTGGTGCATACGCACCAGTTCCGCCTGCACCGTCTCCACATTCACCTGCGACAGGTTGGTCACTTGTGGCTGGTCGGTTTCGGGAGCGGTGGGTTCGGGCGTCATGGGTCACTCCTGCGTTCTGGCATGAAATACGCCTCCCTGTCGAGCGGCGGAGGCGCAAAAGAACAGCGGGCTAGATTTTAGCCGCGCGGGGGCCATTCGTCAAGACAGCGGCCGATTTTTGCGCATGGCCTGCGCCACCTGCGCGGACAGTTCATCCGCCCGCTTTTCCAGTTCGATGATGATGTTCTGGTAATCGGTGTCGTTGCGGTTCTGGCTCAATTTGAAGGCCGCCTCCAGGCGCACGACCTCGACCTTGAAGGCTGCTATGCCCTTCATCTCCTTCTCGACAAAATCTTGCGGCAGAGTCTCCATGCGATAGGTGTGATCCGCCTCGTGCCGCTCGACCAGCCTGCTCAACAGGGCATACATCTCGTCGTGGTCGGTCACCAGGCTGGGACGCCCGTACGCATGGACGCTGATGTAATTCCAGGTTGGCACGTTGACATGGTCATACCAGGTGGCCGAAATGTAGGTATGTGGTCCCTGAAAGATGACCAGCGCCTCGCGGTTCGACTCGAACAAACTCCACAACGGGTTGGCGCGGGACATGTGACTGTAGATGTTGACCCGCTCCCCGTCTTCGACCACCTCCACCAGCAGATGACTGGCCACAGGCTTTTCGCCGTCAAACAGCACCAGCGTGGCAAACTCGTTCTGGCGGATGAACTCCAGGATCTTCTGACGGTCTTCTTCTCGATAAAGTTTTGGACTGTACATAATGGATGGCTCCTTTGGGTGATGAAAAGTATAGCACGGTATAATGCCCCCATCTTCCTACAGGACCAACCATGAAACGATATCTCCTCTTTACCGTCTTCGCCTCGGGCATGACCACCATGGCCGCTGAAATGGCCGCTTCGCGCCTGATCGGCAACGTGTTCGGCACCAGCAACCTGGTGTGGGCCAGCATCATCGGGCTGATCCTCATCTATCTCACGCTGGGATATTTCCTGGGAGGACGTTGGGCCGACGCCAACCCCACGGCAGGCGCGCTGTACCGCGTGCTGGCCTGGGCCGCCTTCACGGTGGGGCTGGTCCCTTATGTAGCGGGACCCGTCCTCAGGGTCGCAGCCACCGCATTCGAGGGCTTGCAGGTCACCGTGCTGGCGGGGTCGTTCGTCGCGGTGCTGATCCTGTTCATCGTGCCCATCACCCTGCTCGGCACGATGTCGCCCTACGCCATCCGTCTGAGCATGGAAGACACCGCCACAGCGGGCAAGATGTCTGGCACGATCTACGCCATCTCGACCCTCGGCTCGTTCATCGGGACCTTCATCCCCGCGCTGGTGACCATCCCTGCCATCGGGACGAAGAACACCTTCCTGCTCTTCAGCCTGTTCCTGCTCTTTGTGGCGTTGGCCGGGCTGGGATGGTTCGCCAGCCGCCGCGACATGTTGGTCCACCTGTGGATGCCTGTGGTGCTGGCGATTGCCGCGCTGCTCTCGGCCAACCAAGCCATCAAGTCCAACGCGGGACAGGTCTACGAGGCCGAATCGGCCTACAACTACATTCAGGTGCAGGAGATTAACGGGTTTACCGTGCTGCGCCTGAACGAAGGACAGGGCATCCACTCGATGTACCGCGCCGACACGTTGAACTATGGCGGACCGTGGGAGCAGTTCCTGGTCGGGCCGTATTTCAACGCGGGCAAACGCCCCGCGGACATCCACCGCATGGCCATCGTGGGACTGGCCGCGGGCACGGCGGCGCGTCAGGCAACAGCCGTCTATAACGGCATCCCGATTGACGGCTTTGAGATCGACCCGAAGATCGTAGAGGTGGGCCGCGAGTACTTCCACATGGACATGCCCAACCTGACGGTGCATGTCGAGGATGGACGCCTGGGCCTGGAACAAAGCGAATACAAATACGACATCATCGCCGTGGACGCGTACCGCCCGCCTTACATCCCGCCGCACATGACCACCCATGAGTTCTTCGCCATCTGCGCGGCGCACCTGACCGACGACGGGGTGCTGACCATCAACTCGGCCAGCGTCCCTGGCGACCGTCGCCTGATCAACGGGTTGGCCACTACCATGGCAACCGTCTTCCCCTCGGTGCACATCATGGACATCCCTGGCACGCTCAACACGATGATCTTTGCCACCAAGCAGCCCACCCGCCCCGAGGACTTCGCCGCCAATCTCGTGGCGTTGGCCCAGGACCCGAACACTCATCCGCTGCTGCTCTCGGCCATGCAGACCACTTTCGCCAACTTGAAGCCTGGCTATGAGACCACCACCGTCTTCACCGACGACCTGGCCCCCATCGAATGGATCGTCAACGACATGGTCATCCGCTT
>CAZGFR010000019.1:0-7972 GCA_964524485.1 uncultured Anaerolineaceae bacterium | reverse complement strand
TCACCGACGACCTGGCCCCCATCGAATGGATCGTCAACGACATGGTCATCCGCTTTGTGGTGGGCGATGGGGTGAAGATTTTACAGTAACCTATGTCATTGCGAGGAGCGTAGCGACGAAGCAATCTCCTAATATTGGGAGGCTGCTTCGTCAGAAAGAACATCCTCCTTGCAGCGATATTATTTGGAGCGATCATGAAATTCAATTATTCGACCATCCTTTCCTGGCTCGTCACCCTGCTCACCCCGCTCTTTCTGATCGGGCTGGCCCTGCGCATCATGCTCGCGCCGTGGTTCCTGACCGTCGAGTACAACATGCCCTACTTCCCCGCGGACGATTACGGATTCACCAAGGCGGACCGTCTGCGCTGGGCGCCCTACGCGTTGAACTATCTCACCAATAACGCGGACATTTCCTACCTGGGCGACCTGAAATTCGACGACGGCACGCCGCTCTACAACGAGCGCGAGCTCAGCCACATGCACGACGTCAAGCAGGTGACGCAGGGCGGGCTGCGCGCCTGGACTGTCTCGCTGGTTGTGCTGGCCCTGCTCGGGCTGTGGGCCTGGCGCGGGAACTGGAGTCAGGCCTACGTCCAGGGGCTGCGGCGCGGCGGCTGGCTGATGATCATCCTGGCGGCGGGATTCGGCGGCTTCGCTGCCGTCGCCTTCTGGCAGTTCTTCGCCTTCTTTCACAGCCTGTTCTTCAAGGGGGATACGTGGCTGTTCGAGTTCTCCGACACGCTCATCCGCCTGTTCCCGATGCAATTTTGGCAGGACGTGTTCACCTGGGTGGGCGTGATCGTGCTCGGCGGCGCGCTGTTCCTGGCCTTCGGGCTGAAACCGAAGGCGGCCTGACGGGTTGTATCGTTCGGTTCATGAAGTATAATTTCACCCGAGGAGCAGAGGATGAGTTCAACTTTATCTTTGGAGAACCGCGTGGCGCTCGTCACGGGCGGGTCGCGCGGAATTGGGCGCGCCATCGCCCTCGAACTGGCGGCGCGCGGCGCGGCGGTGGTCGTCAATTACAACAAGTCGCCTGAGGCCGCCGAACAAGTCGTGAAGCAGATCCAGGACGCAGGCGGGAAGGCCGCCGCCTTCCAGGCCGACGTATCCGATTTCAAGCAGGCCGAGGCACTGGTCAAGTTCGCCGTCGATACCTTCGGCGACCTGAGCATCCTGGTCAACAATGCGGGCATCACCCGCGACCAGTTGATCATGATGATGCCCGAAGCCGACTGGGACGCCGTCATCGACACCAACCTGAAGAGCACCTTCAACTGCTCCAAAGCCGCCGTCAAGCACATGATGCGCAAGCGCTACGGGCGCATCATCAGCGTAGCCTCGGTGGCGGGCCAGATGGGCAACCCCGGCCAGACGAACTATTCCGCCTCGAAAGCGGGGCAGATCGGTTTCACCAAGGCCCTGGCGCGCGAAGTGGCCGCCCGCAATGTGACCGTCAACGCCGTGGCGCCCGGCTTCGTGGATACCGAGATCCTGGACGCGATGTCGCCCGAGACGCTCGAAACCGCCCTCAAGCTGGTCCCGTTGGGGCGCAAGGGAACCCCCGAAGAGATCGCCTATGCCGTCGCCTTTCTCGCCTCCGACCAGGCTGCCTTCATCACCGGCCAGGTGCTGGGCGTGGACGGCGGCATGGCTATGATGTAAGGAGAAATCATGTCAGAATATAACGAAACCCCCGGCAAGACCACTGTTTCCCCCGATGTGCTGACCACCATCGCGCGCTTCGCCGCGCTGGGTGTGCCAGGCGTCAGCCGCATGGCGCCCATCCCGGGCGGAGTCAACCGTCTGCTGCGCCGCGGCGCGAACGACGGCGTGCGGATCGAAGTGGAGAACAACACCGTCTATGCGGACCTGTTCCTCGTGCTCAAGCAGGATGTCAACATCCGCGAGGTCAGCCGCAACGTGCAACACCAGGTGGCGCGCGCCGTCCAGGAAATGGTCGGCATGGAAGTGGGCCACGTGGACATTCACATCGAAGATATCGAGTACGAGGAAGTTCCCGAGGCCTAACTGTATGAAGTCCCGCACCAGGGCACGCAGCCTTGCCCTGCAAGTACTTTACGAAGTTGATCTGACCCAGCACTCCGCCGCCGACGTGTACAAACTGCGGCTGGAGGATACCCCGCTGACCGATGAGCTGGCCGAGTTTGCCCGCCAGATCATCTTCGGCGTCCTGCCCCTCACCCATCCCCTCGACCACGCCATCGAAAAATACGCTCCCGAATGGCCGTTCGACCAGATCGCGGCCATCGACCGTAACATCCTGCGCATCGCCTGCTGGGAGTTTGCCGTCCAGCGCGAGACGCCCGTCAAGGTGGCCATCAACGAGGCGGTCGAACTGGCCAAGATGTTCGGCTCCGATTCCACGGCGCGTTTCGTTAACGGCGTGCTGGGATCGCTGGCCGAGCATCAGTATGAATTGATCCAGCAGCTCAAACAGACCTCCGAGTCCTGACATGGAAATCCTCGGCATTGGCCCCCAAGAACTCATCTTTATCGTCATCATCGCCCTGCTCGTGCTCGGTCCCAAGGACATGCAGAAGGCGGGCAAGACCATCGGCAAGTGGCTGAATAACCTCGTCCACTCGGATGGCTGGAAGATCTTCCAGACCACCTCGCGCGAGATCCGCAACCTGCCAACCACACTCATGCGTGATGCCAACCTGGACATGGGTAAAGAGGAAAAAGAATTACGCGAGGCGATGAAACCCGCGGGCTCCAAGTCGTACACCATCGGGACAAGGCCCCCCGTCCCTGCGGACCCTGGGCAGGCTCCCGCTCCCAAAGCGGAACCAGCCCCGGGGGCGAATCCGCCCACTCCGCCCAGCGAGGAAAAGCCCGATGCGTAGTTTCCTTCGCGGCCTGTGGCGGGTCATCAGTTTCCCCTTTTGGTTGATCTTCACCATCCTCGCCTTCCCATTTCGGCAGATCGCGCGTTTCGCGCGCTTCCTGAACACCGAACCCGAGGAGCACCCGCTCGGGGACGTGGTGACGGGCCTGGTCACCGACAAGGCCATGCGCGAGTTCCTGTGGTCGGAGATCGACTCGTTCCGCAAACATCTCCTGCGCGCGGTGCTGGCGGTGGTGATCGCCGTGGGCATTACCTTCGTCTACACCGTGCCTGTCATGGAGTTTTTAGCGGCCCCCATCGGCGGACTGGCCAACCTGCAGGCCATCCAGGTGACCGAGGAGGTGGGTGCGTACATGAAGATCGCGCTCAGCCTCGGCATTACCGTGGCCTTCCCATATATCATCTTCGAAATGTGGTGGTTCGCCGCCCCGGGCCTGCGTCCGCGCGAGCGGAAGTTTGGCCTGCTGGCCATCCCGTTCGCCACGCTGCTGTACGTGGCAGGCATGGTCTTCGCCTACGTCATCCTGATTCCCCCCGCGTTGAACCTGTTGGGCGGCTTCACTGCCATCGCCCAGAAGTGGACCGCCAAGGAATATTTCGACTTCGTCAACGGGCTGATCTTCTGGATGGGCATCTCGTTCGAGTTCCCGCTGGTCATCTACGTGCTGACGGCCATTGGGTTCGTCAAGCCCAAGTTCCTGGCCCAGCAGTGGCGGCTGGCGGTCGTCATCATCGCCGTGCTGGCGGCGGCCATCACCCCCACCGTGGACCCGATCAACATGAGCCTGGTGATGGGTCCGCTGACCCTGTTGTACTTCGTCAGCATCGGGTTGAGTTACATCGCCGCAGCCGGGCGCAGGCAGCCTGAACCCGATCTTGAGATCGAGGAGAGAGAATGAGCAAAGCGTTCCGCTCCCTGGCGCTCGCATTGAGCGCAATGGCCCTGCTGTTGCAGGGCTGTTCGTTGTCCCTCTACGGGCGCGAGACTCCGTCGGTCCCTGTGGTCAACGGGCAGACTCCCACCCCCCTTCCCAAGGCCCAGACCACCTTCACCGCCACCCTGCCAGAACCGCTCGCGCCCGGGGAAACCCTGGTGCTCTCCCTGCTCGACGAGGTCACGGGCCTGCCTTACAACGCCACCGCCTATCCCATGCAACCCATCGACGGGCTGACCTATTCCGCCGTCCTGCCGCTGACGATGAACGGCATCGTCAAATACCGTTACGAGCGCCGCGCCTCGGTGGCCGTGGTGGAAGATACCAGCCTCGAGACGGCCATCCGCTATCGGCTGTATTACGTCGCGGGCCCGGGTGAGGTGCACGACATCGTCGCCGACTGGTCCGACAAGGCTTACGCCCGCGACCTGGGCAGCATCCAGGGACGCGCCCTCAACGCCGACACGGGCGCGCCCATCCCCAACCTGCTGATCAGCGCGGGCGGAGTCCAATACCTGACCGACTCGGCAGGCCGTTTCGACCTCGAAGGCCTGCCCACGGGCACCCAAAACCTGATCGCCTACGCCATGGACGGCATGTACCAGACCTTCCAGCAGGGCGCGACGGTGGGCGCCAACCAGACCACCAGCGTGGAACTGCGCCTGCGTCCCGCCCCCACCGTCAATGTCACCTTCACCGTCAGCGTGCCGCCGCCGCCCGCCACCGACCCGGGCGTGCCCGTGCGCCTGGCGGGCAACCTGCTGCAACTCGGCAACACCTTCTCCGACTTGCAGGGCGGCATGAGCGTCAGCGCCGACCGCCAGCCCCTGCTCAGCTACGGCGCGGACGGCCGCTACTCCGCCACGCTCAACCTGCCCGTCGGCGCATACATCCAGTACAAGTACACCCTCGGCGACGGCTTCTGGAACGCCGAACACGGCGCACAGGGCGAATTCCTCCTGCGCGAATTCATCGTCCCCGCCCAGGACACGACCTTCCAGGACCAGGTCCCCACCTGGCAGGCGGGCAACTCCGCGCCGATCCTGTTCGAGGTCAGCGTCCCTGCCAGCACGCCCGCGGGTGACATCATCTACTTCCAGATCAACCCCTACACCTGGACCGAGCCCCTGCCGATGTGGCCGATGGGCAACAACCAGTGGAGTTACAAACTGTACGGTCCGCTCAACATGCTGGGCTCGTTCAGTTACCGCTACTGCCGCGACGGCCAGTGCGGCAGCGCCGACGACGCCTCCACGGCGGGCAACAGCGCGCCGGGGCGCGGGGCCGTCACCAGCCTGTCCTCGCAGGACTTGAAGGATGTGGTCACCGCCTGGCAGTGGTACGAAAACCCCGAGCCGACCACCCTGGTGGGCGCGGCCATCACCCCGCGGCAGGGCTTCACGGCGGGCATCGAACTCCAGGCGGATTACCGCCCGAACTGGTCGTACTACATGCCCCAGGCCCTGGCCAACATCCAGGCGCTGGGCGCCAACCAGGTCGTGATCACCCCCACCTGGACCTACAAAACGGTCCGCCCGCTGACGTTTGGTCCCGTGCCCGGGCAGGATCCGCTCTGGGTGGATTCGGCCACCACCGTCAATCAGGCCCGCGCCCTCGGCTTGAACGTGGCCCTCTTCCCCGCCCCGCACTTCAACGGCACGGCCGCTGACTTCTGGAAGTCTGCACCGCGCGACGCCGCCTGGTGGCAAACCTGGTTCGACACCTACCGCGCCTTCGCCGTCCACTACGCTGACCTGGCCACCCAGACCGGCGCGCAGACGCTCATCCTCGGCGGCGACTGGCTCATGCCCGCCATGCCGAACGGCACCCTGCCCGATGGCTCCCCCTCGGGCGCCCCCGCCGACCTGGACGCGCGCTGGAAGGCCGTCATCGTCGAGGTCCGCGCCCACTTTAGCGGCAAGGTCCTGTGGGCCCTACCCTTCACCGAATCCAATTTCCAGACCCCGCTGACTTTCCTGCAAGACACGGATGGAATCTACCTGCTATGGTCGGCGGCGCTCTCGGGACAGGTCAACGCCTCCAAGGCGGACATGGTCAACGAGGCGGGCCGCATCCTCGATAACGAGGTGGCCGCCCTGCCCGCGCTGATCAGCAAGCCCATCATCCTGGCCATCGCCTACCCGTCCGCGGCAGGCGCGTCCACGGGCTGCATCCCCAACGGCGCAGGCGCCTGCCTCGACTGGACCGCGCTCAACCGTCCCAAGGCCGACCTCCCCGCCGTGGTGCTGGACCTGCAAGCGCAGGCGGACCTGTACGAGGCCATCCTCACCGCCGTCAACGGACGGCCATGGGTCAGCGGCGTGGTCAGCCGCGGATACTATCCGCCCGTGGCCCTGCGCGACAAGTCCGCCTCGGTGCATGGCAAACCCGCCGCCGATATCCTGTGGTATTGGTTCCCGCGCATGCTGGGCATGGTGCCGTAAATTCCCCATCAACTTCAAAAAAATCCGCCTCGATAATGAGGCGGATTTTTCTATCTGGCACAAACAGCATATTCTGTTTCCATGTAGACAATCTTACACCCCCCTGGCTCCAGCGAGTCCCAGAGCGGGCGAGTCTCCTGGTTCAGCTTCACCAACAGATAGTCGTAGGGTAAATCGGTCAAGCGGGACCATTCGTCCACGCAGGCCACGGAGGGACAGTCTTGCACCTTGAGCAATTGACCCAGGCGCGGGAAGAACTGTCCATTTAGGGTCCACTCGAAGCCTTGCAGGGTGGTCTGGCTTCTGCGCTCAGCCAAGGCGGGGAACCACTCCTGCAGCGGGTCGGTCATAACAGGCTCACCCGTCACGAGGACGAAACGGCTGCCCTCGGGCGTATTCACGCGGACCCAGTCCATCAAGGCCTGCGGCGCGGGCGGGACGAGCGAGGTGTTGATCAGGGCAAAATCGTAGAAGACGCTGAAGAGCGTCCAGAAGAGCAGCAGGCCGAACAGCCCCATGCCGAAGCGCTGACTCTGAGTGAAATCGAAAGCGGGGACGGCCTGGCCTTTCCGCTTGCGGAGCCAACCGCGGAAAGCGAGCAGCGCGTCCGTGAAGAACCAGGCCGCCAAAATGCAGGCAGGCAGGTAGGCAAAGGCGGCCGCGCTGCGCGGCTCGACGAGATATGGCAACAGGAACCAGATCGGGACGAAGAATTTCTTCTGCCAGAGCGCCCAACCCAGGCCCAACACAAACAGAATGCGGAAGGGGATCAGCCAGATGTCGAGCGAGGTCAACTCTTCGAGCATGCCCAGGATCGGATTGGGGGTGTAGGCTCCGCTATGCAGCACGGACAGGAACGGCGCAGTCCCGTGCATGGCGAGCACGCTCCCCCACCAGGGAGCCGTCAGCGCGGCGACACCCAGGACGACGAGGACAGCCTGTCCCGTGCCGCGCCACGTCCGACCGATGGCCAGCCAGAAAAGCGCACACGCGGACGCGGTCGCCAGCCCCGCCTCAGGGTGGCTGAGCACGGCCAGCGCGCCGAACAGAATCGACAACAGGGTGAACGTCCACGCGCCGCGCTCGAACATGCGATGCACGGCATACAACGTCAGGACGATGAACAGGAGCCCGAGCGAACGAGTCAGCCCGCCGCCCATGATCTGCCAGCCGTAACTGCTCGGCACCATGGCGAAGATCATGGCGGCCACCGCCGCGCGCGGACGGTCCTTGAGCAGGGCGTTCGCCAACAGGTAAAAGGCGGGGATCGAGGCAAAGTTGACCAATGCAGGCAGCCAGCGCAGAATCTCCAGGTCGGGGAGGCCCAGCAGGCTCAACACAGCCGCGACGTAAAAACCGAAGGGCGGGTAGGCATAGGGGATGTCCGCGAAGTTGTAGGAGGTGAATTGGGGCAGCAGGAAACCGTTCGCCCGCAGGTCGCGGATCATGCTCAGGAACATGCCGCCGTCGTTTAGCGGGAAACGGGCCTGAAGTCCAGGAAACAGGCGGATGATCAGCCCAAAGAACAGGGTCAGGCCGAGGATGAGGGTCACCCACTGGTCGCGCGTCAGAGTCCGTTCGGTCGTTTTCATGGCAGGGATTTTACCATTTGCGCCAACAAAGACTTCGGAGGTCTTTCCACAGGGCTCTTTGGTGGAAACTGTATAACTCAGACCTCCGAGATCTGATCTATAGACTATAATCGCGCAATTCCAACGC
>CAZGFR010000018.1:42334-45108 GCA_964524485.1 uncultured Anaerolineaceae bacterium | reverse complement strand
GCCGTGCTGGCGGCGCAATCCGCCAACCCGGCCGCCGCGGCCCGCGCCGTGAAGCAGCTTTCGGCCTGGGTCTCCCGCGAAGATTGGTCGGGCATCCTGCCGGGCTTCGCGCGCTGTGTGCGCATCCTGCGTTCACAGACCGTGGACGGTGGACCGCAGACGGTGGATGAGAGCAAATTGGTCGAGGTGGAGGAAAAGGCCCTGTCGAAGGCGATCCAGTCTTCGGTCCACGGCCAACCGTCCACGGTCGATGAGTTCCTCACGGCCGTCGTGGCGCTGATCCCCGCCATCAACGCCTTCTTCGACAAGGTGCTGGTGATGGCCGAGGACGAGATGGTGAAGAACAATCGTCTTGCCCTGGTTGGACAAATCGCCAATTTGTCCAACGGCCTGGCCGACCTGAGCAAGCTCGAAGGCTTCTAGAACACGAACGGGACGGAGAAAATCCGTCCCGTTTTGCATCTGGTGATGAATGTCACCTGTCATGGGCGATTTTTCAAGTCTATAATGGAAGTATGTCGCTGGACAGACATAAGGAATGGCAAGCGTGAACGACTCGGGCATGTCCCTGCTGGAACAGGCTGAAGAACTCTTGCGGGCGGGCAAGAGGCAGGCGGCGCTGCCCCTGCTGGCCGAATACCTGCAGGGACATCCCAACTCGGCCCGCTGCTGGTGGCTGCTCAGCTTGGCTGTCACCGACCTGCGCCAGCAGATCGACTGCATGGAGCGCGTGCTGGTCATCGACCCGAATTACGGTCCCGCGCGCGCCCGTCTCGAAAAACTGGAGCGCATGCTCGAGCCGCGTCCGCCCACGGTGCCGCCCTTCATGCCCGAGCCGGGCTTCAGCCGCGAAGACTTCGAGGATGAGCCCTTCGACATCGAAACAGAGCCCGCCGCTCCGTCCTCGACCTTCCTGGCCGAAGAGGAGGAAGAGGAGGCGGAACCCGTCTACCGCTGGGACACCTCCACGCCCTGGTCGTCGTCCTACCTCGACGAGGAACCCCAGGCCCCGTCCGCGCCCGCCCAGTCCGCCGAGACCCCGTCCCAGCCCCAGCCGACCCAGCCTGCTCCCCGTCGCCCCGCGCAAAAGACGCCCGCCTGGTTCCTGCCCGTGATGGGCGGACTGCTGCTGGTGTGCCTGATGGTGGCCTGCATCGGCGGCGTGCTGGTCTGGCGCTCCTTCCAGCCCGTGGCGGTGGATACGCCTCCGCCCGCGCTCAACGTGCCCACCCGCACCCTGGAGCCCACCTGGACCCCGCCTCCCACGATCACCCCGCGCCCCACCTTCACCCCCATCCCCGGCCTGACCCCATCCTCCGTTTCGCCCATCGGCACCCAGCAAGGGGATCAGGAAGGGCTGATGGTGGGAAACCTGGCCCCCGATTTCACGCTCTGGGACGTGGACGGCAGGAAGGTCAGCCTGAGCAATTACCGCGGCCAGCCCGTGGTGCTGTTCTTCTGGGCCACCTGGTGCCCGTATTGCCGCGCCCAGATCGAGTCGCTGACCGACCTGCACGACGCCTACAAGGATACGGGGCTGATCATCCTGGCGGTGGATGTGGACGAGAATGTTGATATCGGCCGCTCCTTCCGCAAGAAGCACGAGATTCAGTTCTCGATCCTCGACGACTGGGCCCTGACCGCCTTCCGCCTGTACAAGGGCAGGGTCATTCCCGTCACCTATTTCATCGACCAGGGCGGGCGCATCACCCACTTCGCCGTCGGCCAGATGGATATCTCCAGCCTCACCATGCAAACGCGCGCGCTCCTGGACTTGATCCCCACCGCCGCGCCCTAACCAGCAGATTTTTGGGGGTGTGAAACGCCGAGACCTGCCCTCTCGTGTTAAACCTGATTTCCACGCTATAATGCTCCTGCATGTCCACCACCGACGAGATCAAAGCCAAAATCGATATCGTTGACCTCGTCTCCGAGGCGGGGGTGAAGTTGCGCAAGGCGGGGCGCAACTATACGGGATTCTGCCCCTTCCACGACAACAAACATACGCCCGCCTTCGTGGTCTGGCCCGAGTCGGGCACGTGGCGCTGCTTCGGTCAATGCAACGAGGGCGGCGACATCTTCAAGTTCGTGATGAAGCGCGAGGGCATCGACTTCCGCGAGGCGTTGCAGAAACTGGCCCAGCGCGCGGGCGTGCAGATCCAGGAATTCCAGCGCGAGACGCCGCAGGTCAAGGAAGCGCACGAGCACCTGCGTAAACTGCTCGAGGACGCGCTGGTCTTCTACCGCTCCCACCTCTTCCAGAACCAGGACGTGCTGTCCTACCTGCGCGAGAAGCGCAAGCTGACCGATGCCACCATCGAGACCTTTGGCCTGGGCTATGCCCCGAGCGGCTGGGATATGGCCCTCAAGCATTTCACCGCCAAGGGCTACCTGCAGCAGGACCTGATCGACGCGGGCCTGCTGACCGTGCGCGACCCGGACGCAAAGGGCGAAAACCGTGTCTATGACCGCTTCCGCCACCGCATCATGATCCCCATCCGCGACGAGAACGGACGCATGGCGGGCTTCGGCGCGCGCATCGTGGACCCGAACGATATCCCCAAGTTCCTCAACTCACCCGAGACGCCCATCTTCACCAAGGGACATTTGCTCTACGGCCTCGACCGCGCCCGCAAGCCCATCCGCGCGGCGGACCAGGCGGTGATCGTCGAAGGGTACCTGGACGTCATCGCCCTGCACCAGGCGGGCTACGAGAACGTGGTCTCGCCGATGGGCACCGCGCTGACCGAGGAGCAGCTGCGCCTGCTCAAGAA
>CAZGFR010000018.1:16809-42234 GCA_964524485.1 uncultured Anaerolineaceae bacterium | reverse complement strand
TGGTCTCGCCGATGGGCACCGCGCTGACCGAGGAGCAGCTGCGCCTGCTCAAGAAGTTCACGCGCCGCATTGTGCTGGCGCTCGACCCGGACGCGGCGGGACAGAAAGCCGTCCTGCGCGGGCTGGATGCGGCCCGCGCTGCCATGGACCGCGAGGGCGAACTGGGTTTCGACGCGCGCGGACTGTTGCGCAACGAAGCCCGTCTGCAAGCCGACCTGCGCGTGGCGTCCATGCCCGACGGACTCGATCCCGATGAACTCGTGGCCCGTGACAAAGAAGAATGGAAGCGCCTGATCGAGAAGGCCAAGCCCATCGTGGAGCATGTGCTCGATACGCTGGTGGCCGACCGCGACGTGAACGACCCCAAGGTCAAGAACCAGGTGGCGCAGCAGGTGCTGCCGCTGATCGCAGACCTGCCCAGCGCCATCGAGCGCGACACCTACCGTCAGATGCTGGCGCGCCGCCTGCGGGTGGACGAGCGCACCTTGACCGGCGACCAGGCCCAGGGTCCCGCCCTGGTGCGGCGCAAGCCGCGCACCGCGGGAGGCAGGGCAGCGGCGGAAACGCCCGTCGCGGAGACCGTCCGCCCAAGTCAGAAAATCGAATCGTATGCCTTGGGTGTTCTATTTCGCAAACCCGAGTTGTGTTATCGCCTCGACCGCCTGTTGGAGGAGTCGGGGCTGGCCGCCCTCTCGCCCGAGGATTTCGAGTATACTGACCATCAATTATTCTTCCGCGTGGTCCGCCGGTCGCTCGAACAGGTGGAGGCCGACCATCATGCCTACGTGGCAGCCCGCGTCCCTGAAGACCTGCTGGGGCTGGCGAAGGACCTGCTCACCCAGACCGAGAAACTCGACCCCGTGGATGACCGCCTGCTCGAAGAGCTGTTCCGCAGCGTCATCAAGATGCGCCGCCTGATCGTGGAGGCCAACTTCAACCAGTTGCGCTTCATCATGGAAGACGCCCAGCAGGAAGGCGACCTGCGCGTGAAGAACTATCAGGAACAGGCCCTGCAATACAGCCGCCTGCGCAACAACCTCGACCGCGCGCTCAAGTCGATCAACACCCGAAAATAGCATTGCCGTTGGATGGAAGCCACCCGTTTCGTTTGAACTCATTCATCGAAGGTGTCCATGCCCGCAAAACGCAAGCCGACCCCCCAAAAAGCCCCCCGACCCGAAAAAGAGAAGAAGGCCGTTCGCGAACGCCCGCTGGAGGACGAGGTCCTGCCGGGCGAGGAGATCGAGTCGGACAACGGCTTCGATCTAGAAGTGGAGGACGCCGTCGAGCCGGATGAGAGCAGCCTGGCCCAGCAGGAGGAACTGGCCGAAGACGACCTGCTCGACCTGCCGCGCACCCCCGAGCTGGCCGCCGAGATGGCCGAGGACCCGGTGCGTCTGTACCTGCGCGAGATCGGCCAGGTCAAGCTGCTCGACGCCGATAGCGAGTTCCGCCTGGCCACGCGCATCGAGGCCGAGCGCATGATCCGCACCTACATCCAGCGCCCGCACCGCCAGAACGCGGGCCCGCTGTGCGACGCCTATCACGCCGTGTTGAGCGAACTGGTCACCTCGTGGGCGCGCCTCGACGAGGACGCCGTTCGCCTGAAGAACGCCCTGCCCGACCTGTCCCTGTTGCTGACCGAAGCCCAGAACCTGCACCGCGCCTGGGAGGACCCCACGCCCTCCTACCTGCGGGCCTACCTCGACAACGAACGCTGGGGTACCGACCCGCGCTGGGACAGCATGGTCCGCAAGGCCTACAGCGTGTTCCTCAGCCTGTACATGCTGCCCGAGGAGTACGCCGCCTGGCTGTTGAAACACGTCCAGAAGAAGCATTCCCTGCCCGGGCTGCGCACGCTCTACAACAACCTCCCCGACGAAGGCCTGCTCGCCGAACAACTGGAACGCATCTTCACCTGCGCGGAAGAAGCCAACCATGCCATCATCCGCGCCAACCTGCGCCTGGTGGTAAGCGTGGCCAAGCGGTACCTCGGGCGCGGCATCTCCTTCCTCGACCTGATCCAGGAAGGCAACATGGGGCTGCTGCGCGCCGTCCACAAGTTCGATCCGCGGCGCGGATTCAAGTTCAGCACTTACGCCACCTGGTGGATCCGCCAATCGATCAACCGCTCCATCGCGGAGCAGGCGCGTACCATCCGCATCCCGGTGCACCTGTTCGAATCGATCACGCGCATCCTGCGCGCCCAGCGTCACCTCACGCAGACCTTGGGGCGGGATCCTACCAACGAAGAGTTGGCCCTCGAAATCGGCTATCTGCCCGCCTCCGAGGTCCAGGCCATTGTGCGCGCCCAGGCCGAAGGGACGCCGGTCCCGTCCGCCATCCAGAATCACTGGGAATATGCCACCAAGAAAGTGGACCGCATCCTGCGCTCAGCGGAGGAACCCGTCTCGCTGGAAGGCCCCGTCGGCGACGAGGACTCCAGCTCCCTGGGCGATTTCATCGAGGACGAGGACGCCCTCGAGCCGATGGACGCCGCCGACCGCGAGATGTTGCGCGAACAGGTGCAGAACGCGCTGACGGTGCTCTCCGACCGCGAACGCCAGGTGCTGGAATTGCGCTTCGGCCTGATGGACGGCAAGGACCACACCCTCGAAGAGGTCAGCCGTTACTTCAACGTCACCCGCGAACGCATCCGCCAGATCGAGGCCAAGGCGCTGCGCAAGCTGCGGCACCCGACGCGCAGCCGCCAGTTGCGCGACTATTTGGGATGAAGTCAGCCACATCATCGGGATGATATAAGTGTTATTGATACCGAGGCGGTCAAATCATTGCCGCCTCTTTTTCATGCCAAAAAAACTATTATTTGCCAATATGACCATCATCGTCCACTTTTGTGAAATGTGACACATTGATTTACTCGTTTAAGACCTTTATGATATACTTCACCGAACTACGTGGTATTTTTCACGTTCAAAGAGGATTCCATGCTGATTGAGTACATTGCCATAGCCGTTCTATTGGTGCTATCCACCGCGGTGGCGCTGATCGCGGTGGGATTGGGGACGATCTTCGGTCCGCAAAAGAAATCTGAAGCAAAGTCGATGCCTTACGAGTCAGGCATGAGCCCGTACGGCGAGGGGACGCGGCGCATGCCCGTCCGTTTCTATTTAATCGCTGTGTTGTTCATCCTCTTCGACATCGAAGTGGTGTTCTTCCTGCCGTGGGCGGTGGTCTTCCGTCAATTGACCTGGTTCGGCCTGGCGGAAATGGTCATTTTCATTACGATCTTACTGGTCGGTTATTTTTACGCGTGGAAGAAAGGAGCTCTTGAATGGGAGTAGAACAAAAACTCGGCAATATGGGCGTGGTGACGACCACGTTGGAAAACGTCGTCAATTGGGGCCGCACCAACGCCATGTGGCCGATGCTCTTCGGCCTGGCCTGTTGCGCCATCGAGATGATGTCCGCCCAGTCCTCCAACTATGACATGAGCCGCTTCGGCATGGAATTGATGCGCGCCAGCCCCCGTCAGTCGGACCTGATGATCGTGGCCGGGCGCGTTTCGCGCAAGATGGCCCCAGTGTTGCGCCGCCTGTACGACCAGATGCCCGAGCCCAAGTGGGTGATCGCCATGGGCGATTGCGCCTCCTGCGGCGGCGTTTTCAACAACTACGCCATTTTACAGGGCGTGGACGAGGTGGTGCCGGTCGACGTGTACGTGGCGGGCTGCCCGCCGCGCCCCGAGGCCCTGATCCACGGGGTGATGACCCTGTACGAAAAGGTCAAGGCCGACAAGTTCGTGCCGACCCAGGATAAATAAGAAGGCTCTGGCCGCCGTAGGGCGGCCTCCTGTACCGCAAGGCACAGGGAGTGGAGAAAGCATGGAAGCAAAACTTGAACCTATCGTAAAGGCATTGCAGGCGAAGTTCGGCGGCTCGTTCGAGGAGTTCCGTGGCGAGGTGCATTACTTCGTCCAGCCCGCGCAGATCGTCGAAGCGCTGACCCTGCTGCGCGACCAGCACCAGTTCGAACTGCTCTCGGCGCAGACGGCCGTGGATTACTGGCCGCAGACTTCGCCGAGATTTCACGTCATCTACCAGTTGTCCTCGCTGGCGCAGAATATCACCTTCCAGCTGCGCGTCCCGGTCAACGGGGACAACCCCACGGTCCCGACCGCTACGGGCGTGTTCGACTCGGCCAACTGGCGCGAGCGCGAACTGCTCGACATGTTCGGCATCCAATTCGAGGGCCATCCCGACCCACGCCGAATCCTGATGCCCGAAGACGCCGAGGGCCACCCGCTGCGCAAGGATTATCCGCTGGGCTACGAAGAGCCGCAGTTCACCTTCAACTTCGAAGAGATCGACCTGCGCAAGCCGTACGCGAAGGAATAGCCATGTCCCAGTTACAAGAAGTTTCTGTCGACCAATACCGGCACCTCGTTTCGGAGCGCGCGCTCACGGGCGAGACCATGCTGCTGAACATGGGCCCCCAGCATCCGTCCACGCACGGGGTGCTGCGCCTGCTGCTCGAACTCGACGGCGAGACCGTCATCAACTGCATCCCCGACATCGGGTTCCTGCACACCGGCATCGAGAAGAACATGGAGGCCAAGACCTACCAGAAGGCCGAAGTGATGACCGACCGCCTCGATTACATGAACACGATGGGCAACAACCTGGCCTACGTGATGGCGGTCGAGAAGCTGGTGGACCTGGACGTGCCGGTCCGCGCCCAGGCCCTGCGTGTCATCCTTAGCGAGCTGCAGCGCATCGCCTCGCACCTGGTCTGGCTGGGCACCTCGGGCCTGGACCTGGCGGCCATGTCCATGTTCCTGTACTGCTTCCGCGAGCGCGAACAGATCCTCGACATCTTCGAACTGGTCTCGGGCCAGCGCATGATGACCACCTACTTCCGCCCCGGCGGCGTGTGGCGCGATGTGCCGGTCGAATTCGAGAAGGCTGTGCGCGACTTCATCAAGATCTTCCCGCGCCGCATCGACGAATACGAGACCCTGCTGACCAACAATCCGCTCTTCCTGGACCGCATGCTGGGCATCGGCAAACTGGATAAGGAAACCGCCCTCTCCCACAGCGTGACCGGCCCGATGCTGCGCGCCTCGGGTGTGGACTGGGACTTGCGCAAGGCGCGTCCGTACATGGGCTACGAACAGTACGACTTCAACGTGCCCACCCATACGGCCGGCGACACCTACGCCCGCTATCTGGTGCGCGTGCAGGAATTGCGCGAGTCGCTCAAGATCGTCGAGCAGGCGCTCAACAAACTGCCGCTTGGCCCCGTCCGCTCGGACAACCGCAAGTTCGTCCCGCCGCCCCGCTCGGAGATCGGCACCAGCATGGAGGCGCTCATCCACCACTTCAAGCTGTGGACCGAGGGCTTTCCTGCCCCGAAGGCGTCCATCTACAGCGCGGTCGAATCGCCGCGCGGCGAACTGGGCGTCTTCCTCGAAGGCGACGGCGGCCCCAAACCCTACCGCGTGCACATGCGCACGCCCTCCTTCGATAACCTGTCACCGCTGTCCAAGATGGTCAAGGGACATTTCGTGGCGGACCTGGTGGCGATCCTCGCCTCCACCGACATTGTGCTTGGAGATATTGACCGATGAGTCTGGCGCAAAAATATCCCAATGAAGTAAATCAGATCATGGCAAAGTACCCGCCGGAGCATAAGCGCTCGGCGGTCATGCCGTTGTTGTACCTGGCCCAGCGTGAAGAAGGTTACGTTACCAAGGATGCGTTGAAGGACATCGCCCAGATGCTCGACATCACCGAGACGGACGTGGCCTCCATCGTGGGCTTCTACTCGCTGTATCACGACCACAAGGCGGGTAAGTATCGCATGCAGGTCTGCACCGACCTGCCCTGCGCCCTGCGCGGCGCGGACAAGTTCCTCGCGGACCTGTGCGGCAATCTTGGCATCCAGGTCGGCGAGACCACGCCCGACGGTCTGGTGACGATCGAAGCGGTCACCTGCCTGGCAGCCTGCGACAAGGCGCCCATGTTCCAGACCCAGGGTCCCGACGGGATCAAGTATCACGAGGACATGACCGTGGACAAGACCATGGAATTGATCGAAGCGCTCAAGAGCGCGGGCAAGGAGGTCAAATAATGGCACACGTCCTCCTGCGTCACCGCGACATCCCGAACCTCAACCAGCTGGACGTCTATCGAAAGAACGGCGGCTTCGAAGCCTTCAAGAAGGCCGTCACCGCCATGAAGCCCAACGAAGTCACGGACGTGGTCAAGGCCTCGGGCCTGCGCGGACGTGGCGGTGCGGGCTTCCCGACCGGCATGAAGTGGTCCTTCATCGATAACAAGAGCTGGCCGCATTATGTGGTGGCCAACGCCGACGAGTCCGAGCCGGGCACCTTCAAGGACCGCGAGATCATGGAGAGCAATCCCTTCCAGTTCCTGGAAGGACTTGCCATCGCCTCGTACGCCGTCGGCGCGAACGCCGCCTACATCTACCTGCGCGGCGAGTTCTGGCAGGCGGCCGCCCTCCTCGACGAGAAGATCGCCGACATGGAAAAGGCTGGCTTGCTGGGCGAGAAGCTCTTCGGCAGCGACTATTCCCTGAAGATCTACACCCACCTGGGCGCGGGCGCCTATATCTGCGGCGAGGAAACGGCCCTGCTCGAATCCATCGAGGGCAAGCGCGGACAGCCGCGCATCCGCCCGCCGTTCCCGCCCGCCTACGGCCTGTACGGCAAGCCGACCATTGTCAACAACGTGGAGACCTTCACCAACGTGCCGCTCATCCTCGCCAACGGCGCGGACTGGTACAAGTCGATGGGCACGCCCGACAGCGCCGGGGTCAAGATATTCTCGCTCTCGGGGCGCGTCAAGAAGCCGGGCAACTACGAACTGCCCTTCGGCACGACCTTCCGCGAGTTGGTCTACAACTACGGCGGCGGCATCCTCGACGACCGCCCGGTCAAGGCCATCATGCCTGCGGGCGCGTCCTCCTCGTTGATCGTGGTGGACGACAAGGCCCTCGACACGCCGATGGACTATGCCAGCGTGCGCACCCTCGGCGCGGACCTTGGCTCGGCCTCGGTGATCGTGATCGACGACACCGTCTCCATCGACTGGGTCGTCAACAAAACCATCCATTTCTTCAAGCACGAGTCGTGCGGGAAATGCACCCCCTGCCGCGAAGGCAATTACTGGATGCAGCACCTGACCGAGCGCATCCACTCGGGCGAAGGCTCGCAGAACGACGTGAGCCTGCTGCTCAACGTGGCCAAGCAGATGCAAGGCAAATGCCTGTGCGCGCTGGGTGAGTTCGCCACCATGGCGGTGGTGACCGGCATCGAACGCTTCCCGCAGGACTTTCAAAAAGCGGTGAAGGCTTAACGGAGTCCGCATGACGAAACAGCTAACACTCACAATCGACGGGGTCCAGGTCACGGTCCCCGAAGGGACGCTCGTGGTGGATGCCGCCAAGATGGCGGGCATCGACATCCCCGTCTTCTGCTACCACCCGAAGATGGAACCGGCCGGCAACTGCCGCATGTGCCTGGTCGAGGTCGGACGCCCGGTCATGGACCGCGCCACGGGTCAGATCGTTCTGGAGAACGGCCAGCCCAAGATCCAGTTCATGCCCAAGCTCGAGACGGCCTGCACCAACACCGTCTCCGAGGGCATGGTCGTGTTGACCCAGACCGACAAGGCCAAGGAAGGCCGCAAGGGCACGCTCGAATTTTTGCTGACCTCGCATCCGCTGGACTGCCCGATCTGCGACAAGGGCGGCGAATGCCCGCTCCAGAACCTGACCATGGAACACGGCCCGGGTAAGAGCCGCTTCCTGTATGACGAGAAACTGCACCTGGCCAAACACGTCCCGCTGGGCGAGTTGATCTGGCTGGATCGCGAGCGCTGCATCCAGTGCGCACGCTGCATCCGCTTCCAGGACGAGATCGTGGGCGAGGCCGTGCTCGGCTTCGAGGAACGCGGCCGCTCGACCCAGATCATTTCGCTCTCAGAGCCCGGGTTCGACTCGGTCTTCTCGGGCAACACCACCGACATCTGTCCCGTCGGCGCGCTGACCACCGCAGATTTCCGCTTCGGCGCGCGCCCGTGGGAACTCCAAGCCTCGGCTTCAATCTGCTCGCAATGCCCGGTCGGATGCAACACCACCTTCAACACCCGCCGCGAAGCCAAGGCGGGCGGCGAGATTGTCATCAAGCGCGTCATGCCACGCCAGAACGAGGAAGTCAACGAGATCTGGATGTGCGACAAGGGCCGCTTCGCGTATCACTATGCGGAGAGCGCCCAGCGCCTGGTCAAGCCGACCATCCGCCAGTCGAAAGCCTCGTGGACCGACGCCTTCGACTTGGTGACGAGGACCTTCGAAGCCTCCAAGTCGGACGTGGTGGTGCTGGCTTCGGGCCGCCTCTCCAACGAAGACCTGTTCAACCTCAAGTCCCTGGCCGACGGCTTGGGCGGCAAGTCGATCCTCTACACCGACATGGGCGGCGGCGACCTGACCGCACAGGTCGGCGTGAGCCAGGGCACGGACCTGGGCAAGCTCGGTAAGGGTGACGCGATCCTGGTGGTGGCCTCGGACTTATATGAAGAAGCGCCCGTCTGGTATCTGCGCGTCAAACAGGCTGCCGACCGCGGCGCGACCCTGATCGTGGCCAACTCGCGCCACACCAAGCTCGAACGTTTCGCCAGGTACGCCATCCGCTATGCCAACGGCGACGAGGTCAAGACCGTGGCCGACCTGCAGGGCGATGGCAAGATCGCGCAGGAATTTGCGAACGCGCAGAACGCGGTCGTCTTCTTCGGCAGCGACGGCCTGGGCCTGAATGGCTCCACCAACCTGGCGGCGGCCTGCGCCAAACTTCTCAAGGATACCAATCACGTCGGCAAGGCCAATAACGGCCTGATCGGCGTCTGGCAGCGCGCCAACGACCAGGGCGCCTGGGAGATGGGCTTCCGCCCCGAAGCGGACCTGGCCTCCGCGCTCAAGAACAAGATCGTGTATATCGTCGGCGCGGACCCCGCGGGCGACGATCCCGCGCTGGCGCTGGCGCTCAAGGGCGCGCGCTTTATCGTGGCGCAGGACATCCTCGAGACGCTCACCACCCAAATGGCGGACGTGGTGCTGCCCGCCCAGGCTTACACCGAGCGCGAAGGTACCTTCACCTCGGGCGAACGCCGTGTACAGCGCTTCTATGCGGCGGTCCCCGTGCGCGGCGAAACCAAGGCGGATTTTGCCATCGCGGGCGAGATCGGCCGCCGCCTGGGACTCAACACCGAGAACGGCTCGGCGATGGTGACGTTCGACCGCCTGGCCGCTACCGTGAAGGATTTTGCGGGCCTGGATACCAACAAGCTGGCCGAGGTCAAGCCGCAGTGGCCCATTGTCGGGCGCGGCGACTTGTATTACGGCGGTACGACCTACGAGAACAAACAAGGTCTGGGAGTCCAGCTCTCGACGGCGGCGGAACGCGGCGAAACGGTCAGCCTGCCCGAGGTCCGCGCCGAATCTGCGCTGCGGCCTAGGGAAGATCAACTGCTGGCGGTCCCCGTCACGAAGTTGTACGACCGCGGTCAGACCGTGGCGTCGGCGGAACTGCTGGCGCAGCGCATCGGCGAACCGACCATCAGCCTGCACCCGGAGGCGGCCAAACGCCTGGGCGTGGCAGCGGGCGGACGTGTGTCGCTGGCTTTCAACGGCTTGAACGCGGAAGCGCTTGTGAAGATTGACGATACCATCTCGGCGGGCGTGGTGCTGGTCCCGCGCAGCATGGGGCTGGCAGTGCGCGAGCCCATGTCTGTGCAGGTGCTGGGCCTGGCCGAAGCGAAGGTGAGTTGATATGGACTGGACGATCTGGGTTGAATGGCTGATCAAATCGCTGTTCGTGATCTTCGCCCTGCTGACGGGCTTCGCCTACCTGACGCTGTATGAGCGCCGCGCGCTGGCGAGAATCCAGGTGCGCATCGGCCCGAACCGCGCCGGCTGGCAGGGACTCCTGCAGCCAGTGGCGGACGCGGTCAAGTTGATCTTCAAGGAAGAGCTGACTCCCGCCAAGGCGGACAAGCTGGTCTTCTTCTGGGCGCCGGTCATCACCATGGTGCCGTCCATCGTGATTGCGGCGGTCATCCCGTTCGGGCCGACCACCACGCTCTTCGGGCGGACGATCGTCTTCTCGGTGGCGAACATCAACGTGGGCGTGTTGTTCCTGATGGCGGTGGCGTCCATCGCAGTGTACGGCATCGTGCTGGCGGGCTGGTCCTCGAACAACAAGTACGCCATGCTGGGCGGCCTGCGCTCCTCGGCGCAGATGATCTCGTATGAGCTTTCGCTGGGCCTGGGCTTCGTGACCGCCATTCTGCTGGGCAACTCGATGAACCTGCACGACATCGTGGATGCGCAAAAGGGCGTGTGGTTCGCGGTGGTCCAGCCTGTCGGCGCGCTGATCTTCATGATCGTGACGCTGGCCGAGGTCAACCGTGCGCCGTTCGACATGCCCGAGGCCGAGCAGGAATTGACGGCGGGCTACCACTCCGAATACTCGGGCATGAAGTTCGCATTGTTCTTCATGGCTGAATACCAGAAGATGATTGCCATCAGCATGATTGCGGCCACGCTGTTCTTCGGCGGCTACCGCGAGTTCTGGTTTCTGAAGGGCACCTTCCTGAGCGTGGACCAGAACTGGTGGCTGGGTCCGATCTATCTGCTGCTGAAAGTTGTCGTCCTGTTGTTCTTCATGATCTGGATCCGCGCCACCTGGCCGCGCATCCGCTATGACCGCCTGATGTCCTTCGGCTGGAAGGTGCTGCTGCCGCTTTCGCTGGCGGTGGTGTTCATCTCGGCGGTGGGTGTTTTACTGGCGCAGGAGTTCAATCCGGGTTACATCTGGCTGGTCCCCGTGGTTTCGATCGTCGTGGGATTGTTCGCGACCGCCATGATCGACCAGGCCCTGAGGAGAAAGAGTTATGCGATTCGTTGAACCGATCTGGGAACTGAGTCGCGGGTTGGCGCGCACCTTTGCGTCGCTGTTCGAGAAACCCGTCACGGTGCAATATCCCGAGGAGAAGCGGGAAGTCCGTCCGCGCTTCCGCGGCCGTCACGTGTTGAAACGCTATGAGAACGGCCTGGAGAAGTGCATCGGTTGTTCGCTGTGTGCGGCCGCCTGCCCCGCGGATGCGATCTTCGTGGAAGCCTCCGAGAACACGGACGAGAAGCGCTTCTCACCGGGTGAGCGGTACGCCTCCACCTACGAGATCAACATGCTGCGCTGCATCTACTGCGGCTTCTGCGAGGACGCCTGTCCGACCGAGGCCATCGTGCTGGGCGACAACTACGAACTGTCCTTCACCGACCGCCGACAGGCGATCTATCCCAAGGAAATGTTGCTCGAACCCGTGCCCGATGTCTCCATGACCACGCCCCGCAAGGTGGAACCCGGCGTATACCAGCGCTCGGTGCCCGAGATGAAAGACCCACAGGATTAGTCCATGAGCATCGACCTGATCCTCTTCCTTATCCTGGCTGTGGTGGCGGTGGCCACGGCCATTGGCATGCTGCTGAGCAAGAACGCCGTCTACTCGGCCCTCTTCCTGGTGCTGAACTTCGCCGCCATAGCGGTCTTTTACCTGCTGTTGGGTGCGCCCTTCATCGCCATCTCGCAGGTGACGGTGTATGCAGGCGCCATCATGGTGCTGTTCCTGTTCGTGATCATGCTGCTTGGCGCGGAAGCCCTGGCCCCGAGCAAGGTCCTGCGCGGACAGGGCTGGGCCGCCTTCGGTCTGGCCGCCGTGCTGGTGGCCGAGACGGTGTATCTGCTGCTGTTCCGCCGCGCCGCCGTCGGCGTGATCGCCCGCCCGGATGCCTTCCTCAACACGGTGGACTCCCTGCGCGAGATCGGCAAGGCGCTCTTCACCCAATACCTCCTGCCCTTCGAGGTCACGTCCATCCTGCTGCTGGTGGCCATGGTCGGCGCGATCGTGTTGTCCAAGCAGGAAAAAGGAGGCCAGAAATAATGGTCGACATCAGTTATTACGTCCTGCTCTCGGCGGTGCTGTTCACCACCGGCGCGGTGGGAGTGTTGGTCCGCCGCAACCCGCTGATCATCTTCATGTCGGTCGAGTTGATGTTGAACGCCGCCAACCTGGCCTTCGTGGCCTTTGCCAGCATGCACGGCAGCCTGGACGGTCAGATCTTCGTCTTCTTCGTGATGACGGTGGCCGCCGCGGAAGTGGCCGTGGGCCTGGCGCTGATCGTGCAGATCTTCAAGAGCCGCCATAGCATCAACGTGGACGAAATGAACAGCCTGAAGGGATAACGCATGGAAACTCACGGTTTTGCATTCCTGGCTCCCTGGCTGGTCTTTGCGCCCGTCTTGGGATTACTGATCAATATCATCTTCGGCGGCTGGTTCATGAAGCAGCCCTGGGGCGAGAAAGCCATCGGCGCCATTGCGGCCACCGCTTCGGGCGCGGCCTTCGTTGTCTCGGTGCTGCTGGCCTACACCGTCTTTGCCGGTCATGGTGAAGTGGCGCGCTGGACGCTGGGCCAGTGGATCTACATCGGCGACCTGAAGCTCGATTGGACCTTCCGCCTCGACTCGCTCTCGACCACCATGATGCTGGTCGTCTCGGGCGTCGGCACCCTGATCCACATCTACGCCATCGGCTATATGCACGAGGATGTGCGCTTCAAGAACGACATCCCGCGCTACCAACGTTTCTTTGTCTTCCTGAACCTGTTCATCGCCGCCATGATGATCCTGGTCAGCGGCGACTCCTACATGATGCTCTTCGTCGGCTGGGAAGGCGTGGGCCTGTGCTCCTTCCTGCTGATCGGCTTCTGGTATGACATGGACACGCTCGGCCGCTCTTCGTGGGCCAACTCCAACGCGGCCAAGAAGGCCTTCATTGCCAACCGCGTTGGCGACTTTGGTTTCCTGATCGCGGGCTTCCTGATGTTCTGGCAGTTGGGCTCCTTCCAGTTCGACCAGGTCTTTGCCAACGCACCCGCACTGGCCGCCTCGGATCACACGACCATCATCCTGATCACGCTCTTCATGCTGATCGGTGTGGCGGGCAAGTCGGCGCAGATCCCGCTCTACGTCTGGCTGCCGGACGCGATGGCGGGCCCGACCCCCGTCTCGGCCCTGATCCATGCCGCGACGATGGTCACCGCGGGCGTGTACCTCATCACCCGCTCGGCTCCGCTGTATACCCTGGTCCCCGAAGCGCAATACATCGTGGCCATGACCGGCGCGGTGACGGCTCTCTTTGCCGCCACCATCGCGGTCGGCCAATATGACATCAAGAAAGTGCTGGCCTATTCCACCATTTCCCAGTTGGGCTTCATGGTGGCGGCGGTCGGCATGGGCGCGTATGTGGCGGGCATGTTCCACCTCATCACGCACGCCTTCTTCAAGGCGCTGCTCTTCCTCTCGGCGGGTTCCGTCATCCTCGGCCTGGAGCGCGGACATCACCACCTCGCGCACGGACACGGTCACGGCGGCCATCACGAGGAAGTCTTCGACCCGGGCGACATGCGCAACATGGGCGGCCTGCGCAAGACCATGCCCGTGACCTTCTGGCTGTACATGATCGGCACGCTGGCGCTGGCGGGCATCTTCCCATTTGCAGGGTTCTGGTCCAAGGATGAGATCCTGCTGGACGCCAACCTGCATTACACGGGCGTGTACTGGATTCTGACCATCGCGGCCTTCCTGACCGCCTTCTACATGGGACGCCAGATCTGGATGGTCTTCTTCGGCGAGGCCCGCCACGAGGCGGCCGCCCACGCCGAGGAAAGCCCCGCCGTGATGACCGTCCCGCTGATGGTGTTGGCGGCGCTCTCCGTGTTGGGCGGCGCGCTCAACCTGCCCTTCGAAGGTTTCCACAACCTGACCCACTGGCTGGGCCACACCCTGGGTGAAGTGGAAGCCATGCCGTTCAATGGGGTCGTGGCAGGTGTGTCCACCGTCCTGGCCCTTACGGCCATCTTCATCTCCTGGTGGATCTATGGGCGTAATCCGCTCAAGGCGGGCCAGCCCGATCCGCTCAAGAAGCCGCTCGGCCTGGCCTTCACTGGCATGGAAAACAAATGGTTCGTGGACGAGGGCTATTGGTTCGTCATCGTCGACCGCTACGTGGATATCTCCCGCTTCCTGGCGGATAAGGTCGATTGGGAATTCTGGCACGATTTTGTGCATGAGAAGGTCATCGCGGGCACCTATAACTGGTTCTCCAATATCGCC
The DNA here is from genome assembly GCA_964524485.1 of uncultured Anaerolineaceae bacterium. Taxonomy (GTDB): domain Bacteria; phylum Chloroflexota; class Anaerolineae; order Anaerolineales; family Villigracilaceae; genus JACPVF01. Next base: position 28,019 of record CAZGFR010000018.1, on the reverse strand, counting down.
CTCAACGAGGTCGCTGACCAAAAAGGCATCGACGGCTTTGCGAATTGGCTGGGTACAGCCACGCAATGGCTCTCGGGGACCACGCGCAAATTCCAGAACGGCTTTGTGCGTTCGTACGCGCTCTCGGTCTTCCTGGGCGTTGTCATCATCCTGGGCTATCTGCTTCTGAAATAACTCGTAGAAACGAGGAACGGACATGGAATTTCTTTCACAACCTCTTACCATCCTGACCTTCTTCCCGCTGCTGGGCGTGCTGGCGCTGGCCTTCATCCCCGGTGAGCGGAAGAATCTCCTGCGCTGGACGGCGCTGGTCACCACGTTGGTGACCTTCGGCCTGTCGCTGTGGGTGCTCTCGATGTTCAATGCATCGAACCCGACCCTGCAGTTGGGCAAAGCCTATGACTGGATCACCGTCGCGGGCTGGAACATCCAGTACCACCTGGGCGTGGACGGCCTCTCGATCCTGCTTGTCCTGTTGACGGCCTTCCTGACCCCCATCTCCATCCTGTCCACCTGGACGGCGGTGGAGGAGCGCGTGAAGGACTTCATGATGTTCTTCCTGCTGCTCGAAGTGGGCATGATGGGCGTGTTCCTCGCGCAGGACCTGTTCCTGTTCTACATCTTCTGGGAATTCACCCTGGTCCCGATGTACTTCCTGATCGGCATCTGGGGCGGCCCGCGCCGCATCTATGCCGCGGTGAAGTTCTTCCTGTACACCATGGCGGGTTCCATCCTGATGCTGCTGGCCATCCTGTGGCTGGGCATCTATCAGCAGACCTTCTCTGTGCCTGAGATGATCGCCAAGGGCGGTATCCCCAACGGCGTGCAATTCTGGCTCTTCCTGGCCTTCACTGCTGCCTTCGCCATCAAGGTGCCGATGTGGCCGTTGCATTCGTGGCTGCCCGACGCGCACGTGGAAGCGCCCACGGCTGGCTCCGTCATCCTGGCGGGCGTGCTGCTGAAGATGGGTACCTACGGTTTCCTGCGCTTCAACATCCCGCTCTTCCCGCAGGCGGCGGTACAGATGGCCCCGTGGATCGCGCTCTTTGCGGCCATCGGCATCATCTACGGCGCGGCGGTCTCCTACGCCCAGTCTGACGTCAAGAAACTGGTGGCTTATTCGTCCGTTTCCCACCTCGGTTTCGTGATGCTGGGCATGTTCGCGCTCAACGAGCAAGGCATCGAAGGCGCCATTCTGCAGATGATCAACCACGGTCTCAGCACCGGCGCGTTGTTCCTCCTGATCGGTATGATCTACGAGCAGACTCACATCCGCGAGATCAAAGTCTACGGCGGCCTGTGGAAGATCACCCCGATCTTCGGCACCATTATGCTGATCGCCTCGCTCTCTTCGATGGGCCTGCCTGGCCTGAATGGTTTTGTCGGCGAGTTCACCATCCTGCTGGGTGCGTTCGGTTCGCAGGCCATCGGCAGTCCGTGGTACGCAGGCATCTCGGCGGTGGGCGTCATCATGGCGGCCGTCTACATCCTGTACATGTTCCAGAAGATGTTCCTCGGCCCGACCGGCTCCATCGTCGAAGAGGTCAAGCATCACGGTCACGCCCTGCGCGACCTGAACTGGCGCGAGATCCTGACCGTCCTGCCGCTGCTTATCTTCATCTTCTGGATCGGCCTGTACCCCAAGCCCTTCTTCGACCTGATGGCGCCCACGGTTCACAACCTCGTGGCCGCCCTGCCCCTGCCGTAGCATGGACGTCCATGCCCGCTCTTGGAGCGCCTAATGTCACAGTACATCAACCCCATTGATCTTGCCACCATCCTGCCCGCCATCGTTCTGGTGGTCTGGGCCTGCGTGCTCCTGTTGGTGGACCTCTTCATCCCGCGCGAGCGCAAGGGCTGGACGGCCGTGCTGGCCGCCTTTGGCCTGGCGGCGTCCCTCGGCATCACGCTGCTGCAGGCCGGCGGGACGAGCACCGGCTTCAAAGGCATGGTGACCCTCGACGGGTTCTCGACCTTCCTCACCGCCCTGTTGCTGGTCAGCGGCCTGTTCGGCGTGGCCCTGGCCTATGGCTACGTCCGCCGCATGGGCCTGGAGCGCGGCGAGTACTACACCCTGCTGCTCTTCAGCGTGGTCGGCATGATGCTCATGGTCCAGGCCTCCGACCTGATCGTGGTGTTCATCGCCCTCGAACTGCTCTCCATTCCGCTCTACGTGCTGGCCGCCCTCAATGCGCGTCAGATCGAATCCGAAGAAGCAGGCCTCAAGTATTTCCTGCTCGGCTCGTTCTCGACCGGGTTCCTCGTCTACGGTATCGCGCTGATCTTCGGCGCGACGGGCAGCACCTCCTACAGCGGGATCGTGACCGCCGCCTCGGCCGGGACCTCGGGCCTGCTCCTGACCATCGGCGCGGCCCTGCTCCTGGTGGGATTCGGCTTCAAGGTGGCCGCCGTGCCCTTCCACATGTGGACCCCCGATGTGTACCAGGGCGCGCCCACTTCGGTGACGGCCTTCATGTCCTCGGGCGCCAAGATCGCGGGCTTCGCCGCGCTGCTGCGCGTCTTCGCACTGGCCTTCCCCACCCTTACCGCCGACCTGACGCCCATCCTAGCGGCGCTCGCGGCGCTGACCATGGTCGTCGGCAACCTGATCGCCGTCTCGCAGACCAACATCAAGCGCCTGCTGGCCTACTCCAGCATCGCGCACGCGGGCTACATCCTGATGGCTTTCGTGCCCTACGGCAACCCGCAGGTCATGCCTGTCTCGGTGGCGGCGGGATTGTTCTACCTCGTGGCCTATGCCGTGACCAACTTCGGCGCGTGGGGCGTGGTCATCGCGCTGGAGAAACAGGGCGGCAAGGGACTCGAGATCAGCGACTACGCGGGCCTGTTCTGGAAGAACCGTCCGCTGGCGCTGGCGATGACCGTCTTCATGCTCTCGCTGATCGGCTTCCCGCCCACCATCGGCATGGTCGGCAAGTTCTATCTCTTCCGCGCCGTGATCGACGGCGGCTTCGTCTGGCTGGCGATCGTGGGTGTGGTGACCTCGCTCATCTCCGCGTACTACTACCTGCGCGTGGTGGTGAACATGTTCATGCGCGAAGGCGAGCCGCAGACCGGCAGCGAGTTCTGGCTGAACTTCACCTGGGGCCTGACCGCCCTGGCGACCGTGGTCATCAGCTTCGTGCCGCAGTCGCTGTTCGCCTGGGCCAGCAGCGCAGTGCTGAGGCTGTTCTGAACCACCTAACGAGAATCGAGCCCCCGAACTTCGGGGGCTTTTCTTTTGATAGAATCTCCTCTTTGAAACGGAGGATGCCATGAGCCTTTCCAACGCCAGGGACGCCATCAAGGGACGCGCTGTGTACGTGCTGGCCCTGATCGTGGCGCTCAACATGATCTACCCCATCACCGCCGATAACAACGTCGTCGCACTGATCGTATATCAGATACTGTATGCCAGTTTGTTCGTGGTGGGCATTTTCATCACCAGTGACAGTCCGCGCCACGTGGCCTGGTCGAGCGGGGTGGCCGTGCTATGGTTGATCCTTGCGATCCTGTACTCGCTCGACCCAACCAACGTCTGGAAGGTCCAGGCCACTTATTTCATTCTGCTGGTCTTCCATGTCACGATCATCTGGACGTTGATGCGTTACATCTTCCAGGCGCGGGTCATCACTGCTGACGTGATCTACGCCGCCTGTGCGGTATACTTTTTGCTCTCGTTCTTCTTCGTGCCGATCTACGGCATGTTGGAAACCGCCTCCCCCGGCGCCTTCCTCGACAATGTGCGCGGACAGGCCGTCTCGTGGCAGCAACTGGTCTATTACAGCCTGATCACTCTCAGTACGGCGGGCTACGGCGACGTGGTGCCCGCCTCGCCCTGGGCGCGCATGCTGGCGGGTATAGAGGCCACGGTGGGTGTGTTGTATGTGGCCGTGCTGATGGCGCGGCTGGTCAGTCTCTATGAGGTAAAACGCAAGGATGATTAAAGCATTGATCTTCGATTTTGATGGACTGATCCTCGACACGGAAACGCCCGAGTTCCGCGCCTGGCAGGCCATCTACGGCGAGCACGGGGTGGAGATGCCCATCGAGCAGTGGGGCCGCATCATTGGCGGGTTGGGCCAGTCCCACTTCGACGCGGCCGTCCATTTGGCGGAACTGACCTCGGGCGGGGCCAACGCCGCTTTGATGCGCGGCAGGCACAGGTCCACGAGCGATGAGTTGATCCGCTCCCAGCCGGTGCGGCCCGGGGTGCTGGACCTCCTGACCGAGGCCCGACTCCGCCGCATGGGGCTGGCCGTCGCTTCGAGTTCGCCCCACGCCTGGGTGGACACGCACCTCACACGCCTCGGCCTGTTCGACCGCTTTGACCACGTCATCTGCGCCGACGATGTGCCCGCCGGCCGCACCAAGCCGCACCCCGACCTGTTCCTCAAGGCGATGGAGACGCTGGGTGTGCGCGCCGACGAGGCGGTGGCCTTCGAGGACTCGCCCAACGGCGTGAAGGCTGCGCGCGCGGCGGGACTCTTCGTGGTGGCCGTGCCCAACCCGATCACGTCCATGCTGGCCTTCGAAGGCGAGAGCCTGCGTGTGAACTCGCTGGCCGACCTGCCGCTTGCCCAACTTTTGGCGCGATTCGATATACAATAGAGAAGGAGGCAGCCATGTCCACAGAAAAGTTCCGCTGGCAGGGGATCACGGCAAAATACTCGTTCCCCGATACCGGGCACAGTCTCTGGCAGGTGATGAATTCGGTGATCCCCTTCCTGGTGATGTGGTACCTGATGTACCGCTCGCTGGAAGTGGGCTATTGGCTGACCCTGTTGCTGGCCGTGCCCGCAGCGGGCTTCATGGTGCGCGTGTTCATCCTCTTCCACGATTGCTGTCACGGCTCGTTCCTCAAAACGCAGAAGGCCAACGACCGCATGGGCCTGCTGCTGGGTGTGCTGGTGTGGACTCCGTACTACGAGTGGAAGCACGATCATGCCATCCATCACGCCACGGCCGGCGACCTTGACCGCCGCGGCGTGGGCGATGTGTACACCATGACGGTGGAGGAATACCTGTCCGCACCCTGGTGGAAGAAGGTTGGCTACCGCATCATGCGCAGCCCCATGCTGATGTTCACCATCGGGTCGTTCCTGGTTTTCACTGTGACGCATCGTTTCTGGCGCACGGGTGTGGGGAAGCGCGAGCGCAACAGCGTGATCTGGACCAACCTGGCGCTGGCGGCGGTCATTGGCTGGCTGATGCTCAAGGTCGGCTGGGCGGCCTTCCTGCTGGTGGAGATTCCCATCCTGTTGATCGCCTGCTCGGCAGGTGTGTGGCTGTTCTACGTCCAGCATAATTTCTACCCGACCTATTGGGAGCGCCACGAGAACTGGGATTTCTTCAAGGCGGGCATGGCGGGCAGTTCGTTCTACAAGCTGCCGAAGGTGCTGCAATGGTTCACGGGCAATATCGGCTACCATCACATCCATCACCTCAGCCCGAAGATCCCCAACTATAAGTTGGAGAAGTGCCACAACGAGAATCCCATCTTCCAGGTCGAGCCGCTGACCTTCCGCAAGAGCCTCAGGTCGCTGTACTTCCGCTTATGGGACGAGAAGGAAAAGGCGCTGGTAGGTTGGAACGTGCTGAGGAAATACCGTGCGCCGAACATGAAACTGGATATGTGAGCAAAAAGAGACTGGCGCAAGCCAGTCTCTTTTTTATAAACACAAAGGACACGAAGGTCACAAAGGAATAAAGTCTTTCCCCTTTGTGTTTTTCTTTTGCCGATTTATGTCGCAAACCCTTCGGGCATGGATGTGTTATTCACATCGCAACCGAATTTGTGGATATCTTCGGTGCGGTCGGGGTACAGCGCGAGCAGATGTTCCCGTGTCCCGCCCTCGAACATGGAGTCGGTGAAGCCTGGGGCCAGCGTGCAGCCGAACAGCGAGTAACGCCCACCCGTCTGCATGTGACCCGCCTGCCACACACCCGCAGGGATGACGAACTGGACGAGTTGTCCCTGCGCTGGGTCGCTGCCGAGGATGACGTCTTCGCTGGAGCCGTCGGGGCGGAGCAGGATCAGCCGCAACGGATCGCCGCCGTAGAAATGCCAGACCTCATCCGTGGTCAGCCGATGGAACAGCGACAGGCTGCGCGGCTCGTCACAGTACATGCCGATCATGGCCGTGCCGATCGGTCCGCCGCCTTCCACCTCCTGCGCGGAGCGATAGGTGCTGATGAACAACGTCCCTTCCACAGGCAGGGACTGGAAGTGGTAATGCTCGATCAAGGCTTTGACTTCGGGGTGCATAAGAGCCTTTACTTAATTTCAAGCTGAAACATCTTGATATATGTTATGACTAGAATACATGCAATTTTTGCCTTGTCCAAATCAACTGGCTTTCCAGAGTCATGTGAAAATTCATTTAGAAGTTCTGCCATTTTTCCTAACGATAGTTGAACTTCTTCGTCTTTAAAGACCTTTACATGATTTAAGAGCGGACCCAAGAGTAGCTTTGAATAATCTTCTTTAATCTCGATTTCACGATAACAACATTCAATCTTTAACGCTGATTCTAAAATTCGCCTTGCTGTATTTACTTTCTCGCAAATAAGGTCATAAGTATTTTCTTCAATGTTATCAAGAGTTTCAATTACGAGAGCCAATCTATGTAATAAGTCTTGAATGTTGTATGTGTAAAGCAAGTGCTTTGAGTCGAAGCTGGAAAGACCACTCTTCTTTGGGATTATTGCAAGAGAATAGATAGGTGTGCAATGATAATCAATGACTTCCCATTGGTCGGATATTTTTCTTACAATACGTCTTTCAAAAAAACTATTGTTATAAAGCTTATACTCAGTGCTGCCTTCCTTATATAGTTTATTGATTTCTTTATCAGTTTTAGCATAACCATTTATCAGAAAGATGGCTGATTTTTCGCCGATTACTGGCACAATTGAATTGACTGAAATTCCAAGAGAATAAAGTGAGGCCGGGAAAACCATTTGTCTTATTTCTTTATCAATCTCTGATTCTTCGACATTTCTATAATCATGCCAAATTAAAGTTAATAATCCTTCTTCGCTTAATTCAAAAGCCTCAATTTGATCCCAATTTGCTGTATCCAGAAAATCCAGAATAACCCAACCATTAGTTTGTGTAATCAGATCTGAGAAGAAACTCTTTATTTCTGAAAGTTGGGTAATCTTCTGACCATGAAAGCTTTCGGCAAGATTCTTGAAAATCATTGTGCTGTTTTTAATGGGGTCCATTCAATTACCTGTTTGCGAATAGAGTATGTAGTCTGTAATTAATAACTTGCCGCCTTCTTCCACACCAGTGAATATCGCCAGAAGAGATGACGTGTCACCTTTGCATTGGGGAGCGCGGCGCAGCCCACCGAGATCGCGAACGTTCTGGCAGCCATTCCAGGCGAGGATTCGCTCATTCATGGATAGGCCTTCATGTAACGGGCCATTCCTGTCCGCTTTGCTGGATGAAGTGCCCGATGATGTCGAGCGTGGGCAGAGGGTAGCCCAGCTCGGTCAGCACAATGGATAGTTCCCCGCGATGATGCGTGGAGTGGATCATGGCCTGGGTCAGCATCTGCCAGATGGGGAAGACCAACTGTCGGCCTCGGATCTGCATCTCGGCGGGGCACGTCAGGTCCACTTCTGGCAGCGTGCGGATGAAGTCCGTTTGCACCTGTTCGAGCCTGCTCCAGACCTCGCGCATGCTGCGCAGGTCGGGCAGGTCCGCTTCCTCGGTCATGATGGGCAGCCCCTGGCACAGGCTTAGGAAATACGCTTCACACTCCAGCATGTGCGCCAGGATGCCGCGCGCCGAGTCGTGGCTGGGGCTGCTCTTGCGGGTGAACTCGTCGGAGGTCAGCTTTTCGGCGGTGTCGAGCACCAGGCGGTTGGCATAGGCATTGTAGGCATACAAGGCCAACAGACCGTCGCGATTCATAGCTTCAGACATGAGAACCTCTTTTTTTGTTTTGGTCAGTTTGCGCTGGCTGCCTTCAAGACCCGCAAGGCGCGCAGCGTGACCCATTTGCTGGGTTGCTTCTTCGCCCCGAACCCGACCCAGGTCTTGCCTGCGTAATCATATTCCAAAGGCCAGCGGCCGTCGGCGCTCTGCTTTTCGCGGATGAGCGCCAGGGCGTGGGCCAGGCGTGGGTCTGCCCCGCGGCCAAGGGTCGCCAGGGCTTCGACGAGTTGCAGCAGGTCGGTCACGTAGAAGATGGGGAAGCCAAACTTCCACCAGTTGCCGCTGGGCTTGGCGCTGTATCCGTTGGGATAAGCCGCCTCAGCGGGATCGACGCTGAGGAAGAAATCCACACCTTGTTGGATGGCCCGCTCGATGAGCGGGGTGCGGCGTTCCCTGGGCCACTTGCCCAGCGCCAGCATGACCTTGACCCCGCCCCACGCGCACGACAACTTGTTATTGGCCCCACAAGCAAACAGCGGTCCGCACTTGCCTGCGTAATAGCGCACCGCCGCCGAGCGTTCCTCAATCGGGGCGATGCCTTCGCCTGTGACGGTGCGCGCCATCCATTCGAAGGCGGGCTCCAGGTAGCTGGCATCATATCCGAGCTCGAGCAGCGACCAGGCCAGGTTGCCTTGCAGGCAATCGACCGTACCCGAAGGTCCGCCGCCGCCCGTGAACTGTCCGCCTGGGAGGAGGGCATGCTCCACGAGATAGTCGCAGGCGTGAGCAATGCGTTTGTCCTCGTGGATCGAAGCGCCCAATTGCGCCAGCAGGATGATCGACCAGACCGTCGAGCGATACTTCGGGTTGTAGCCCGCCCCGGGTTTGACCCAATATCCCTCTTTCTCCATGTTGTCCAGAATCTCGGTGATGGGCCCTTTTTTGTGGGCGGATTTGCGGGCAGTGCGCAGCTCAACGTCCTCGGGCGGACGGTCGAGCAGGTCGCGTAGCGCCAGATATCGGACCTCGGGTGCGTCCTTTTCCAGAAGCCACGAGAGCGAATCCCCTTTGAGTTGATCCTGCCATGACATGACAACCTCCCGAACGCAGAACGGAGACTACATTATGATTATAAGACAGTCGGCATCGCTCTGGCAGCCATTCACGACGGTTCTTCTCTGATCATTTCGATGAAAGCCGTGACCGCGTCCGGCCAAAATTGCCTGCCCGACTGGCTCTGGATATACTCCATGGCCTCTTCCTTCTTCCAGGCTTTGCGATACGGACGGTCAGATGTCAGGGCATCGAAAACATCCACCACGGAAAATAGCCGCGCCGCCACGGGGATCTCTTCGCCCTTGAGCCTGCGGGGATAGCCGCTCCCGTCCCATCTTTCATGGTGACAATATGGAATATCCATGGCGGAAGCAAGATACTTGATCCGCGAGATGATCTGATAGGCTTTTTCCGGGTGAGTGCGCATGACCTGCAGTTCTTCTGCGGTGAGCGCATCCGGTTTTTGCAGAATGGAATCCGGGATCCCCATCTTTCCGATGTCGTGCAGCAGCGCGCCTCTTCGGATGTGCCTGATTTCAGCGTCAGGGATGCCCAGCCTGCCTGCCAGAGCGATGGTCAAGTCCACAACGCGGTGCGTGTGCGCGTCGGTGACGTGGTCGCGCATGTCGAGGACGCGGGACCAGCCTTCGAGCGTGGCGTCGTAGGCCTGGCTCAGGTCTGCGAGGGCCTGTTGGGTCTCTTTGTAGAGTTGTGCGTTCGCGACCGCCAGGGATACCTGGAAGGATAAAATACGGCACAGGTCGACCTCGCTATCCGTGAACTGACGCGTATTGCCAGTCGTTCCGACCATGTAGACCCCGGTCACATTCTCCTTCAATAACAATGGAAAATACAGGATCGAGACCAGATGGCGGGCGTCGACCACGGTTTTCTCGGCGGGGGAAAGCGCGGCGTTTTGCGCATCGGTGAGGAAGAAGGGAGCCTTCGTGGAAATGACGTCCTTGATGTGTGGATGATCGTCGGGGGAGGCCAGACGAAGTTCGTCTGGAAATTGAAGCGGCAGGGAAGGAGTGGTCGCCCCTAGGTACAGCATCCCGCCTTCGAGGGTGTAGATCGCGCCGGTATCCAGGCCGAGCAGGTCGACGGCGCTCTCGATGGCGATCTGCAGGACCTCCTTCAACTCCATGGTGGACGCCAGGGAACTGCTGACCTTCAATAAGGTCCACAACTCCTTGGCGGGCGTTCGCGATGCCAGGTTTTCGTATCTAGCGATGCCTGAGCGACCCATGTTTACCTCTCGCGCATTTCAATGCTGTCAGGGTCTTGCTCCTGATTCTGTGGATGTAGAATGGCCTGCGCTTTCGCCCTACTTGGACGGAGGGACCTAAAACCCTCGATGACCCGTTCGAACTGTCTTGATTGTCCGTTAGCGGCTGACCAGCACCGTGGCTTCGCCTTCGAGGACGCGTACCCCGTCCTGGTTGGTGCAGACCGTGGTGAGCACCACGATGGGCTTGTCGGCGCGGACCGACTTGACCTCCGCGGTGGCGGTGAGGGTGTCGCCGGGGAAGACGGGCGCTTTGAATTGCAGGGTCTGCCCGAGGTAGACGGTGCCCGGTCCGGGCAGGTCGTTGGCCAGCGTGGCGGAGATCAACCCTGCCGCGATCATGCCGTGAGCAATGCGCCGCCCGAAACGGGTGGTCGCCGCGTAGGCGTCGTCCAGGTGGACGGGGTTGTGGTCGCCCGTCAGGTCCGCGAAGGCGCGGATGGTCTCGTCTGTGATGGTCATCGTGCGCGAGGTGCGGTCGCCGACGTTCAGTTTGGTCATGAGGGACTCCCGGTCGAGATGAGATGAGGATGCAGACCCGTTGCCACGATGATCCCGAAGCTCAGCCAAAGCGCGGCGTCGAGCAGGATCAGTGCCAGGGTCACGGTCACGGAAAGCGGGCGATGAGTCATGGAAAACTCCTCTCGCATTGCTGAAATTATATGCCAGTTCCGCCCGTCTGGACAACAAAAAAACTCCCGCCGAACTCATGTCGACGGGAGTTGCTTTCATTTTTCTATTTTCCACTTTCTCCATAAAGTTTCCGATGCACCACACTCAGCGCGCGGACCTGCTCCGCAGCGTGATACGATGACCGCACCAGCGGATTCGACTCAACCCACTGGAAGCCGATCTCCTTGCCGTAGTCGCGCAGTTCGGCGAACTCTTCCATGGTGTAGTAGCGCGCCATCGGCAGGTGTTTCTTGCTCGGCTGGAGGTACTGGCCGATGGTCAGGATGTCCACGCCCCAGGAGC
>CAZGFR010000018.1:0-16709 GCA_964524485.1 uncultured Anaerolineaceae bacterium | reverse complement strand
TTCTTGCTCGGCTGGAGGTACTGGCCGATGGTCAGGATGTCCACGCCCCAGGAGCGCTGGTCGCGCATCACGGCCTTGACCTCGTCCATCGTCTCGCCCAGGCCAACCATGATCCCACTCTTGGTCAGCACTTCGGGGTCGAGCTTCTTGGCGTTGCTCAGGGTGGCGGCAGCCCACTCGTAGTTATCCTGCGGCTGGACGGTCTTGAACAGTCGCGGTACGGTCTCCACGTTGTGGTTGAGGATCTCGGGACGGGCGTCCATCACGATCTTGAGCGCCTCGACGCTGCCCTTGAAGTCGGGGATCAGCACTTCGATGGAACAGCCGGGCAGCAGTTCACGGATGCGACGGATAACCATCGCGAAGATTGGCGCGCCGCCGTCCCGCCGCTCGTCGCGGTTGACGGAGGTGATGACGGCATGCTTCAGGTTCATGGTCTTGACGGCCTGCGCCACGCGTTCGGCCTCGCCCCAGTCGAGCAGGGCGGGCTTGCCATGTTTGATGTCGCAGAAGGCGCAGGTGCGCGTGCACACGTCGCCCAGCATCAGGAAGGTGGCCGTGCCGCTGCCCCAGCATTCGCCCATGTTCGGGCACATGGCTTCTTCGCAGACGGTGTGCAGTTCCTTCGAACGCATCAGGGTTTGCAGGCGTTCGTACACTTCGCCCGAAGGCGCACGCACCTTGATCCACTCAGGGCGCCGCAGCGGACGGGATTCAACTTGAGGGTTAACTCGGTCTCGGGTAGGGGTGGCTGGCATAAGTTCCTTTAGCAATGACGAAGTTACTTTTTCTTGACGATCAATCTCAAACCTTTGACTTCGACGACCTCGACGCGGTCGCCCTTACCGATGGGTTCGGACCCCGGGGCGGATTCCGCGCTCCACAGCTCGGACTCCACTTGCACCTGGCCTGCCTCACCCGCCCAACTGCGGACGGTCCCCGTCTGGTGTGCCAGCGTCTCTGCCCCCATGCGGATCGGTCCGTGCTGGGCGCGCAGGGCGATAAGCATGATGACGAAGAACAGGGCGCCCAGGCCCAGTCCCACCGCCACCACCAGCGGCACCGACACCTGCTGGAACTGCGGCGTGCCCGGCGAGTTGAACAGCACCAGCGCGCCGACGATGAACGAGCCCACGCCCGCCGCCGTCAATGCGCCGTGGGTGGGCGCCTTGATATCGAGGACGAACAATACAAAGGCAGTAGCGAGGAAAATCAGCCCGAACCAGTTGACAGGCAGCACACCCATGCCGTACACCGCCAGCGACAGGCACACCACGCCGATGAAACCCGCCACCCATCCGCCCGGGCTGGAGAGTTCGATCAGGATGGCCTGCACGCCGATGGATAGCAGCAGGAAGACCACGTTCGAGTCGGTCAGCAGGAGCAGCAGCCGTTCGATCAGGCTCATCTCCAGCGGCTCGGCGCGCGCGGTGCCCGTGTTCAGCACGCGCGGACCGTCGGGCATCTGCACCGTAAAGCCGTTCAGCGCTTCGAGCAGGTCGTCGGTGTTGTCGACCACGAAGTCGATCAGCCCGGCCTCGAGCGCTTCATCCGAGGTGACGGCCTTGGCCTCGGTGATCATCGACTCGGCCAACGCCACCACCTTTTCGCCGCGGCGCGCCGTCAGCGAACGCACCAGGCTGGTCAGCGCTTCCATCTCCTTGGCCTTCATCGTCTCGCCCAGGTCCTCGCCGCTCCCGCCGACCGGGCTGGCCGCGCCGATCAACGTCTCGGGCGCCATGGCCGACGCGTGCGCCGACATGGTGACAATCGCGCCCGCGCTGCCCGCCCAGGCTCCGCGCGGAGAGACGTACACGATGACCGGCACGTTGCTGGCGCGGATGGCCGCCACGATCTCCTTCATGGTGGCGATACTCCCGCCGGGCGTGTCCAGTTCGATGATCAGGGCCTCGGCCCCGCGTCCCTCGGCGGTCCGAATGCCGCGCTGGATATACTCCAGCATGGGCGGCATGATGGCGCCGTCAGCCTTCATCACCAGCACCAGCGGCGCACCGCTCTGCGCCTGCGCGGCCTCCACGGCCAGCAGACACACGGTCAACACGATCAGAAACAGGCGAATGGCTTTCATGCTCGGGATTATAACGCCTTCGCCGGTATAATTCGCGCCATGAAACGCCTGGCCCTCTTTAGCGGTTTGATCGGCCCTGTCCTCTTCGCGGTCATGCTCATGGCGCTGACCCTGCTGCAATTTGACTTTCTGCGCGGCCTGGGCTGGGACTCGCTGCGCGACTCTACCTTCGACTGGCCCAGCGGCAACGCCCTCGGTCCCTACGGGATCTGGATGACGCTGACCTTTCTCCTCGCGGGCCTGATGATGGTGCTCTTCGCCTTCGGCCTGCGCACGGACCTCCCGCGTGTTCCCGTTTCGACGGCGGGCTCTGCGCTGCTGGCCCTCGCTGGACTCGCGTTGATGGGCCTGGCCTTCACCACCGACCCGACGATACGCTCCACGCCCGCCACCTGGCACGGACGTTTGCACGACGCCTCCTTTGTAATTCTTGGCCTCAGCTTGTTGCCCGCCATGCTTGTCCTCGGGTACGCCTTCCGCCTCGACCCGCGCTGGCGGAAGGTCTCCACCTACACCTGGTTGACCGTGGCGCTGGCGTTCCCCACCTTCTGGCTCAAGGGCGCCTTCTTCTATCTCTTCCTGTTGGTCGTGCTGACGTGGAGCGAGGTCGTTGCGCTCCGCTTCCGCGCTCACACGCGGAAATAAAACTTCCCGCCCCAGCCACGGAGCGGGAAGCGAACTGAAAAGTTGCTTGAGCTACTTCCCCAATAGCACATCCGCCAGCAGCGGCGTGCGCTCGAGGATTAGGTCCGCGCCGAGGCGGCGCAGCTCGGGCTCCTCACCGAATCCGCACAGCACGCCGACCGTCTGCGCGCCGGCGGTCTTCCCTGCGCGGATGTCCACGGTGGTGTCGCCGATCATCAGGCAATGCCCGGGCGGCGTATCCATCTTTTTAGCGGCCAGCAGCACGGGGTCCGGGTAGGGTTTGGTATGTTCGGCGGAGAGTCCCGTCACGATGGCGTCGAAATATTTCACCAGGTCGAAGCGTTCCAGGAAGGCCATCGTCCCATGTTCGTCGCGCGCGCTGACCACCGCCAGCGGGTAGCGCCCCTGGAGGCGGGCCAGCATTTCATCCACGCCGGGCACGAGCAGGAATTCCTTCGACGGCTGCTTGCGGTGGAGCGAGAGCCAGTTAATGAAGGCGGACATCTCGTCGTCGAGGCCGAGCGTGTCGGCCAGGCCGAGCAGGCCGTTGCCGGGCGCCTCGGCCCACATCACGAAACGGCGCGCGGCGCGGGCCGGGTTGCGGAAGAGGAAACGGGGCAGGAAACGCTGCACCTTCCGAGCGTACAGGTCGTCGGTGTCGCTCAGGGTGCCGTCTACGTCGAAACATAGGGCGCGAATGCGGGTCAGGTCGAGGGTCATGGGGGCAATTGTACTGGAATTCTTTCCGTGTAAAAACGGAGTATCAACGCAGTGCGGGTTGTGCTATACTTTTTTTGAGGGACTCGTCCGCGCCCTTGAAATTGCGAACTATCTTCAGATTAGTGCGTGGTATGATTTGGCAGGAAGCCGTGATGACACAAACTGACCGCAACCGCACCTTGCTGGAACTGCTGATCAACGTCAGCCGTGAAGTGGCCACTGCCCTCGACCTGAGGACGGTGTTGCAGCGTCTGCTCTTTGCCGCCATCCAGAACGTGGGCGGGGAGCGCGGCAGCATCGTGGTGATGGACGATACCAGCAAACCGATCGACGCCACCATCGTATACGGCGCGCGCTTCCACGATCACACCACCCAGCAGTTGCGCGAGACCGTCGAACGCGGACTGGCGGGCTGGGTGGTGCGCAACCGCAAGGCGGCGCTTGTGCCCGATACCAGCCTCGACGAGCGCTGGTTGCGCCGCGAGGACGACGCCGTGGACAAGTCGGGGGCCAAGTCGGCCATTTGTGTGCCGCTGATGGCGCGCGAACGTCTGGTGGGGGTGCTTACCCTCGTCCACTCGACCCCCAACGCTTTCAATGAAGAACACCTGAAACTGATGCAGGCCATCGCGGACCAGGCCAGCGTGGCCGTGTTGAACGCGCGCCTGTACACCGAGAGTCAGCGCACGGCGCGGGTCATGTCGGCGCTGGCGGAGGGGGCAGCCACCATCAACTCCTCGCTGGAGATGCAGGAGGTCTGGCAGCGCATCCTCAACCAGACCATGCAGGCGCTCCAGGTGGAGACGGTGGCGCTGGCCCTGCTCGACGTCAACGGCGAACTGGTCTATCGCGCTGCCACGGGACAGAATTCCGGCAACATCATTGACCGCCGCCTGCCGGCTGGTCAGGGATTGGCGGGCATGGTGGCGCACCGCGAAGGGCGCGGCCTGGTCGTGCCGAAGGTCAGCCAGGAAAAGCGTTACAGCGACGTGGACAATTTCAGCGGCATCGAAATGCGCGCCGTGGCCTATGCACCCATCCAGACGCAGGGCAAGGTTATTGGCGTCCTGCAAGCCATCAACCCGGTTGCCAAGGAGTTCGACCCCGACGCCCTGTTAGTGATGACCGGCCTGGGCAGCCTGGCGGGCACCACCATCCAGAACGCGCTGCTGTTCGAACGCCTGCAGGCCGCGAACGAACATTATCAGGAGCTATTCGAAGACAGCATCGACTCGATCCTCCTCACCGATTGGAGCGGGCGGGTGCTGGAGACCAACCGTCAGGCCGTGAACATCGGCGCATACAGCGCCGAGGAATTGCGCACCCTCAAGATCGACCAGCTGCATGACGTGAACTGGAGCAGGGTCGGGATGCAGTTCGAGGTGCTGCGTGAGCGCGATTGCAGCTATGAATCGACCCTGCACCGCAAGGACGGCAGCAGTGTGCCCATCGAGGTCCATGCCCGCCGCGTCAAGTTCGAGGAGACCGACTCGATCCAGTGGATCCTGCGCGACATCAACGAACGCAAGGAACTCGACGCCCTGCGCGATGACATGACCGCCATGATCTATCACGACCTGCGCTCGCCGCTGGCCAACATCGTTTCCAGCCTCGACATGCTCAAGGACATGATCCCCGAGGACGAGTCGACCAGTTCCATGCTGACCATCGCCCTCAACTCTACCGGGCGCATCCAGCGGCTGGTCAACTCGCTGCTGGACGTCAGCCGGCTCGAGTCAGGTCAGCAGATCATCGACCAGCAGCCCATCGATCCCGCCGCGCTGGTGGACGAGGCCATCCGCGACGTGGAGCCGGGCGCCTCGGGCCGCCGCCAGGTCGTTGTCAAGAACCTGACGCTGGGCCTGCCGCTCATCTCCGTGGACGTGGACATGGTCCACCGCGTGTTCATCAACCTGCTCGAGAACGCCATCAAGTTCACGCCGCCCGAAGGACAGATCGAGATCGGCGGGCGCGTGGAGAATGCCGACTGGGTCAAGATGTGGGTGCGCGACAGCGGACCGGGCATCCCGCCTTCCGAGAAGGAACGCATCTTCGAGAAGTTCATCCGCCTGCGCGGCAAGGACAAGATGCCGGGCGGCCTGGGGGTGGGCTTGGCCTTCTGCCGCCTGGCCGTGCTGGGTCACGGCGGGCGCATCTGGGTCGAGAGCGACGTGGACAAGGGCGCCACCTTCTGGTTGACCCTGCCCGTGGCCCGCGCCCGCAAGACCGGCAGACTCCTCCGCCAGACCGGTCGCCTCAAGTTGGAAACTACAAACTAAACTCCCAGGAGTCTCATGCACGCCATCACCAAAACCGTTTACATCGAAGACCAATATCCCGGCGTCGTTTTGGGCGTCATCCTGCGCCCGCGCGGCCTGGTGCAGATCGACGCTCCGCCCGCGCCTGAGGATGGACGCGCCTGGCGCGCCTCGCTCATGAGCCTGAGCGGCGGGCCCGAACGCGTGCTCATCAACCTCGACGGCCACCCCGACCGTACGCTTGGCGCGCGTGCCATGGACTGCACCGTCATCGCGCACGAGAAAACGGCGCAATCCTTCCGCTCGCGGCCGACCACCTTCAAGGCCCAGGGCGACGAGACCGGCGCGGAATGGGAATCCATCCCCGGGCTGGGAAGCGTCCGCTGGGCGCCGCCTGAGATCTCCTTCAGCGAGCAGTTGGTCCTGCACTGGGACGGCGGCCCGATCCTGCTCGAAAACCGGCCCGGCCCGTCGGCGGGATCCATCTGGGTGACCCTGCCCGAGGAGAAGGTGATCTTCATCGGCGACACCGTCGTCAAGGGACAGCCGCCCTACCTGGCCAGCGCCGACCTGCCTGCCTGGCTTGAGACCCTGAACACCCTGCTCGAGATCAAGGGCTATACCATCATCTGCAGCCGCGGCGGCGTGATTAACGCGCAGAGCATCCGTAATCAATACGATTTCATCAAACACGCGCACGACAAACTGGAACGTCTGGCAAACAAGAAGCCTTCCGCCACGGCGCTCGAAAACCTGGCGAATAACCTGGCCTCGGGCTTCAAAGCTTCATCGGTGCGTCAACGACACTATGTTCAGCGCCTGCGCTACGGCCTGACGCATTATTTCTCCCGCCATTACCACGCATCCCCGAGCGCCTTGGCCGAGGAGCAGGCATGAACCATGCCCCGCTGCTCGAACTGATCCGCGGACGCATTGTCGAGTCGGTCCATTACGGCTCCATCGCCGTGGTGGATGCGGACGGAAAACTCCTGGCATCTCATGGCGACCCGCAGACGGTCGCCTTTTTGCGCTCCAGTGCCAAACCCTTCCAGGCCCTGCCTTTCGTGGAACGCGGCGGCGTGGAATTCTATGGCTACACTCCGCGTGAACTGGCTCTCTCGTGCGCCTCACACGAAAGCGCGGCCATCCACCTCGAAGCGGTGGCGGCCCTGCAACAGAAGGTCGGCATCCTGGAGGACAACCTGCAATGCGGCGGACACATGCCCGGTGACGTGGAGATGTTCCGCAAGTTCGTCGTCAGCGATGAGACGCCCACGTCCAACTACAACAACTGCTCGGGCAAACACACCACCATGCTGGCGCACGCCAAAATGCGCGGCCTGCCGCTCGAAAATTATCTGGATATTTCGCATCCCATCCAGCAGGACATCCTGAACACACTGGCGGAGATGTGCGGATACGAACGCGAGAAGATCGAACTCGGCGTGGACGGCTGCTCCGCACCCAACTTTGCCCTGCCGCTGTACAACGCCGCCCTCGGCATGGCGCGCCTGTGCGATCCGCGCCGCCTGCCGGAACCGCGCGCCGCCGCCTGCCGCAAGATCACCTCGGCCATGACCTCGCACTCCGAAATGGTCAGCGGCTTCGGTGAGTTCGACTGCGAGGTGATGAAGGTCGGCGCGGGCCGCATCGTCACCAAGCGCGGCGCGGAAGGCTTTCAGATCATGGGCATCCTGCCCGGCGTGCTCTCACCCGATTCCCCGGGCGTGGGCATAGCCATCAAGGTCACTGACGGGGACGCTGCCAGGATGAACGATCACCTGGTATTCTCGGCCCGTGTGCGCCCAACGGTGATGCTCGAAGTCTTGCGACAACTGGGCGCATTGTCTGAGGAGCAGCTCCAGTCCCTGTCTGCATTTGGCCCCGTCAAACCGATCAAGAATCACCGCGGCATCGTCACGGGACAGGCCCGCCCTGCGTTCACCCTGCAACTCAATGGCTGACCTTTCCGCCCGCGCCCTGGCTGTCCATCAACGCCTGCTCGAAGCCTTCGGCGAGCCGATCTGGCGCAACCCGCTGCCCGCCATCGACGAGCTGGTCTCGACCATCCTCTCGCAGAACACCAACGACGTCAACCGCGACCGCGCCTTCGAATCCCTGCGGGCCAGGTTCCCCACCTGGGAGCAGGTCCGCGACGCGAAGACCGAGGCGGTCGTGGCTGCCATCCGCCCGGCGGGACTGGCCAACCAGAAGGGACCACGTATCCAGCAGGTGTTGCACGCCATCACCGAGGAGCGTGGAAACCTGGACCTGTCCTTTCTGGCCGACCTGCCCGTGGACGAGGCCCGCGCCTGGCTGACGAAGTTCAACGGCGTGGGACCCAAGACGGCCGCCATCGTATTGTGTTTTGCGCTGGGACGTCCGGCCTTCCCGGTGGACACGCACATCTACCGCGTCTCGGGCCGCATCGGTCTGCGCCCCGAGCGCATGACCGTCGAGCAGGCGCATCCGCACCTCGAAGCGCTCTTCCCACCTGAGACGTATTACGCCGCGCACCTGAACCTGATCCGCCTGGGACGGGAAGTGTGTGGCGCGCGCAAACCGCTGTGCGGCAAGTGCCCCATCCGCGACTTGTGCGATTTCGAGCCGAAGACGAAATAATCGTCATTGTGAGGAGGGCAAAGCAATCTGCTAATTTCATGAGATTGCTTCGTCGCAACGAACGCTCCCTGCAATGACATGCCAGATTTTTTAGAGGTTCCATGACCGAGACTCCCCCCGTCAGCCTGGCCCTGCAGGCGCTGGGCATTCCCCACCGCGTTTTCATCCACACCGAACCGATTCACTCCCTCGAAGAAGCCGCCCGTCAACGAGGACAACGTCCCTCGCAGGTGGTGCGCTCGATCCTTTTCCGCGTGGGACAGGATGAGTTCATGCTGGCGCTGATGGCGGGTCCCGCACAGATCTCGTGGAAGACTCTGCGCCGCCATCTGGGCCAGTCGCGGCTGACGATGGCCACCGAAGACGAGGTGCTGACCGTGACCGGCTACCGCACCGGGACGGTGGGTCCGTTTGGGTTGGCGCGCCCGCTCAAGGTCCTGATCGATCCGAGCGTGCTCGTGGAGGAGGAAATCTCAATTGGGTCGGGAATGCGCGGGGTGGCGGTCATCCTCAAAAGCGCGGACCTCCAGCAGGGTTTGCCGAATGGGGAAGTGGTCTCGCTGACAGAATCCCCTTGACAAAATTCAGTCGCTGAATTATGATTAATTACATAGTCTATAAGACAAGTAGACTTTAGGTAGAGTTATGAGACTATCCAAACGCGGTGAGTACGGCCTGCGGGCCATGATCATGCTGGCGGGATCCGCCCGCGAGAATGAGCCCCTGCCCGTGGTGCAGATCAAGGAGATTTCGCAGCGCGAACAGATCTCCTCCAAGTTTCTTGAGCAGATTTTGCTGACGCTCAAGAACGCGGGGCTGCTCCACAGCAAGATGGGCGTCGGCGGCGGGTATTACCTGGCCAGGCCGGCCAGCGAGATCACCCTGGGCCAGATCTTCCGCGTGCTGGACGGGCCGGTGGCGCCGATCAAGTGCGTCAGCCAGATGGCCTACGAACCGTGCGGCTGTCCCGATGAGCAGACCTGCGGGCTGCGTCTGGTGATGGGCGACGTGCGCAACGCCATTGTGGACATCCTTGACCACACCTCGCTGGAGGATGTGGCCAAACGCCGCGAAACGGTCCGTCAGTCGCTGGGACTCGCCAGCCTGTAACGCCGAAAATGAGCCTTGAAAAAGGCGATTTTTTACGGCCTAAAAGTCTACTAGTTCCATAGACTTTATAACCAACAAGAGAATTTGGAGTAACCATGCAAAATAGACTGTATCCCCTCTTCGCCGTGTTGGCGATCGCCGCCCTGGTCCTCTCGGCCTGCGGCACCTCCGCCCCCGCCGCCAATACGGGTTCGGACGAATTGAGCGGCACCATCTCGGTCTCGGGCGCATTTGCGCTCTATCCCATGATGACCGTCTGGGCCGAGGAATTCCAGAAGATTCACCCGAAGGTGGAGTTCGATGTGCAGGGCGGCGGCGCGGGCAAGGGCATGACCGACACCCTGGCCGGCGCGGTGGACATCGGCATGATCTCGCGCGCCATCAAGCCCGAGGAAGAATCGCAGGGTGCGTACTGGGTGGCGGTGACCAAGGA
Organism: uncultured Anaerolineaceae bacterium; assembly: GCA_964524485.1. Lineage (GTDB taxonomy): Bacteria > Chloroflexota > Anaerolineae > Anaerolineales > Villigracilaceae > JACPVF01. Next base: position 6,832 of record CAZGFR010000018.1, on the reverse strand, counting down.
TGCCGTGCTGCCCATCATCAGCGCCGACAACCCGGTGAAGGAACAACTCCAGACCAAAGGCATCACGAAGGAGGTCTTCGGCAAGATCTTCGTGACCCAGGAGATCAAGACCTGGGGTGAGGTGGTGGGCGATCCCTCCATCACCGACGAGATCCACGTGTACACCCGCTCCGACTCAGCCGGCGCGGCAGAGCAGTGGGCCAAGTATGCGGGCGGCAAGGCCCAGGATGACCTGAAAGGCGTTGGCGTCAACGGCGAGCCCGCCATGGTGGATACGGTCATCAAGGACCCGCTCGGCATCGGCTACGGCAACCTGAACAGCGTCTTCGACATGGCCAGCGGCAACCTCGTGACGGGTGTGATGGTCCCGCCCATCGACATCAACGGCAACGGGACCGTCGATGCGGGCGAATCCTACAAGGTCAAGGCCGATATCTTCAACGCGGTCTCGCAGGGGACCTTCCCCGAGCCGCCCGCCCGCTTCGAGTTCCTCGCCACCAAGGGCAAGCCGACCGGGCTGGTGAAGGCCTTCATCGAATGGATCCTCACCGACGGCCAGCAGTATCTCGAATCGGCGGGCTACGTCCCGCTCACCGCGGAACAGCAGGCCGAATCACTCAACAAACTCAAATGAATCAAAACGAACCAACCATTTCTCCCACAACTCACGAAACATTGGAAGGCCGGTCCCCCCGGCCTTCCGTCGCGCCTCGTATCCGTCAGGATCAGCGTGCCCAGCGGGTGTTTTTTGTCATCACGCTCTTACCGGTATTTCTCATTATCGTGGTGACGGTCGCCCTGTTCGTGCGCGCCTGGCCGATCCTGCAAGCCTTCCCGCTCACGGACCTGCTCTTCGGCACGCTCTGGAAACCCAGTGAGAAAATGTTCGGTTTCGGACCGTTCATCCTTGGCACGCTATGGGTGACGGTGGTGGGCGTGGGGATGGCGGTCCCGCCCTGCCTGCTGGCGGCCATCTATCTGGCGGAATATGCCCACGCATCCACGCGATCCTTCACCAAGCCGGTGCTGGACCTGCTGGCGGCCATCCCACCGGTGGTATACGGCGTGTGGGGCCTGCTGGCCATCGTCCCGCTCGTGGAGGATGTGCTTGCGCCGTTCGCAAAACGCTGGCTGGGGGCCGTCCCGTTCTTCTCGGTCAACCAGCCGACCGGGTTCAGCATCCTGGCAGGCGGGATCGTATTGGCGGTGATGATCGCGCCGCTGATCATCTCGGTGGTGTATGAGATCTTCCTGACCGTGCCCAATGACCTGCGCCACGCCTCCCTGGCCGTGGGTTCCACACAATGGCAGACCATCCGCAACGTGGTCCTGCCGCAGGTCACGCCGGGCATTGTCGCGGCGGTCGTGCTGGGCGCGTCGCGCGCTTTCGGCGAGACCATCGCCGTGCTGATCGTGGTGGGCAACGTGCCGCAGGTCCCGACCTCGATCTTCGACTCGGCCTATCCGCTGCCCGCGCTGATCGCCAACAACTATGGTGACATGATGTCGATCCCGTTATATGACTCGGCCTTGATGGGCGCGGCGCTGGTGTTGCTGGTGGTCATCTTGATCTTTAACATCCTGTCCACGCTGGTGCTCCAGAGAATGTTGAGGCGCAAATGGGCATGAAGAAGAACTACTGGCATCGGCGCCATCTGACGGAATTGTTCATGAAGACGCTCATGCGCATCTCGCTGATTGGAGCGGCCGCCAGCCTGGGCTTGATCCTGTGGACGGTGGTGGCGCGCGGCCTGCCTGCCCTGACCTGGGACATGGTCACGCAGGTCCCCAAGGGCGGTTTCTACATGGGCAAGGCAGGCGGTGTGTTGAACGCCATCATCGGATCGCTGTACCTGGCGTTGGGCGGCACGCTGCTGGCCATGTTGTTCAGCCTGCCGATCGCGTTGTATCTAAAGACCTACCTCGGCAGTTCGAAATGGGGGCAGTACGTGCGGCTTTCGCTGGACGTGCTGTGGGGCATCCCATCCATCGTGTATGGCGCTTTTGGCTTCACGATCATGATCGCCATCGGGATGCGCGCCTCATTGTTGGCGGGCATCATCGTGCTGGCGCTGGTGGAACTGCCCATCATGGTGCGCGCCATGGATGAGGTCATCCGCCGCATGCCCGCCGACCTGGAACAGGCTGCCCTGGCGCTCGGCTCGACCCGCTTCGAGGTGGCCATGCAGGTGGTGACGCGTCAGATGCTGCCGGGCATCGTGACGGCCATCCTGCTGGCCTTCGGGCGCGGGATCGGTGACGCAGCCTCGGTGCTGTTCACGGCGGGCTACACCGACCGCATCGTGACCTCGTTGATGCGCCCGACGGCATCGCTGCCGTTAGCGGTCTTCTTTCAGTTGGGCTCGCCCTTCCCCGAGGTCCAGCAGCGCGGATACGCCTCGGCGCTGATCCTGACCATCATCGTGCTGGCGGTCAGTTTTGGCTCGCGCTGGCTGGCGTCGCGTTTGAACAAGTACACGATCAAGTGACGGGATAGGAAAATTATGGATACTCACATTCAAGTCAAGAACCTGAACGTTTATTACGGCAAACAGCAGGCGTTGAAGGACGTCAACATCGAGATTCCCAAGAAGCAGATCACGGTCATCATGGGACCCTCGGGCTGCGGCAAGACCACCCTGCTCAAGAGTTTCAATCGCTTCCTCGAACTGACCGATGGGACGCAGATCACAGGCGAAGTGCTCGTGGACGGGCAGAACATCTACGACCGCGAGGTGGACGTGACCGAGGTGCGCAAGATCGTGGGCCTGCTGGCCCAGCGTCCCTCGCCGCTGCCGATGTCCATCTACGACAACGTGGTCTACGGTATGCATATCCACAAGATGAAGAAGGACCGCAAGGAATACAAGGCCGCGGTGCGGCATTACCTGGAGATCGCCGGCCTGTGGGACGAGGTTGGCAAACGCCTGCACGATCCCGCCACGGGACTCTCCATTGGACAGCAGCAGCGCCTGTGCCTGGCGCGCGGATTGGCCGTCGAGCCCGAGATCATCCTCGGCGATGAGCCGACCTCCGCGCTCGACCCGATCTCCTCGCAAAACATCGAGGCGCGTCTGCTCGACCTGAAGCAGCAGTACACCACGGTCATCGTGACCCACACCCTGCGCCAGGCCAAGCGCCTCGCGGACCATGTCATTTATATGTACATGGGCGAAGTGATCGAGGCGGGGCCTGCGAAGGAAGTCTTCACCAACCCGAAGCACGAGCGCACGCGTCAGTATTTGGAAGGCTTGTTCTAGCCGAAAACTCCGATGTGGAAACGCATCGGAGTTTTTTATTCCAGACAGGTATAATCGACCCATATGAGCATTTTGAAAGACAAGCACATCCTGCTCGGGGTGACGGGCTCTATTGCGGCCTACAAGGCGGCGGACTTGGCGTCCAAACTGACCCAGGCGGGCGCGCAGGTGGATGTGATCCTGACCGCGGCGGCGGAGAAATTCGTCACGCCGTTGACCTTCCAATCGGTGACGGGACGCCGCGCCTACACTGACTCGGACCTGTGGGGCGGCGAAGCGCACGTGCTGCACGTCGGCCTCGGACATTCCACCGACCTGCTGGTCATCGCGCCCTGCACCGCCGACACGCTGGCAAAACTGGCGCACGGTCTGGCCGACAACCTGCTGACCGTCACCGCGCTGGCGGCGACCTGTCCGCTGGTGATCGCGCCCGCCATGGATGGCGGCATGTTCGACGCGCCCGCCACTCAAGCAAATCTCGCCACGTTGATCGAGCGCGGCGCGACGGTCGTCGGCCCCGCCGAGGGACACCTGGCCTCGGGCCTGCTCGGCAAGGGACGCATGTCCGAGCCCGCCGAAGTGCTGGGACGCATCCGCATGGCGCTGGGCAAAAGGGAAAAACTGGCGGGCAGGAAGATCGTCGTCACGGCGGGCGGGACTCAGGAACCGCTCGACCCCGTGCGGGTTTTAACCAATCACTCTTCGGGAAAACAAGGCTACGCCCTGGCGCAGGCCGCGCTCGACCTGGGCGCGGACGTCTGCCTGATCTCCACGCCCACCGCGCTGACGGTTCCCGTCGGCGCGCGATTGGTCCCCGTCCGCACGGCCGAGGAGATGAAGGACGCCGTGCTGGCCGAGTGCGCCGATGCCGACGCGCTGGTCATGGCCGCCGCGGTGGCCGACTTCCGCCCGAAGCATGTCGCGGCCGACAAGATGAAGAAGCGGGACGGGATTCCGCAGATCGAGCTCGAGGCGGCGCCCGACGTCTTGAAAGCGGTGGCAGGCTTTCGGCTTGCCCTGAGCGAAGCCGAAGGATCCGAAAAAAAGCCGCGAGTCGTGGTCGGCTTTGCCGCCGAGTCCCGCGATCTGCTCGACAATGCAAGCGAGAAATTGAAATCCAAGAATCTGGATTTGATCGTTGCCAACGATATTTCCGCCGCCGACGCAGGCTTTGGCGCCGAGACCAACCGCGTCACCCTGTTGTTCGCCGACGGGCGGAAAGAGTCCCTGCCGCTGATGGAGAAGAGCGAAGTGGCCGAGGTCATCCTGCAAACTGTTGCAACGCTGTTGGAGTAATATGCGCATCCTGGTCATTTCGGACATCCACGCCAACTACACCGCCCTCGAAGCCGTGCTGAACGCTGCGGGTTCTGTGGACGAAACCTGGTGCCTCGGCGACATGGTGGGCTACGGCCCCGACCCGAACGCCGTGGTGGAGGCCATCCGCGAAGTACCGAGCTTGGTCTGCCTGTTGGGCAATCACGACGTGGCGGCGCTCGGGCGCATGCCCTTCGAGACCTTCAACGGTGACGCGCGCCGCTCGCTGCTGTGGACCGAAAAGGTGCTGAACGCCGACAACATGAATTTCCTGCGCTCCATCCCGTCGAGTTCCAAGGTGCGCGGACAGGCCACGCTGGCCCACGGCAGTCCGCGTGACCCGCTGTGGGAGTACGTGCTCAATACGCTTTCGGCGCGCCTGAACTTCGACCACTTCGACACGCCCTGGTGTTTTGTGGGACATTCCCACATCCAGTGCAGTTTCCGTTTGGATGGGACCACCGACCGCGTCTGGCTCGAGACCCCCAGGGTGGACCAGCCCCTCAACCTGACCTCGCGCATGCTCCTGAACCCGGGCTCGGTCGGCCAGCCCCGCGACCGCGATCCCCGCGCCGCCTTTGCCATCTATGATTCCGAGGCCCAAACCTGGACCCCGCGCCGCGTGCCCTACAACGTGCCAGAGGTACAGGCGCGCATCCGCGAGGCGAAACTGCCCGAGAAACACGCGCTCCGTCTGGCGGAAGGCTGGTAATGGATTTTTGCATGGGGGAACATTTCCAGCCTGACGGGCGTTCTTGATTCAACCGAACGATGATTGATTCTGAGGAGAAGAAACCATGAAACGCCTTGTATTTGTCACAATGATCGCCGCCTTGTTGCTGTCTGCCTGCGCCTCGCAGTCTGTACCTGAAACAATGCCAATGGAACTGCCCGCCTCCGCTCCCATGCTGGACTCCCGCGCGGCGGGCGCGCCTGTCGCCAACGAGTACGCGGCCGGGCAGAACGTCCTGCCCTCCAGCGGAGGCGGTGGTCAGGCGGCGGCCGTGGAACGGCTCGTCATCCAGAACGCGGACGTGGCCATTGTCGTCACGGACGTGGACGCACGCATGAAGGAGATCGAGGCGCTGGCGAAGACCCTGGGCGGCTACGTCGTCGCGTCCAACCGCTACCAGACCCAGGTCTACAGCGGCGACCGCTACGTGGACGTGCCGCAGGCCACCCTCACCATCCGTGTGCCGTCCGAGAAACTGGATCAGGCGCTGGATGCGATCAAGAAGGATGTGGTCGAGGTGCAGAGCGAATCCCGCTCGGGGCAGGACGTCACCGCCGATTATGTCGACTTGCAATCGCGCCTGAAGAACCTCGAAGCCACCGAGGCGCAGCTGAACAAGATCCTGGAAAACGCCACCGACACGCAGGACGTGCTGGACGTCTTCAACCAGTTGACCGCCATCCGTGAACAGATCGAGCTGGTCAAGGGCCAGATGAAGTATTACGAAGAGTCCGCGGCGCTCTCGGCCATCAATATCAACGTCATCGCCGAGGCGACGGTCCAGCCGTTGGAGATCGCCGGCTGGAAGCCTGCGGGCGTGGCGCGAGACGCCATCCAGGGCCTGATCAACTTCCTGCAGGGCTTTGCCGATTTCTTCATCCGCTTCTTCCTGCGCGACCTGTGGATCATCCTGCTGGTGCTGCTGCCGTTCTACGTGTTGTTCCTGATCGGACGCGCGTTCTTCCGCCGCATCCGCAAGCCGAAGGCGGCCAAGTCCGCCCAGGTCGAAGAGACCAAGTAAGAGAGTCACCCGTTGGGGGCAGGCCGCAAGCCTGCCCCTTTTTTGTTATATAATCACCGCGATGGAAAAACTTGCCCAGGCTGCGCAGACACTTTTCAACATCCACCTCACCGGCCGACAGGTGATGTCGCTCATCACCTACGAGCGCGAGTTGATGGACTGGAACCAGAAGTTCAACCTGACCGCCATCCGCGAGATGGAGGCCATCCGCACCAAGCATTTCCTCGACTCGTTCTCGTGCGTGCTGGCTTGGAAGGCCAATCCGCCGACCCGCCTGGTGGACGTGGGCACGGGCGCGGGATTCCCCGGCCTGCCGCTCAAGATCCTGTACCCGAACCTGCAGTTGACCCTGGTCGAATCGGTGGGCAAGAAGGCCATGTTCTGCCAGCACATCGTGCGCGTGCTCGGTCTCGACGGTGTGGACGTGATCCAGGCCCGCGCTGAAACCCTCGGCCAGGACCCGAAGCACCGCGAAGCCTACGATTGGGCCGTGGCCCGCGC
>CAZGFR010000017.1:0-47325 GCA_964524485.1 uncultured Anaerolineaceae bacterium | reverse complement strand
GTCAACGCCATCGAGACCGGGAAGTACGATCCCAGCCTGCCGTTGGCGTTCAAGATCGCAGAGGTGTTCGAGAAGACGATTGAGGAGATCTTTGTGTACGAAGGATAGCCCCCTCCGCCCGCTTCGCGGAGCGCCTCCCCCAAATTCCAAAGAACGGAATTTGGGGGAGGTATTTTCTTAACGAGCGGCTACTTCTGGATGAAGATGCCGAGGTGGTTGGCGACGGAGGCTTCCTTGCCCGGCGTGTTCATGTCGATGGGCGAATTCAGCAGGACGGGGTTCCCATCCCTGCCCTGGATGGCCATCGCGGAGGAACTGCCGCCGTCCATGTTGATGGCATCATAGGCTCCGTAGGACAGCATCAACTGCACCAGGTCGGGGAAGTTGACGCCTTCGCTGTAGCCGGGCTGGCGCCCATCCACGACCATCAGGATCAGGCCCCTGCCGTTCTTGGTCAGGCCCAGCGCCGTGCGCGGATTGGGGATGTTCGTGGCCAGGTTGGGGACCTGCTTTCCGCCCTTGATGATGACGCGGTCGCCAGAGACCGCATTGAAGGGCTTGCCCTGCAACTCGTCGATGCGCATGATCTTGTTACGGTTGATGTACACCGTCGGGCCAGGCCTATCAGCGTATACCTTGCCACGCGAGGCGGCAAAGCCGTTGACACGCACCAGGTCCCTGCCGTCGGGGCAGTTGTCACCTTCCAGCACGTAGCTGAAACCGTTGCCGTTGATGGCGATCTGCGCGCCGAACTCCTTGAGGAACTCGGTGGTCTTGCGCGAACACAGGTCACCATTTTCGTGGTCGGCTGGCGTGACCAGGAAACTGGCAACGCCTGAGCGCAGGTCCACCGAGAGGACGTGCACCACGTTCAGGCTAGGCGAGGTCACCACTTTGCGGAAGTAGGTGGTGTTGTTGAAGATCTTCTGCTGGATGGAGGCGGGCTGGTCCTTGCCGAGCGCGACCAGAGTCTTCTTCAAGCTCCAGCCGGTGAAACCGTCCACGCGGCGGAGTTGGACCCAGTCTCCCGCGGCAGGGTCGCTGACACAGGAGATGACGTCGCCCTTCGCCAGGTAGCCAAGGATCTTGGCGCTGGTGCTGGCGCTCTCACGGACGGCCAGGGTGGCGTCCGTCACCTGATACCACTGGGTCACGTCAGGCGGCGGGGGCGGAGGAGGAGGCGGGGGCGGCGGTTCGACGTCCACGGCCTGGAGGTACTCGGCCGAACTCCAACCCTGCAGGCTGTCGGACCTGCGGATAATCTCCAGCCAGGAGCGGTCGGTGACGGCGCTGACCTCCTCGACGATCTCGTCCTTTTTGAGCAAGCCGATGATGTCATAATCGAGGCCAGGTCCCTTGCGGACGCGCAGCGTGGTAGCTGTGACGCGATACTTCTTGCCGGGTGGAGGCGGCGGAGGCGGAGGGGGCGGCGGGGGCGGCGGCGTGGTGGAAATGTTGAAGCGCTTGATGAACGCCTCCTTGTCGCCGTTGAAGTAGTTCAGGTCAATGTTCTTGCTCTCGACGCCGTACAGGGTCCCGTCGCCGTTGTCGGTGTACTGCCAGAAGGTCCACTCATTGGGACCCCAAGGCTTGGGGACCAGCGGCGTGGTGGTGTTGTAGTTGGCGATCCACAACGGGTATTGATGAAAATATTCCAGGTTGGCGCTGCCCACGGCGGGAGCGTTGTCCCGCCAATAGTAGTAGGCGGTGTAGATGAATATTTCCTTGCCCGTGGGGAGCAACGCCTTGAGGCGTTCGAGGAAGGTGTACCAATTACGCCAACCCTTGTAGACGCCGTTGTACGCGTCCTCGAAATCGGCGCAAAGCGGAAGTTCCCCGAAATCGCCTTCGAACTGCTGGATCCACAACTCGGCCTGGCGTTTCGGCTCGGCGCGGCTGTCGTAGAACCAGTACGATCCGCGCGGCAAACCTGCCTGCCTGGCTTGCTGCCAGTTGTACTTGAAATCGGAATCAGGCCAGAGGTTCTGGCCAGCGCGGATGATGACGAACTCCGCGGCCTGCTTCATCTTGACGAAATCGATCCCCTGCGGCGTACTTGGCTCGTCCTGGTAAAAACTGACATCGGGGCCAATGACGTTGGTCATACCGCTCTCCTTTTTTCGTTATTTGGGCTGGTTTCATTCTACCAACGAAAGAATAAACTTTCAATTGGTTTTCCTCAGGAACGAAAAGAGGCAGGCGCTCGCCTGCCTCTCGAACTTCGCTTCTCTATACGCCCGCTTCCTGTTCCGCCTTGCGCATGGACTGGAAGGAATGGATCGCCACCTCCAGCATTTGCAGATCGGGCTCGCGGGTGGTCAGGTGTTGGAGCGCCAGGTTGGGCTTGATCATCCACTGCACGATGGGGTTGTCGAGATGGTTGGCCGTCCAGCGGATGTACTCGACCGCCATGCCTGCCAGTACCGGGATGAGCAGCACGCGGCTGACGAGGCGCCAGACGAACGGCAGCGGTCCCAACGCGGTGAAGACCAGGATCGAGAGCAGCACCAGGGTCAGCATGAAAGCCGTTCCGCAGCGTGGATGCTCGATGGAGAACTTGGACACCGACTCGGGGGTCAATTCCGCGCCCGCTTCGAAGGCGTTGATGGTCTTGTGCTCCGCGCCGTGATAACCGAACAGGCGTCTGACGTCGGGCATGAAGCCGATGGCCCAGATGTACCCTACCAGCAACCCCAGGCGGACGATGCCTTCAAGCAGGTTGCCGACCCACAGTCCCGCGGCCAAAAACGCAGGGACGGGGGCAGGCATGGGCAGCGCGCCTCCGCTGGCTCCGGCGGGAGTCATCAGATGCTCGGCCCAGCCGCCCAGGGCGGCGGGCAGCAAAAAGAACAGGCCAACGCCAATGGCCAGGGACAGGCCCAGGGTCAGGTACAAGGCGGGGCCTTCCAATTTTTCGTTCTCACCGGTCTGAGTGTTGGCCGAGATGGTCAGGGCGCGCATCCCCAGGCCAAGTGCATCCCACAGCAGGATCACGCCGCGCAAAAAGGGAATCTTCGTCAAGCCCGAGCGGTAGACCGCCGCCAGTTTCTCTTCATGGACGGCGATGGAGCCGTCAGGCGCGCGCATGGCAATGGCGAAGGCTTTTTGTCCGCGCATCAGCACGCCCTCGATAACGGCCTGTCCGCCGTAGGTGATAATTCGATCTTCCATTAAATCTCCATCAATATGGGTTCGCCCGCAGTTGAACTGCGGGCGAACCCGAGAGGCCCGACAGGTTTTCCGACCCGTCAGGTCGATACCTATATGTTATAGAAAAAGTGGATCAACGCATCGATGCCCTTGCGCCAGGTGGGCAGGTGCAATCTCTCGTTCGGCGAGTGGACATTGTCCTCGGGCAGGCCAAAGCCCGTCAGGACCGACTCCGCGCCGATGTGGTTCTGTAACTGAACGACCACGCCAATCGATCCGCCCTCGCGCTTGAACAGCGGGCGGACGCCCCAAACGGCCTCGAAGGCCTTGGCCATGGCCTGCACACCGACGTTGTTGCGGTCGGTGATGGCTGCGCCCGCGTTGTGCAGGCTCTTCACCTCCCAGCGGATGGTCTTGGGGGCGTTCATTTCCATGTACTTGACGAGTTGCTGGTAGGCCTCTTCGGGAGTCTGGTCGGGGACGAGGCGGCACGAGATCTTGGCCATGGCCCAGGCGGGTAGGACAGTCTTGCTACCCTCGCCCGTGAAGCCCGAGAGGAAACCGTTGACCTCAAGGGTCGGGCGGGCGCCCGTGCGCTCGGCAGGCAGGAACTCGGGCTCGCCCCACAGCGCAGGGACCTTGGTCTGGTCGAGGAAGAACTGGTCATTCACGGGGAGTTTGGCGAAATCCTCGTGCTCCTCTTTGCTGATGGCGCGCACCTTGTCGTAGAAGCCAGGCAGGGTGACGCGGCCATCCTTATCGTGCATGCCCGCCACGAGTTCGATCAACGCCTGGGCGGGGTTGTGGACCGTCCCACCGAACAGGCCCGAGTGCAGGTCGCGGTCGGGGCCGTAGACGCGGATCTCGGCATACATCAGGCCGCGCAAGCCATAGGTGATGGTCGGCTTGTCGGCGGCGATCATGCCCGCGTCGGGGTTGATGCAGAAGTCGCTGGCGAGCAGGTCCTTGTGGGCGGCGATGAAGGCGTCCAGATGCTCGGACCCGATCTCCTCTTCACCCTCGATCAGCCACTTGACGTTGACGGGCAGTTTTCCCGTCTTGACGATGGACTCGACCGCCTTGAGCGAGGCCACCACCTGGCCCTTCATGTCGGAGGTGCCGCGCCCGAACAGGGCATCGCCCTTGACAACGGCTTCGAACGGACCTGAGGTCCACAGCTCGATCGGGTCGACGGGCTGGACATCGTAGTGGCCGTAGATCAACACGGTGGGCTTGTCCGCGCCCGCGCCGAACCATTCGCCGTAGACGACGGGATGTCCACCCGTGGGCATGACCTGGACGTTGTCCATGCCGAGGGAACGCAGCTGCGCGGCCACCCACTCGGCGGCGCGGGCCACGTCCGCTTTGTGCTCGGGGCTGGTCGACACCGACGGGATGGCGACGATCTCCTTGAGTTCGTTCAGGAAACGGTCGTTATTCTGATGAGCGTAATCCAACGCTTTTTGAAGGTCAGACATGGAAACCTCACTTCGATGATGATTTGCCTGAAACAATCTTATCACTATTGGGTGAAAATAACTCGAAGCAGACGCTTCGAGTTATCGGTTTCACTTCGAATTTACAGCGCTTATGGCGTGGACCCCGGCTCGGGGGTCTGGTCGAGGGCGCGGCGGGTAAGCAGGAACCAGTTCGAGATGAAGGACAGGCGGTCGCTGGTGTCGTACATCGGGGCCACCTGCACGCCCTGCACGTTCGCATCCACGGCGTAGGTGTAGACGGGGTAGTACAACAAGAGCGAGGGCATCTCTTCGGTGAAGATCACCTGGAAGTTGTGATACAGCCGTTCGCGCGCGGTGAAGTCGGTCTGGATGCGGGCCGACTCGAGATACTCGCTGGCGGTGCGGTTGTCCCACTGCGAGTAATTCTGTCCGCCTGTGGCTTCGGCCTGGTGCCAGAAGGGATACGGGTCGGGGTCGGGCGTGCGGGACATGGTCAGGTCGGCCAGGGCAGCCTGATAGTTGCGCGGGGCCAGATAGTCGGCGACGAGGCGATCGTACGGGACAGCCTGCAGGTCCACGCGGACGCCGATGGCCGCCCAATTGGTTTGGATGGCCTGGGCGATCTTCGTGTGGAGGGCGTCATCGGGGTGGACCAGGCTGAAGGTCAGGGCCTGGCCGTCTTTGGCGCGCACATCCCCACCCGCGGCAGGGATGACATATCCCTCGCCCTTGAGCAGCTCGGAGGCCGCCTCGGGGTCATAGGGGAAGCGTTCCAGGCCGTCGTAATAGGCCCACGACCCGGGCAGGATCGGGCTGTCGGCCACGATGGCTTGTCCCGCCATATACTTCGAGACGATGGAGTTGCGGTTGATGCCCAGCAGCAAGGCGCGGCGCACCTTGGCATTTTGCAGGAAGGGCACCGAGGGATTGTTCAGATTGAGGAAGACCAGCCCGATCTGAGGCAGGCGGCTGGTATAGATCGAAAGATTCGGCTCGGCCAGGGCCTGGGTCAACACGTCGTTGGAGACCTGGCTGACGCCCAGCACTTCACCTTGACGGTACGCGTCGAGGGCGCTGGCGGAGTCGGGGTAGTAGCGAAAGACCAGCTGCGCGATGAAGGGCTTGTCGAGATAGTACTTTTCGTTGAGGGTCAGCACCACGCCGCGGATCTGTCCGCCCTCGACCAGCAGACGGTCGAACTTGTATGGCCCCGTGCCAACCGGCTTGAGGTTGAACTCGGCGCTCGAGAGCTGGTCCGCGGAGACGCCTTCGAGCAGGCGCTTCGGCAGGACGCCGAAAGTGACGTAATCCAGGAAGGGCGCGTACGGCTCAGGCAGGGTGAATTTGATGTTCTTGTCGTTCATGCGCTTGACGTCGATCTTGGACCAGAGGTCCTTCACGTCCTGCGGGAAGAGCGAGCCGCTGCTTTTGATCAAGTCGATGGTGAAGAGGATATCGTCGGCGGTGACGGGGGTGCCGTCGTGCCAGACAGCGTTCGAGCGGATGGTGAAATTGTAGATGGTACCATCCGACGAGGTCCCCCAGGATTCGGCCAGGTCAGGGCGCGGCAGTCCGCGCTCGTCGAAACGGATCAGGCCGCTGAAGAGCAGGCGGTCGATATCACGGTCGGCGGAGTTGTTCCAATCCAGCATGGGATTGAGACGCCCCATCGAGCCGACCAGCGCTTCGGTGTAGACTCCGCCCGTGGTCGGCTGCGGCGACAGGGAGACAGGTCCCACGGGCTGTTGAGCCACCAGCAGGACCGCCACCACGACCAGCGTGACGACCACGACCAGGATTTGCCAGCGTAAGCGTTTCATAAAGGCAAAAAAGAAAGGCCGCATGCCGCACCGCCAACGGACGACGTCCACGGGCGGCCAGCGGCGGCCTTTCTCTTAGGGGCCTATTTAACCGAAAAAGATGATCTTCACCAGTACGAGCGCGAAGAAAACGACGCTCAGTGCGATGGTGATGCGGAACAGGACGCGCTCAATGCCGCGGCGGGCCGTGAAAACGCCGCCCGTGTCGGCTCCCGTCAGCCCGCCCAATCCTGCGCCCTTGCTTTGCAGGATGACGCTGAGAATCAGGCCGACCGAGATTATAATCAGCGCGATATCCAAGAAGTTGTTCATGCGTGTGCCTCCTAAAAATTAGCGGGCACATTATACCTGTTTGCAAGGCAATCCGTCAACAAGGCTTAATTTACTCTCATCCGCCGCCCGAAAAGGCGGCGGTTCAGCACGATGGAAGAGGTTCCCTACATGCAAGAGATCGTCGTCAACCTGCACATGCACACCCGCTACTCCGATGGGACAGGCACCCACCGCGATATCGCCCGCGCCGCCCTGCGCGCAGGCGTGGACGCAGTCATCGTTACCGACCACAACGTGCTCGTGCAGGATTTCGAAGGCTACTACCGCGAAAAGAATCGCCGCGTGCTGATGCTGATTGGCGAGGAGATCCACGACCAGGACCGCGATCCGCAGAAAAATCACCTGCTGGTCTTCGGCGCGAACCGCGAACTGGCCACCTTCGCCGACGACCCGCAGGTGCTGATCGACCGCGTGCGCGAGGCGGGCGGACTGGCCTTCATCGCCCACCCCGACGATCCCGCCGCCCCCGCCTTCCACGAGACCGACATCTCGTGGGTCGATTGGTCCGTGCGGAACTATCACGGCATCGAGCTTTGGAACGCCCTGAGCGAGCTCAAGACCGTTGTGCCGACCAAACTGCACGGCGCGTTCTACGCTTTCTTCCCGCAGTTCGTGGCGCGCGGCCCCATCCCTTCCACGCTGGCCAAGTGGGACGAGCTGCTGGCCGAGGGCGGACGGGTGGTAGCCCTGGGCGGATCGGACGCCCACGCCCTGCGCCTGTCGATGGGACCGTTGAGCCGCGTCATCTTCCCGTACGAGTTCCACTTCCGTGGCGTGAACACCCACCTACTGACGGCCGAGCCGCTCAGCGGCGATGTCGCCACCGACCGCCGCCTCGTCTACGAGGCCATGGCGGCGGGACATGGCTACGTGGGCTATGACCTGCCCGCCTCCACGCGCGGATTCCGCTTCACGGCCCAGGGCCGTGACGTCACCGCCGTGATGGGCGACGAGATCCCCGCCCAGGGCGGAGTCACGCTCCAGGCGCGGCTGCCCGGGCTGGCCGAGATCCGCCTGCTCAAGAATGGCGAGGTCATCAAGACCTGGAAGAACCAGACCGCCTGCGCCCACATCACCACCGAGCCGGGCGTGTACCGCGTCGAAGCGCTGCGCTCTTTCCTGGGCATGAAGCGCGGCTGGATCTACAGCAACCCGATCTACGTCAGATAAAGCCGATTCTTGTGGTAAAATCACGTCCGCTCGAATCAGGTACGTTCCTCATATAACGTGCCTTTCCGTTCCTGGCAGGCCCACGGTTTGAACAGGAACCATCCCATGGAAAGGAGGCATCCCCATGCACAACTATGAATTGATTTGCATCATCCAGCCCGACCTGGACGAGACCGCTTTCAATGGCGTGCTCGACAAGGTGAAAGGCTGGGTGACTGAATCTGGTGGCAGCGTGGATAAAACGGATGTGTGGGGCCGTCGCAGACTGGCCTATCCCATCCACAAGCAGACCGAGGGTCAATATGTTCTGCTGAACATCACCCTCAACCCGTCCGCCGCCGCCGAACTGGAACGCAATATTCGTTACCAGGAAGCGATCATCCGTCACATGCTTACCGTCGTTGGATAGTTGATTTTAGAGACGACCGCCCGGTCAAGGAGTATGGTATGAGCCGAGGCTTGAACAAAGTAATGATCATTGGCCATCTGGGACGTGACCCGGAAATGCGCTACACGCCTTCCGGCCGCCCGGTGACCACGTTCACGGTGGCAGTCAGCCGCTCGTGGAACAGCGCCGATGGTGAACGTCACAGCGAGACCGAATGGTTCAACGTGGTGGCCTGGGGCAACCTGGCCGAGATTTGCAAGCAGTACCTCGTGAAGGGCCAGCAGGTCTACATCGAGGGTCGCCTGCAGACCCGCCGCTGGGACGACAAAGAAGGCGTCAAGCACACCAGCGTGGAGATTGTCGCCAACGAGATGATGATGTTGGGCGACCGTCGCGACTCGGCGAATAACCACGCCCAAGACTCGGAGACCGCCCCCATGGACGAACCCATGGCCAACGAGGACGAGTTCCCGTTCTAGTCCTGTTCAGCGCAGGACGCACATGCAAGTGGAGTAAAAATGGCTGAAGAACAGACCACGAACAGCGAAGGCGGCGAGCGCCGTTTCTTCGCGAAACCCAAGACCTGCGCCTTCTGCGCAGACAAACAGTTGGTGATCGACTACAAGAAGGTCGAGATGCTCAGGCGCTACGTCACCGACGAAGGCAAGATCCGCCCGCGCCGCCAGACCGGCAACTGCGCGCGCCATCAGCGCGTCGTGGCGGGCGAGGTCAAGAAGGCCCGCCAGATCGCCCTCCTGCCCTTCACCGGCAGGGCCTGGGAAGACCGCGGCTAATCCGCCTGAACCATCATCAACTGAACCGGGGCATGGCGCGCGCTCAAGTTGCTCCATGCCCCGAATTCCTGTTATAGGAGAAAGACCATGACAGACGACAAGGGCCCAAAACCCGTCGTTCATACCAAGAAACACGTCGCGCGCCTGGAACGTGAACGCCGCCAGACCCGCATGATCATGTATGCCTTCATCGGCATGCTGGTGATCGCGGTCGGCGTCCTGGTCTGGGGCTACCTCGACACGACCGTCTTCCAGCTGCAGAAGCCCGTCGCCAAGGTGGGTGATGTGACCATCACGCGCAAGGAATTCCAGACCCGCGTCCGCATCCAGCGCAACAGCCTGCTCACCACCTACCTGCAATACCAACAGTTCGGCGCGTTGTTCGGCATGGACATGACCGGCCAGCTGCAGCAGATCCAGGCGCAGTTGGACGATTCCCAGACCCTCGGCCAGGGCGTGATCGACGCCATGGTGGACGAGCAGTTGATCCACCAGGAAGCCGCCAAGCGCGGCATCACGGTGACCGAAGCGGAGATCGAGGAAGGCATTCAGGGCGCGTACAACTTCTACCCGAACGGTTCCCCCACGCCCACCATCACCTTCACCCCCGCCCTCACCGAGACCCTCTCGCCCGACATCTTCAAGTACATCACGCCGACGCCCACCATCACCAACACGCCCGAGGCGACCAATACCCCCGAGTCCACCGCCACCTCGACCGTGGGCCCGACCGTGACTGGGACCATCCTGCCGAGCGAGACGCCCACCGCCACGCTCTCCCCGACCCCGACCCTGTCGCCCACGCCGACGGAGACGTCCACGCCCACCCTGGCTCCCACCGCCACCGTGGATCCCAACCAGCCGACCGAGACACCCCTGCCCACGTCCACGCCCTTCACCCTCGAAGGCTTCAAGAGCGAGTACGGCAAGGGCATCGCCTACTTCGGCAAGTTTGGTCTGACCGAGGAACAGTACCGCGCCTTCTTCGAGAACGAACTGCTCCGCCAGAAATTGTACGAGCAGGTCACCAAGGACGTGCCCGCCGTGGATGAGCAGGTCTGGGCGCGCCACATCCTCGTCAAGGATGAGGCCACCGCCAAGACGGTGATCGAGCGCCTCAACAACGGCGAAGACTTCGGCAAATTGGCCGCGGAACTATCGACTGACACAGGCTCTGCCGCCCAAGGCGGCGACCTGGGTTGGTTCGGCAAGGGCCAGATGGTAGCCCCCTTTGAACAGGCCGCCTTCTCGCTCAAGATCGGCGAGATCAGCCAGCCCGTTCAGAGCGATTTCGGCTTTCACATCATCCAGGTCATCGCCCGCCGCGAGCGCCCGCTCAGCGCGGACGAGTGGAAGCAGGCACGCGATACCGCCTTCCAGAACTTCCTGACTGACCTGCGCACCCAGTACAAGGTCGAGATCATGACCGACTGGCTACCTTTCGTCCCCACGGAGCCGAGCCTGATCTCCATGGCCACCGAGATGGCCGTCACACAGGCTGCAGCTGCGAAACAGACCCAGCAACCCTAACGACAAAAATCCCGCTGACATCAGCGGGATTTTTTTTATTTTCGATCACAGGCTCAAATTGGCCGTCGGTAAAAAGGCGGGCGGCTTGTGGACTTTTGTCAGTTGCTCGAAGGCGTAGGCCAGCTTGATCAGGGTCGGCTCCTGCCAGGCGCGCCCGATGAAGGAGATGCCCACGGGCAAGCCAAAGACGTACCCGGCTGGGACGGTGATGTGCGGATACCCCGCCACCGCCGCATGCGAGGTGCTGTCCATATCCCAGTTGCTGCTGCCGTCGCCGTTGACGTGGTCCACCATCCACGCGGGGCCGCCAGACGGGACCACGATGCAGGCGAGGCGTCGCCGCTTCATAACGGCATCCAGCCCCTCGGTCCGCGTGAGGCGGTGATTCTTTTCCAGCGCGGCCAGATACTTCTTGCTGGTCAGGGGTCCGCGTTTCTGTGCTTCCTCCATGTGTTCCTGCCCGAAGAACGGCATGGCCTGCGCACGGTGTTCGTTATTGAAGGCGATCACGTCGGCCATCGAGCGCACGGGCACGTCGGTGCAGCCCGCCAGGTAGGCGTTCAGGTCGGCCTTGAACTCGAAATGCAGCACCTCGGTCTCGGTTTTGCCGAACGCATCGCTGGATTTCAACTCGACCTCCACCAGCACCGCCCCCGCTTTCTTCATCGCTTCGAGATTGGAGTCCATCAGGGCGAGCAGGCGCTTGTCGCTGCCGAACAGACCTCGCGCCACGCCGATGCGGGCGCCCTGCAGGCCGTTGGGATCAAGGAAGGGCATGTAATCTGTCAGCCCCTTCTTTTTACTGGACCCTTCGACTTTGCTCAGGGCACGCCTCGTGGCTGGGTCCCGTTTATCAGCGCCGACCATCGCCCCAAGCAGAATGGCCGCATCGGCCACGCTGCGGGCCATCGGACCCGCCGTATCCTGGCTGTGCGCGATGGGGATGATGCCCGAGCGGCTGACCAGGCCGAGGGTCGGCTTGATGCCCACGATGCCGTTGGTCTGCGAGGGGCAGATGATCGAGCCGTCGGTCTCGGTGCCCACCGCCGCGGCGCAGAAATTGGCCGCCACCGCCGCACCCGACCCCGAGGACGAGCCGCACGGCGAGCGGTCGAGGGCATAGGGATTGCGGGTCTGCCCGCCGCGTGAAGACCATCCGCTGATGGATTTCTTCCCGCGGAAATTGGCCCACTCGCTCAAGTTAGTCTTGCCGAGGAGGAGCGCGCCTGCTGCGCGTAGTTTTTCCACCAAGCCCGCATCCTGCGCGGCGCGATGACCTTGCAGCGCCAGCGACCCCGCCGTGGTCTGCAGGCGGTCGGCGGTGTCGATGTTATCCTTGAGCAGGATGGGGACGCCATGCAGCGGCCCGCGGACCTTGCCTTCACGCAGGTCGGCGTCCATCTTGTCAGCCAGCTCGAAGGCCTGCGGATTCAACTCGATGACCGAGTTCACCTTCGGCCCGTCCTGGTCATAGGCCATGATGCGGGCCACGTACTGATCGACAAGTTGTCGCACGGTCAGGTCGCCCGACTTCAAGCGGGTCTGGATCTCGGCAATGCTCAGTTCTTCCATGCCTACCTCACAAAAAAATCAGGGCGGGGAAGTTTCCTCCCAGCCCTGTCAATCCGCTAATGGGTGCCGCCCGTGATGTAATGCTCCAGTTGCGAGATCAGGAATTTCTGCACGTCCACCACCTCCTTGAGCACGTCGCGTACGGAGATCAACCCGAGCAGCGCGCCCTTCTCGAAGACGGGCAGGTGGCGGATGCCCTTGTCGATCATCAAGGCCATGCACTCCTCGAGCGGCTGGTCGGCCTCCACGTACACCACCTTGGCGGTCATGATGTCGCGGACCTTCGTCTCGCGCGCGGTGCGGCCCATCAGGTCCACTTTGCGGATGCAGTCGCGCTCCGACAGAATGCCCTCCACGTTCCCTCCCTGCATCACCATCAGTGCACCCGAGTTATCCTCGGACATCAATTTCAGGGCGTCGAACACGGTCGCATCGGGGGAGATCGAAAACACCTCGCGGCCCTTCTTACGGATCATGTCTCTCACGGTGGACATATGCAACTCCTCTTTTGACGATTTTTCGAAGTATAGACTTAAACTCGACAGATGACAAGAAAGTTCCGAAAACCTTGTGTGCAGGAATTCACACGCACTTAGAAATAAGGAATCAGATTCGTAATAATTTCCAGAGGATTTTGAAATTTATCCTGAGTGATTTTGGATTTGTGCTATAATGCCGTCCAACATGAAACCAGAACTCGTTTTCGCCCTGAATAATAACAATAATAATGACGACCGCATCGCGGCCGTTGGGCGAAGCGCATCTGGTTGACAGAGATCGAAACACAGGTCAAACCAAACCGCCCAACGGAATCCGCTGGGCGGTTTTTGTTTAACATGTCGCTGCAAACAGAGCGAAGCAGCCTCCCAATGACTGGAAGACTCTCAGTTGGCGGCTTTGACCATCTATATGGAGATTGCTTCGGGCGGCGCTTCGACTGCGCTCAGCGCCAAAGCCACCCTTGCAATGACGAAAAACGGAGGCAGGTATGTACAAGACTCACACATGCGGGGAAGTCACATCCGCCATGATCGGCCAGACGGTGACGCTGGCAGGCTGGGTGCATCGTTACCGTGACCACGGCGGCGTGCACTTCGTGGACCTGCGCGACCGCTTCGGGGTGGTGCAGCTCGTGGCGGCGCCCGAGGTCACCCCGCACGCCCATGAGGTGTTGGACGAGGCGCGCCAGGAATGGGTGGTGCAGGTCACGGGCGTAGTCGAACGTCGGCCTGCGGGCATGGAGAACGCCAAGCTGCCCAACGGCGACATCGAGATCGCCGTGCGCGAGGCCGAGGTGCTCAACCCGTCCAAACCCCTGCCCTTTTCGGTCAACAATGGCAACGGCGGCACGGATGAAAATCTGCGGCTAAAATATCGTTATCTCGACCTGCGCCGCGCGAAGATGCTTCAGAACCTGACCCTGCGGCACGAGGTAGTTTTGTTTATGCGCAATTACCTCAGCCAGCGCGGTTTCCTGGAAGTGGAAACGCCGATCCTGTTCAAGACCACGCCCGAGGGCGCGCGCGACTATCTCGTGCCGTCGCGCGTGTATCCAGGTCAGTATTATGCGCTGCCGCAGTCGCCGCAACAGCTCAAGCAGCTGCTGATGGTCGGCGGGATCGAGCGTTACTTCCAGATCGCGCGCTGCTTCCGCGACGAGGACCAGCGCGGCGACCGTCAGCCCGAGTTCACGCAACTGGACATCGAGATGGCCTTCGTCGAACGCGACGATGTGCTGGCTCTGGTCGAGGGGCTGTTCACGGCGCTGATTCCCGCCGTGGCCCCGGAGAAGCGGCTGATGCAGACTCCCTGGCCGCGCCTGACCTACACGGAAGCGGTCTCGCGCTTCGGATCAGACAAGCCCGACCTGCGCTTCGGCATGGAACTGACCGACGTCAGCGCGGTCTTTGCCGAGACGGAATTCTCTGTCTTCAAGTCCGCGCTGGCGAAGAAGAATGGCGCCGTCAAGTGCATCGTTGCGCCAGGCTGCGCCGAGTATTCGCGCAAGCAACTCGAAGCGCTGACGTTAACGGCGAAAGAGTTCGGGGCGGGGACGCTGGTCACTTTGGCGGTGACAGCCGAGGGTCCGAAGGGCAGCGGGAGCAAGTCCATCCGCGCGGAAGAGTTGGCTCAGGTCCAGGCCCTGACGGGCGCGGGAGTCGGCGATTTGATCCTGTTCGTGGCGGAAGAATCGAAAGTCGTCCACAAAGTGCTGGGCGCGCTGCGACTGAGCTTCCGCGATGCGTTGGGGCTGGTCGACAAGGACGAGATGGCCTTCGCCTGGGTGGTCGACTTCCCGATGTTCGAGTGGAGCGAGGAAGAGAAGAAGTGGAACGCCGCGCATCACCCGTTCACCATGCCGCGCCTGAGCGACCTCGACAAGTTCGAGACTGACCCTGGCTCGATCCTGTCGGATGCGTATGACATGGTCTGCAACGGCTACGAGATGGCCTCGGGCTCGATCCGCATCCATCGGCGTGAGATCCAGTCGAAGGTGTTCGAGTTGCTGGGAATCGAGGCAGAGGAAGCGCAATATAAGTTCGGGCACATGCTGGAGGCCTTCGAGTTCGGCGCACCGCCGCACGGCGGCATGGCGCCTGGCATCGACCGTTTGGTGATGCTGCTGACCGACGAGCCGAACATCCGCGAAGTGATCGCCTTCCCGAAGAATTCCTCGGGCCGCGATGTGATGGCCGATGCGCCGTCGTACGCGGAAGCGGAACAATTGAAAGAATTACATATCAAGTCTGCATGACAAGAAGGAAAATAAACCATGAATATAAAGGAATTGATCATCAACAAGACAGCGAAATTCGCCTACTGCACCGATGGCGCGTTGTGGTATGAAGTGGACGGTTTCCGTTTCCCTATCCCGTTCGAAGAGACGGTCGGCGCTTACTTCAAGCCTGAACATAAGGCCATCAACCTGATGCGCTGGATCCGCAAACAGTTGGAAGAGAACGAAGCGCAGAGAAGCGGTCAGACTTCAAAATAGAGAAAAGTGGATGGACGTGATGCAAGGCGATGTTTTCTGGGTCTCTCCCAACGAAACGGAAATCTCCTCCGATCATGCCCATCCGCATGTTATCGTTCAGGTCAACACGCAGACGGTCGTCGTGTGCGCGTTGACCTCGAATCTGAAACGCGCCAAAGAGCCTGGCAATGTCCTGCTGGCCGAACGCGAAGCAAATCTCTCCAGACAAAGTGTCGTGGTGACGTCGCATGTCTCCACGGTGGAGACAGCCAAATTAGGCGAATACATCGGGACGTTGTCAAAACCGAGCATCGATCAAGTGCTGGCTGGCATGCGTTTCTTACAGACGCTGACCCAGCATCATGAATAAGAAAGAGGCTTTATGACCCAGATCATAGATACCAAGACCGTCAAGCACGTAGCCTTCCTGGTGCGCATGGGCATCACCGACGAAGAGGCGCAGGGCTTCAGCCAGCAGTTCTCGGCCATCATCGATTATTTCAACCTGCTCAATGAAGTGGACACCAGCGACACGCCGCCCGCCACGCAAGTCATCCATGCCAACATGGTCTTGCGTGAAGACGTGGTCCAGCCATCCATGCCGCGCGAGGATTTCCTGAAGAACACGCCCGAAAGCGAAGAAGGCTACGTCAAGGTCTCAACCGTCTTGGGGGAGGAATAAATGGATCTGTCTTCTTTGACGTTGCGTTCGGCGCAGGAGATGCTGCGCAGCAAACGGATCAGCAGCGTGGAGTTGACCCAGGCCATGCTGGATCGCATCCGCAAGATCGACCCGCAGATTCAGGCGTACATGACCGTCACCGATGACCTGGCCCTGGAACAGGCGCGCCGCGCCGACGAGCGGCTGGCTTCGGGCGAAAACGTGGCACCACTTACGGGTATCCCGTTCGGCGTGAAGGACTGTCTCTCCACGAAAGATGTGCGGACCACCTGTTCGTCCAAGATCCTGGAAAACTATGTGCCACAGTACAACGCCACCGTGATCGACAAGCTCGCGGACTCGGGCGCGGTGCTGTTGGGTAAACACAACATGGACGAATTCGGCATGGGCTCCTCGTGCGAGAACTCGGCCTACTTCCCCACCCGTAACCCGTGGGACCTGACGCGCGTCCCCGGCGGGTCGAGCGGCGGGTCGGCGGCGGCTGCCGCGGCGGGGCTGGGGCTCTTCTCCATCGGTGAGGACACAGGCGGATCGGTGCGCATGCCCGCGGGCTTCTGCAACGTAACAGGCCTCAAGCCGACCTATGGGCGCGTGTCCCGTTATGGGCTGATCGCGCTGGTTTCCTCCTTCGACTCGATCGGGCCGATGGCGCGTGAGGTGTACGATGTGGCTGCGATAACGGAATCCATCGCAGGCCTCGATCCGCGCGACAGCACTTCGTCCGCGTTGCCCGTTCCGCAGTACACGCAGTCGCTGGGCAAATCGGTCAAAGGCATGAAGCTGGGCATCCCGAAGGAATATTTCGTGGCGGGCATGGAAGCGGGCGTCGAAAGCGCCATCCAACAGGCCATCCAGCAGTTCGAGACGCTCGGCATGGAAATCCATGAAGTGTCGCTGCCGCACACCAAATACGGACTGCCCGTCTATTACCTGATCCTGTTCGCGGAGGCCAGCGCCAACCTGGCGCGCTTCGACGGGACGCGCTTTGGCCTGTCGGTGCGCGACGGAGCCGAGGACGTGATTGACGTCTACCTGCGAACGCGCGCGGCGGGCTTCGGCGACGAGGTCAAGCGGCGCATCATGCTGGGCGCGTACACGCTCTCGGCGGGTTACTACGACGCGTATTACCTCAAGGCGCAGAAGGTCCGCACCCTGCTGCGGCAGGATTTCGAGCAGGCTTTCGAGCAAGTCGACGCGCTAATCGCGCCAACCTGTCCCACCACGGCCTTTAAGATCGGCGAGAAGACCGCTGACCCACTGGAGATGTACCTTTCGGACATTTACGTCACGGCCACCAACCCCGCAGGGATTCCCTCGCTGGCCGTCCCGTGCGGATTCTCGCAGGGCATGCCCGTCGGGATGCAGTTGATGGGCAAGCATTTCAATGAAGAGACGCTGTTCCAGATCGGCCACGCCTATCAGCAGGTCACCGACTGGCACAAGCAGTTGCCGCCGCTTGGATAAAACTCCACCACGGAGAACGCAGAGAACACGGAGACTCTTTAAAAAACTCTGTGATCTCCGTGACCTTTGTGGTGAAAAAGGGTAACACTATGACCAAATACGAAACCGTGATCGGGCTTGAGATACACGCTGAGCTGCAGACCGCATCCAAGATGTTCTGTGGCTGCTCCGCCGACTACGCCTCCGCGCCCGCCGCCAACACCAACATTTGCCCCGTCTGCACGGCGCTGCCTGGCGCGATGCCCGTCATCAACGCCAGAGCTGTCGAGCAGGCCATCCTGGTCGGCATGGCGCTCAACTGCACGATCAACCCGCACAACACGTTTGCGCGCAAGAACTATTTCTATCCCGACCTGCCGAAGGGGTACCAGATCTCGCAGTACGAACTGCCCATCGCCTCCGAGGGCTGGATGGACATCCCTGCTGATTCGGGCGAGGGCACGCAGCGCATCCGCATCCGCCGCGCCCACCTCGAAGAGGACACCGCCAAGACCTTCCATCGCGGCGACCACGCGCTGATCGACTACAACCGCGCGGGCGTGCCACTGCTGGAGATCGTCACCGAGCCTGACTTCCGCACCGTAGAGGCCGCGCTGGCCTACGCCACCAACGTGCGCGCCATCTTGCGCTACCTGGGGGTCAACTCGGGCGACATGGAAAAGGGTGTGCTGCGCTTCGAGGCCAACGTCTCCGTGCGGCCTGTCGGCAGCGATGAGTTCCGTACTCGCACCGAGATCAAGAATCTGAACAGCTTCCGCGCCCTGACCCGCGCCTCGGCCTACGAGGTCGAGCGTCAGATCAAGCTCTACGAGAGCGGTGGTCAGGTTGTGCAGGAAACGCTGGGATGGGACGAAGCCCGCGGAGTGACCGTTTCCCAGCGCAGCAAGGAACATGCCCACGACTATCGCTACTTCCCCGAGCCTGACCTGCCTCCGTTGCAACTGGCCGAATCCTACATCGAAAGTTTCCGCGCCCACCTGCCCGAGTTGCCCGAAGCCAAGACCCAGCGCTTCATCCGCGACTATGGCTTGAAACTGCAGGATGCCGCGCTGCTGGCCTCCGAACGTTCCCTGGCCGACTACTTCGAATCCGTGGCCGCCCAGACAAAGGACTCCGCGAAAACGGTCTGCAACTGGCTAACAGGTGAGTTCATGCGTCAGGTCAACGACCGCGCCCTGAGCGTGGACTCGATCCCCGTCCCCGCCGCGCACCTGGCCCAGCTCATCGACCTGGCCTTCGAGAAAACCGTCAGCGGCAACACCGCCAAGTCCGTGCTGGTCGAGATGTTCCAAAGCGGACGCGCGCCAAAAGAGATCGTCGAAGCGCAGGGGCTGGGACAGATCTCCGATGAAAGTGTCCTCAAGGAGATGGTCATCAAGCTCATCGCCGACAACCCCAAGGAAGTCACCAGCTACCTAGGCGGCAAAGAAACCTTGCTGCAATGGTTCATGGGACAGGTTGCCCGCGCCACCAAAGGCAAAGCCGACCCGCAGGCCGTCAAGCAGTTGCTGCTGGATGAGTTCGAGAAGATGAAAAAGTAGGTCACGCCAATGACAATGTCCATGCTATAATTGCTGCCATGAAATCCCGACTGCCCTTCGCCAACGACAATGACGATTGCCGTATCGTTGGGCGAAGCCTGGCTGGTTGACGGAAAACTTTCGGAAACCCGATCGCCCAACGCATCCTGAGTACAGTCGAAGGAGCGAAGGGCGATTTATTTTGTAGAGATTTAACCACAAAGGACACGAAGGGGCACAAAGTTCATCTGGGAGAAGTCGTCATGTTGAGCCCGCCTTCCAACCTTGGTGTTCTTTGTGTCCTTTGTGGTAAACCACTGGAGGCATTATGTACAAAACTCATACTTGCGGTGAATTGCGCGCCGCCCATGCGGGTCAGACCGTGACCCTGGCGGGCTGGGTACACAACTTCCGCACGTTCGGCGGGGTGGTCTTCCTGGTCCTGCGCGACCGCTACGGCATCACCCAGGTCACCACCAGCCCCACGGAATTCCCCGAGGCGCACCAGGCTATCGAATCAGCCAAGGCCGAATGGGTCTTGCAGATCGAAGGCGTGGTCAAGCTGCGCCCCAGCGATCAGTTCAACCCCAAAATGTCCACGGGCGAGATCGAGCTCGAAGCCCGCAAAGTGACCGTGCTGAACCAGTCCAAGGCGACGCCCATCGTGGTCAGCCGCGACGAGGACGAGAGCGAGGACATCCGCCTCAAGTACCGCTATCTCGATTTGCGCCGTGAGCGCATGAGCCGCAACATGGTGCTGCGTCACCGCGTGGTCAAGTTCATGCGCGACTTCATGGACAAAAACGGCTTCATCGAAGTCGAGACGCCGATCCTGTTCAAGGCCACGCCCGAGGGCGCGCGTGACTATCTCGTGCCGTCGCGCATCCACCCTGGTCACTTCTACGCCCTGCCCCAGTCGCCGCAGCAGCTCAAACAATTGCTGATGGTGGCAGGCATGGATCGCTACTTCCAGATTGCGCGCTGTTTCCGCGATGAAGACCTGCGCGGCGACCGTCAGCCCGAGTTCACCCAGCTCGACCTGGAAATGTCCTTCGTCCACCGCGACGATGTGCTGGCCCTGGTCGAACAGCTCTACACCGAGATGCTGCCCGCCGTCGCTCCGCACAAGAAGCTGCTCTCCTCGCCCTGGCCGAAATTCTCGCACCACGAGGTGGTCGAGAAATACGGCTCGGACAAGCCCGACCTGCGCTTCGGCATGGAATTACAGGACGTGAGCGACATCTTCGCGAAGAGCGAGTTCCGTGTCTTCCAGTCCGCGCTGGAGGCTGGGGGCGTGATCAAGTGCATCGTCGCCTCTGGCTGCGCCGACTATTCCCGCAAGGAAGTCGACGCGCTGACCGAGGCGGCCAAGTCGCTCGGGGCCAAGGGTCTGGCCACGGTAGCGGTGACAGCTGAAGGCGTCAAGGGAACGGCTGGGAAGTTCGTCACCGCCGATGAGGTGGCGGCGCTCACCTCACGCCTGAACCTCCAGAACGGCGACTTGGTCCTGTTCGCCGCCGACGCGCGCGCCATCGCCAACAAGGTGCTGGGCGGACTGCGCCTCCTCTTCCGCGACAAGTTGAACCTGGCTGACAAGGATACGATGGCCTTTGCGTGGGTGGTCGACTTTCCGATGTTCGCCTGGAACGAGGAGGAGCAGCGCTGGGACGCCGAGCACCACCCGTTCACCATGCCGCAGCTCGACGACCTCTCGAAGTTCGACAGCGACCCTGGCTCAATCCTCTCGGATGCGTATGACATGGTCTGCAACGGTTACGAGATGGCTTCGGGCTCGATCCGCATTCACCGCCGCGATATCCAGACCAAGATCTTCCAACTGCTCGGCCTCAAGGATGAAGACATCCAGGCCAAGTTCGGTCACATGCTGGAGGCCTTCGAGTTCGGTGCGCCGCCGCACGGCGGGATGGCCCCTGGCATCGACCGCCTGGTGATGCTCCTGGCCGACGAGCCGAACATCCGCGAAGTGATCGCCTTCCCCAAGAACCAAAGCGGCCGCGACGTGATGGCCGATGCGCCATCCACGGTGGAAGACAGGCAATTGAAGGAATTACATATTAAAATCGACAATAGACAATAGATCGTAGACCGTGTTTACGGTCCACCGTCAACGGTCATCAACCAGGAGAACCTTATGGCAATTATCCGCGTCTCAGAAATCTCAAAATACGCAGGCCAGGAAGTTACCGTCCAGGGCTGGGTCTACAACCGCACCGACAAAGGCAAGCTGTGCTTCCTGCTCGTGCGTGACGGCACCGGCTTCGTGCAGTGCGTAGCCTTCAAGGGCGACCTCGCGCCCGAACTCTTCGAGCAGATCATGCGCCTGCCGCAGGAGTCCTCGGTCATCGTCACAGGCGCGGTCCGCGAGGATAAGCGCGCGCCCGGCATCCCCGGCGGATTCGAGCTGGGCATCAAAGACCTGAAGGTCGTCCAGACCGCCGAAGCCGACTACCCGATGGCGCTCAAGGACCACGGCGTGGACTTTGCACTCGACAACCGCCACCTGTGGCTGCGCATGCAGAGCCAATGGGCCGTCCTGCGCGTGCGCGCCACGGTCATGGCTGCCACCCGTGAGTGGCTCGACACCAACGGCTTCGTCGAGATGAGCACGCCCATCCTCACACCCGCCGCCGCCGAAGGCACCACCACCCTCTTCGAGACCGAATACTTCGACGAAGGCAAGGCCTACCTCGCGCAGACGGGTCAGCTCTATAACGAAGCCAACATCTTCTCGTTCGGGAAGGTTTACTGCTTTGGTCCCACCTTCCGCGCGGAGAAGTCCAAGACCCGCCGCCACCTGACCGAGTTCTGGATGCTCGAACCCGAGATCGCCTTCTGTGACCTCGACCAGTTGATGGAGATCGAGGAGCAGATGATTACCCACATCGTCCAGCGCGTGATCCGCGAGCGCACGCCCGAGTTGAAATTCCTCGGCCGCGACATCGCCAAGCTGGAAGCCATCCAGGCGCCCTTCCCGCGCATCTCCTATGACGATGCGGCCAAGATGCTCGTCGAACTGCGCGAGAAGGAAACCGATCCCGAGAAGAAAGAACTGCTCAAATTCGATTGGGGCATCGACTTCGGCGCACCGCACGAGACAGCCATCACCCAGCAGTTCGACAAGCCCGTCTTCGTCTACGGCTACCCGACCGCCGTCAAGGCCTTCTACATGGAACCCTGGCCGGGCCGCCCCGAGGTCTGCAAATCGGTGGACCTGCTGGCTCCCGAGGGCTACGGCGAGATCTGCGGCGGCTCCGAACGCATCAGCGACCCCGACCTGCTGCTCCAGCGCATCCACGACCAGGGCCTGCCCGAGGAAGCCTTCAAGTGGTATCTCGACCTGCGGAAGTTCGGCTCTGTGCCCCACAGCGGATTCGGCATGGGCACCGAGCGCGTCACCACCTGGCTGTGCGGCACCGAACACATCCGCGAGGCCATTGCCTTTCCACGCACGATCAAGCGGGTTTATCCGTAAAACAAAAAGTCCCGAGGTCCTAGCCTCGGGACTTTCTCTTTCTAGGGGATCTGCAACACTTGTCCCACCTTGAGTTTGTTGATGTCCTTGATATTGTTCAGCGACGCAATGGCCGCCACCGTCACCGCGAACTTGACGGCGATGAACGACAGCGTGTCACCTGTTTGAACGGTATAAGTCTTGGATGAAGTCCCCGCACCGGACCCTGAACGGGTCCCGCTTTCTTGCGGAATCGCCACGGGCGAGGGTACCGTTAAAGTATCCCCCGCCTTGAGCAGTTGCAGATTGGCCATCACCAACTCGCGGACGGTCACGCCGTACCTGGACGCAATGGTCTCAAAGGTGTCGCCTGCCGCCACCTTATGCGTCTTGGGCCTGTCCTCGGCCACGGGCTGCGCGCCCGCAAAGGCATACAACTCCTCCAGCGTGCCATTGAACAGGTTCATGTCCACGGCCGCGTTGATGCCGTTGACCACGCCCTTGTCCGTGTACTGCCAGAGGGTCCACTTGAACCAGCCCTTCGGCAGGACGGGGGCCATGCCGGGCGCGTACTGGGTGGGATACTGTGCCAGCCAAAGCGGATAATCCTTGGCCCAAACGGGCGGGCCGCCGCCTGTCTCCGAGAAATAATCCTGGAGGTAGTACTGGCCCGAGTAGATGATCGGCTTCTTGCCAAAGGCCGCTTCGACAGCATCCAGCCAGACCTTGGCGCGTTCAATGATCCTGGCCTTGGGCTGGTTGTCGTGCGCCTCCAGGTCGAGGACGTGCGGCAGTTCGCCGTTGTCCCTAGTGGCTTTGATGGTCTTGATGAAGAAATCGGCCTGTTTGGCGGGGTCCAGGTTGGGGTGGAAGAAACAGTAAGCCCCTCGCAGCAGGCCCGCCGTCTTTGCACCGGACCAGTTCCCAGCGAAGGTCGGGTCTGTGTAGGCGACTCCCTCGGTGGCTTTGACAAAGACGAAGCGTTGGCCCGTCGCGCGGACCTTCGGCCAGTCGATGCCCGAATCCCAATAAGAAACATCGATCCCAGGTACAGTCGGCATGCGTCTCTCCTTTTTTGAATTGTCTACAGGGTAGCATAAAACAGACGCTAAATCAACGCTCATGTTTCTCTACCCCTGACTTTGAGATTATGGTATAAGAACAATGCCCTGCTGTGTACGTGATGTTGCACTCGCGGTTTTGAGCCAACACCCCCGTAAGGGGCTCTTATCTTGCAGAAATAACGCGATAGGCCTGAGCCAAGGCGGCGTTTCTGGGTCGGAGCCCAACCTGCCAAAAGCAGGTTCAAAACTTCGCAACACACGGCATGTGCGGGGTCCATTTTTAATAAGAAAACCACCCTGGTTGCCCGGGGTGGTTTTAATTCTAGGTGGGTTTCTTTGCTTACGGTCCGGGCTTGGTCGGGATGCTGAACGTTCGGCTCAGGAAAACGGCCATCTGGTCACGGGTGACATTACCAGCGGGACAGAAATTTCCGCCGCCGCAACCACTCGTGACACCCTCGGCTGCCAGTTGCTCAATCCATTTCGCAAAGGGATCACTGACAGGCACGTCCAAGAAGACGCCCGTTGCGGCGGGCGGAATATAGCCTGTACCATGCTCAGCCACCAGCAGGAAGACCGCCATCTGCGCGCGGGTCACAGGCGAGTTGGGGCAGTAGTTGGGGACTGCATCACAGCCGCCAGTAATCCCTTCGGCAGCCAATTCCTTGATCCATGCAGCAAATGGGTGTGAAATTGGAACATCTGCAAAGCCAGTGCTGGCTCCAACCGCAGGTGGAACGTAGGCCATGCCATGTTTCGCGCGCAACAGGAAGACCGCCATTTCAGCACGGCTCACGTTATTGATGGGGCAATATAACAGGTCGGGAGAGGTAGCGCATCCGCCCGTGATCCCGGCTGCATAAATCCCTTCAATATATGGCCAGAAAGCATCTCCATTCACATCGCCAAAGTTCTTGACGTGGAATTTCATATTGCCGCCAGGAGGCACAATAGGCGTGGTATTGGGATTCCTCTGCGCAACCTGGATGTAATAGGTTAAGGTATTGGTTACCGAGAGGCCCAAAGCCGACTGATAGGTACCCGAGGCATTGTCGTTACAGGTGATCAGGGTTAGGGATTCATCCGGATTCTTAGTCCACACAGCAATGAAAGTATCATAGTCAGAGCCTATGGTATCAAGATATATCTTGCGGTTGGAGGCCGCAACGTACTTGTACCAGACCGAAGCATATCCCAACCCGTTGGAACATGAGTTGGCTGTACCATTATCAATAGTAGCAGAGGTGGTAGACAGACTGTCCTGCCAAGGTATCGACACAGAAATGATATCTGCGGTATTGATGGTGTCATTGGAGGGACCTGTGACAGCCGTGAAGGACCACCAGGCATTCGTTCCATTGCCTTCCACCGTCCCGTAGGTATTGGAAGCGCGCACCTGCCAGTAATAGGTACCCGGGGCAATTCCGTTCAACAGGGTCACGAACGTGGAGGTGCCGTTGCTCACCCAGTTGGTATCGCACAGGTTGTTATTGATCGTGTCGATACAGTACGAATAGTTGGTGGCATAGGTGCTGGAGCCCCAGGCCAGGACGGGGGTCGTGGGCTGGTTGATCGAGGCGTTGAGCGGCAGCGTCTTCACAAAGGCAATGGGAGGCGACGGAGGCAGGGTGGGAGTCGGAGACACGGACGGTGTGGCCGTGGCCGTTCCTACCCCAGTGACAAAAGCCCACCAGGTTCCACTGTTGGAACCCACCTTGCTATTGTCATCGAGCACGGCCTCCACATGCCAGTAGTAGGTCGTGTTGGCCGTGAGGGTAACGGTCACGCTGGTGCCGCTCCAGATCGAGGTCCACCCGCCGCTGGCATCGCAGGAGGAATTGTTGGTCTTGTCGATGCAATAACGATAGTGGTTGAAGGTGGAACCGGTATAGGCGGTCCAGGTCAGGGTGGGCTTGATGCTGACGCCCGTGGCGTTGTTCGCGGGAGCGGTCTTGTTGAAGGTCACCGCATTGGGCGCGGGAGCGGGCCGCTCCGGGTTGGGGACTAGGTCGGTGGGTTCGCTCGCCCACACGGTCAGGCAGGCCAGGGCGTTGTCATCCTGGCAGCCGACAAATTCCACAGACGCGAACACGCCGCCCTCGTGGTAGAAGACCGAGGTCACGCCGTTGGAGAACGGCTCGGTGCTGACGTGCTTCCAGCCCAGCGCCTCCAGATTGGTGGTGGAGTAGTACCCGGCGATGTCGTCCCGCCCGTCCAGGTTGAACTCCTCCCGCGCGCGATAGGCATTGCCTGAAAGGTCGACCGTCTCGCCGTTCACCTCGAGGGAGCGGGCCTGCTTGCCGAGGTCGCCCCAGGTCAACTGGGGAGCCAGAGGAGCCAGGATACCATCCGTCTGGATGGCGGGGGTCTGGGCCAGCGCCGAATAGGCAGGCGCAAAGATGGAGACAATCAACCCAAGGATGAGCAAAATTTTAGGCAATTCGTGAATGAACTTGTTGTTTGAGTTGGTTTTCATAGGTTTCCTTTCGGTTTTTTGGAACCAGGGTCATTGCCGGGAAAATAGACGCTTTGCGCGCGGGAGAAGTTCCCCAAGCCAGACATCATTTCCGCCCGAATACTGGCGGCCCCGCGGCACGTCTATTACGGATAAGCCAGTCACTCTTTCATTATACACGCAACCAACGTCCCGTTTTCACCGGCATGACGGAGATTCCCGTCTTGCCAGCGAGCCTTTGTACGAAGCCTCCTCCAAGAAATGTAGATGCCTCTCCAGCATACTGGAGGGGAATTTTACTATAAAGATGACAAATTCATTGCAATTTTTCCGTCCGAATTCAGCGCGAATCCCCTACGAAAAAGATTAAAAAGCAGTTCTCCCCGCCTGTTTCACAGATCGGCAACGTGCCGGGGAAAAACGCCTTTGCGTGACAGAAATCTTCATCCTACGGAAGGCTGTCACTATACGACTGGAACGAATCCGGGAATAATGGGTTTCAACAAAAAACACTATGACAAGGACCCTTAACATGACCACCCTCGCCCCCACCCTATACGCCCGCACCTTCCCGCGGACTTCGGCCTGGCTCCGCGACTTGAGCCTGATCGCCCTTGGAGCGGCGCTCGTCGCGCTGCTGGCCCAAGTGCGGATCCCCCTGCCCTTCACCCCCGTCCCGCTGACGGGACAGACCTTCGGCGTGCTGCTGGTGGCCGCCGTCCTCGGATCGAAGCGCGGCGCGGCCTCGATGGCGCTGTACATGGCGCTCGGCGCCTTCGGCCTGCCCGTCTTCGCGGGCGGCGCGGCGGGACTAAGCTACCTGACGGGCGCCACCCTCGGCTACCTGATCGGATTCGTACTGGCCGCTTACATCGTCGGCGGACTGGCCGAGCGCGGCCTGGAGCGCAGCGTACGCACCTCCCTCCTGCCGTTCCTGGTCGGTACCCTCATCATCTACGTCTGCGGCGTGTTCTGGCTGACCGTGCTGCTGGGCAGCTTCACCAAAGCGCTGACGGCAGGCCTCGTCCCCTTCCTGCTCGGCGACGCCATCAAACTGGTCGCTGCCGCACTGGCCCTGCCCGCAGCATGGAAGTTCGTGAAGTAAGCAAGAGCATTTAATGCAAAGACAGTCGCCTTGTCGGCGACTGTCTTTTTGTGCCCTGACACACTCCTGCCACAAAAGCATGTTATCCTTTGCGCATGACCCATCGCATCCTCGTCGTGGACGATGAGCCCGCGGTCACGGACCTGCTGGCCTACAACCTGCGCAAGGCCCTGTACGACGTGTCGATCGCGGCGGACGGGCGCGAGGCGCTGCACCTGGCGGGGGAATTCCAGCCCGACCTGATCCTGCTCGACCTGATGATCCCCGAAGTGGACGGCCTGGACGTGTGCCGCGCCCTGCGCAAGACCAGCGACGTGCCCATCATCATGATCACCGCGCGCGGCGAAGAGACCGACCGCGTGGTGGGACTCGAGCTTGGCGCGGACGATTACGTCACCAAGCCGTTCAGCGTGCGCGAACTGATGGCGCGCATCAAGGCTGTGCTGCGCCGCGTTCAAGACAAACCCGAAGAAGAATCCTCTTCCCTGCTGCACGGCCCTGGCGGTCTGCTGCTCGACGTGGAGCGCCGCGCCGTCCGCGTCAATGAAACGAACATCGAACTGACCCGCCTGGAGTTCGACCTGCTGCATCGGCTGCTGGTCAACCACGGGCGTGTGCTGACTCGCGAACGCCTGCTCGAACAAGCCTGGGGCTACGACTACGTCGGTGACACGCGCGCCGTGGATAGCGCCGTCAAGCGCCTGCGCGCCAAACTGCGCGCCGCCTCGCCCGAAGCCGACTGCATCGAATCGGTGCGCGGCCTCGGCTATCGCATTCCCTGACATGCAAAGCATCCGCACCCGTCTATCGTTCAACACCCTGCTGGTCCTGGCCCTAGGCATGACGGTGGCCGCCGTCCTCGCCTGGCAGGCCGTGGCGGCGCTGTACATCAATACCCAGCGCGACAACCTGCTCGCGCAGGCGGAACTGCTCGCCGCTGCCCTGCAGGACGAGCCGCTACCCACCAACCCACAGCCCTATCTGCAAACCTCGAACGTCACGCCTGGGATCCACACCCGCCTGCTGACCGAGAACGGCGCGGTCGTGGTGGGACTGCCGCTGGCGGATGCGACCGTCCAGATGCCGCAAGCCGAGCAAAGCGCCCTCATCCCGACCTCGGAACTGATTCAACGCCCCGAAGTGGATTCGGCCCTGAAAGGGACTCCCGCCACCGCCGTCCGACGGGTGCTCGGGAACCAGCGCGTACTGTACGCTGCAGTTCCCATCCGTGCAACAACTGGGCAGATCACGGGTATCGTCTATCTGGCCACGCCCCTGCCTGCGGCGGGACTGCCTGCGAATCTGCTGTGGCAATTGCTGGGCGCGGCAGTGCTGGCCGTCCTGCTGGCAACGCTGGTCGGATATTTTCTCGCGCGGCAGATTACTCGTCCGCTGGAAGGATTGGCGCAGGCGGCGCGGTCTATTGCCAGTGGAAATCTCAAAGCGCAGGCTCCCAACGACGACCGCATTGCCGAACTGCACGACCTCGGACATACTTTCAACGAGATGGCCGCCTCGCTGCGACAGTCTGACGAGGCCAAGAAGGCCTTCATCGCGGATGTAACCCACGAGCTGCGCACGCCGCTGACCGTCATCAAAGGCACGGTCGAGACGCTCGAAGACGGCGCGTTGGATGACCACGAAGGGCGCGGTCCGCTGCTGGCCTCGATGCAGCGCGAGACGGATCGGCTCATCCGCCTGGTGAACGAGTTGCTGATCCTCACCCGCGCGGACGCGGGCGCACTGCAACTGGAAATGCGTCCATTGGATTTGGGGGCTTTGGTCAATGAACGATGCGAGTTATTTGCTAATTTGGCTACGCGACAGAATATTGTTATTCGTAAGGCGGGATATTATCCCGCCCTACGGGTACTCGCTGACTCCGACCGTCTCTCGCAAGTCCTCGACAATTTACTGGATAACGCCATCCGTCACGCGGGGCCTGGGACGGGCATCACGGTCGAGATAACGGAGTCAGGCGCAGGCGCGGAATGTTCGGTTCGCGATCAGGGGGCGGGAATCCCAGCCGAGCATCTGCCGTTCATCTTCGAGCGTTTTTATCGCGTGGACAAGTCCCGCCAGCGCACGAGCGGCGGAACAGGCCTGGGGCTGGCCATCGCCCGAGCGTTGATCCAGGCCATGGGCGGACGCATCTGGGCGGAGAGCGTCGAAGGCCAGGGGACGAGCATCACATTCTGGCTGCCGAAAGTTGATGCGCAGTTGCCTTCGTCGTGACACAATCCTGACAGGCGCGGGGAATATCATGGGCGCGAAATAATATTTCGCCTTACAAGGAGACTTCCCATGAAACAGATCCAGACCATCGTCAACACCGTGCTGGCGTGTATGCTGATCCTTTTGCTGGCGGTCACGGGACTGCCCGCCTTCAACGTCCACGCGGACACACCCACTCCCACCCCACAGACAAAACCAATTCAGGCTCCCATCTGCAATAAGGAACGCACCGTGCAGGTGACGGGCACGGCAGTGGTCAATGTGACGCCTGACCGCGCGCTGGTGAAACTGGGCGTGCAGACCAATGGCAGGACGGTGAAGGATGCGCAGGTCAAGAACTTGACCGCCATCAACAAGGTCATGTTTGCATTGAAGGCAATGGGCGTCGAGGTCAAGGATATTTCCACGGACTGGTACACGCTCGAACCCATCTACGATGATTACGAGGACCTGCACATCAGCGGCTATCGCATCCACAACGTGATCGAGATCACCGTGCGCGACGTGAAGAAGACCAACGACCTGATCGCGGCAGCCTTTCAGGTGGGCGCCAATCAGGTCATCGACGTGCAGTTTTACACCAGCGAACTGCGCAAGTACCGCGACCAGGCGCGTGAGATGGCCATGACCGCCGCCACGGAAAAAGCCTCCGCGCTGGCGCAGGCGGCGGGCAGCGACACAGGCTGCGTGATCAGCATCAACGAGAATAGCTGGTCGTATTTCAACAATGGCGGCTGGTGGTATGGTTCTGGCAGCAATCAGAATGTGTGGACGCAGAACGCCGTACAAAACGTACAGCCCACAGGCGGGGAAACGTCCACGCTGGAAGATGGCCCCATCAGCGCGGGGCAGATCTCCATCCGCGCTGAGATCAGCGCCACATTCGGGTTGAAGTGAGGATACGATGAAACGATTTATCTCCACTCTTGGCCTTGTTCTGCTGATGCTTGCCATCGGCGGGTGCGCCCAAAAAGCATCACCACTCGCGCCCGTGGCGGGCGAGGAATCGATGAAAGGCTATGAACTTTACAGTTGGGAAAAAGACGGCCAATGGTATTTCTCCGTGTTGATCGGGACCAACCGTGAGAAAACGCTGGAAGAGATTCAATCGACGGATGTCACCCTGAAGGGAATCGATGAATTGAAAGCCGTGCTCAAATCCATCCCCGCTGGTCAATATGTGACGTGGCTTTCTCGTGATGGACTTGTCTTCCCGCCTGGCGAGATCATTCAAGGGGTGGAAAATATCTGCGAGACACAAGGTTTAAGTCTATCCATCGCCAGATGAAAAATCGGCCAGGACTCGTTCAAATCCTGGCCGATCTTCTTGTAGAAAGAAGGGGACGCTCCTTCAGAAATATTTATTTGACCGCATCACCCATTGAGATGACCGCCTTGCCATCATCGTACGACATGATTTCGGCATAACGTCCCCAATTGACCGCGACCTCCACCTGTTTCTCTGCTTCCTCCGCAGGGAAGTCAAGTTCCAGCGCCGACTGAACGACATCCCATTCTAATTTATGAGAGTCGGCTTTTTCAAGCATATTCAGCAGCCAGCGGAACATGGGCAGGCGGCGGATGCGTGTGGCAAAAATCTCCTTGCGGGCCAGGATGGATGCATCCACGAAGGTCTGCCCCAGGGCGGTCAGGTTGATGTCACCCTGGGCAACAACAGCAAATCCCAGCAATTCGGCCGCCTCGGTCAGCAGGAACAAATGGTTGGAGTCGATTTTTAGTTCCTCCACGAGCCGATAGATGTCAGCGCGGTCATCGGCCTTGTCTCCCAGTGTCTCGAGCAAGCCTGTCAGGTCAGAAACCTGCACGTCGGGCAGGCTGCGCGTGCGGCCAGGTTCTCCAGGGGCGGAACCCAGTTCAAGTTGCTCGGGTTCGGTCTGTCCTGCCAGGATGGCGTAGATCAAGTCCACTTTAGCGATGAACTCTGGCGATTTGCGATGGCGCGGATGCGGCAAATCCACCGTCAGGTCGGCCACGACATGCCCGGGATCCTTGCCCATGACCACAATTCGATCCGCCAATGCGATGGCTTCCTCGATGTTATGTGTGACCATCAAAATGGCTTTCGTAGGGATGGCGCCCGTTGTCCACAGTTCAAGCAATTCGCCGCGTAGCGATTCGGCGGAAAGCACATCCAGCGCAGAGAAGGGCTCGTCGAGGCAGAGCAGCTCAGGTTCCACGGCCATGGCGCGCGCAAAACCAACTTTCTGGCGCATTCCGCCGGAAAGTTCGCGCGGATAGGCATTCTCAAAACCGTCCAGGCCCACTTTATCCAAGAGGGCTTCCGCCCTTTGAGCGCGCTCCTGGGCTGGAACGCCGCGCACCTTGAGGGCCAATTCCACATTTTTCTGGACCGTCAGCCAGGGGAACAAGGCAAACGTCTGAAAGACGATCGTCGCATTGGGGTTGACCCCCGTCACGACGTTGTCGCGATACAGCACCACCCCTGATGTGGGTTTGTTCAGACCGGTGATAATTCGAAGCAGTGTGCTCTTGCCGCATCCCGAGGGACCCACAAGCGCGACAAACTCACCTTCCTTCATGCTCAAATTGATATTTTGAACGGCCATGAAGCGGCGGGCTCCGCTGCCATACATTTGGTTGACGCTGCGAACTTCAAGCAGGGTTGTATTGGTCATCATCATCACTCCATTTTGAAGCGTTCTTCTGCAAGACGATAAAAACGCCGCCAGAGCAGGCGATTGATCGTGACAACGGTCAGGATCATGCTGAGGGTGGATACCAGCAAAAGTGGATAGTCGCCGCTGGCAGTGGCTCCCGCTATCACCGAACCGATCCCCATGACGCTGAGCGTCTGCCCGTTAAACTGAATGAACTCAGCCACGATGCTGGCATTCCATGCCCCCCCGCTGGCCGTGATGGCGCCTGTGATAATGAATGGAAACAGCGCAGGCAGGATGAGCGTCCGCCAGCGTTCCCAGCCTTTGACTCCCAGCAGGGCTGAGGTGTACTTCAAGTCCTGGGGGATGGCCGCCGCACCTGCGATGATATTGAATAACAAGTACCACTGCGTGCCCATTAACATCAACAGGACGGCGGAAAAGTTCAAGCCGCCGTAAACCTTGGCAAGCGCCGCCACCAGCACGGGGAACAAGGCTGTCGCCGGGAGAGAGGCAACTACCTGAACAATTGGCTGGAGCCATCCAGCCAATTTGGGGTTCGAACCAATCAGGTATCCCACGGGAACGGTCCAGGCCAGGGCAATGGCAAGTGAAATGAACACGCGCAGCAAAGTAGCGAAGACGCCGGTCAGGATGGAGATCCATTCGTTTAACGGTAGCAGGAGGAAGGTCGCGCCAACCCGGTAACCGCCATACAACAGGAGCGCAGCGCCTATCATCAGCATGAAATAATTTCCCGGGCGAAGATTTTCGTCTGACAAAGCGCCATTTTCATCCGACGGGTAGTGTTGAATGATGTATTGATCAAATCTTTCCAGCGCAGGTGCAGCGATCTTTTCCTCGAACCAGTGCACAACAGGCGCATCACGCGTCAGATCGTAGAACCATGAGGTCGGCGGGTTGTCATTCTCCACCATTTCGATCTTGAAACGATCCGACCAGGCCAGCAGAGGACGCCAGATCCACTGGTCCATAACGACGATGACCAGGACAAGCGTGGCCAGGCCCCATCCAATGGCAGGGAAGTTCCCCTGGAAAGCAGCGGCTTGCAGATAAGCGCCCAGCCCGGGCAGACGGAAGGATTCCTGGCCCACGGTGAAAATCTCGGCAGCCATCAGGAAAAACCAACCGCCCGCCCACGACATCATGCTGTTCCAAATGAGCGGAATGGCCGCGAAGGGAAGTTCCAACGTCTTGAATCTCATCCACGAGTTCAGGCGAAAAATGGAGCTGGCCTCGCGTAATTCCTTGGGAATGGTGGTGAGCGATTGATACCAGGCAAAGGTCATGTTCCAGGCCTGCGAGGTAAAGATGAGGATCACAGCCGCCAGCTCGGTCGCAAGCCGTTCTGGCAGGACCGCACTCAGGCTGAGCAGCACCACTGGCAGGAAGGAAAGGATCGGGACGGATTGCAACACGTCCAGCAACGGCATCATGATCCGTTCCGCTCGGCGATTGTAAGCGGCCATGCGTCCGTAAAACAACGTAAACAAGATGGACAGCACGTAGGCGGCCAGCATGCGCGCCACCGAATACAACGTGTAGATCGGCAGCGCGCCAGGCGTCAGCGAGATTTTTTCCACGGTCACAGTCTGACCAGTGACGCTGGTTGCCAAAGTCAAGCCGCCATAAAAAAGAATGGCCAGGCTAAGCAGGATCACGGCATCAGCAAATGTGAACCGCCGCTGCAGGACCCCGGTGTGGAAGATTTTTTCGTTATAGGCCATAGTTTTTTCTCCGATCGGATGGTACGCTACAACCCAAAGACGACTGCCAAAACGGTAAACGCAGAGGCGATGACAATCACCACTGAACTGACAGTGGCAAAGTATTTTTGGAATTTGTTGTTGGCGAACTCACCCATCAGGCCACGGTCATCGGTCAGCTTGATGAGGAAATAGAAGACCAGCGGCAGGGCCACGGCATTGATGATCTGCGTCACCAGCGCCACCTGGAAGAGGCTGACTTGCGACAGGAGCACGAACAAGGTGGCGGCAAGCAACTGGGCAATGTACAGGAAGTAGAAGGTCTTGCTCTTCTTGAACGAGTCGTCCAGGCTGCCCGAGAGGCCGAAGAACTCGGCGAAGGCATACGCCGTGGACAGCGAGACAACGACCAATCCCATGAAGCCCGCGTTGAGGATGCCGACCGCGAAGAGTTGGGAGGCGAGTTTTCCCGCAAAGGGGGCGATGGCCATCGCCGCGCGCTCGCCCGAGTCCAACACAATGCCGTTCACGAACAGGGTGGCCGCCGTCGCCACGATCATGAAAAACGAGAAGAAATCTGTCAAGAAGGCGCCCCAGTAGGTCTCCAATTGTGAGAGACCGACCTTGCCCTTTTCGATCTTCTTGTCGTAGGCAAAGCTGCTGATGAAGAACTGTCCCCACGGGGTGATGGTGGTGCCGAGCACGCCCATGCCGATGATGAGGTAATCCTTCATATAGCTCTGCGTGAAGTCCACGCCGTGCGGCCAGACCAGGTTGGTCAGCGCCAGATTCCAGTCGGGTTGGGCTTTGACCGCCGAGAAGATGTACACGAGGAAGAAAAGACAGGCCACCAGCATGATGGACTGCGTCACCTTGTAATTTCCGCGCGTGATCAGCACAAAGGAAATGATGACGATCACAATCACGGCCGGGACCGGCGGGACGCCAAACATACCGCTGGTGGTCTTGACCGCGGACAGTTCAGTGATCAGCGTGCCAATGTTGGCAATCAGCAAGGTGCCAAACATGAACACGGCCGCGCGTACCCCATAACGCTCGCGGATCAGGTCCGCCAGCCCACGGCGGGTGACGACCGTCAGGCGCATGCCCATCTCCTGGGTCAGGGCCAGCAGCAGGGTGATGACGGGCAGCAGGAACAGGATGGGATATCCCAGTTTCGCGCCCGCGATGGAATAGGTGGCCACACCGCCTGCGTCGTTGTCGGCCATGGCGGTGATGGTGGCGGGACCGAAGACGGTCAGGAACAACAGCAGCTTCTTCCACAACGAGGAAAAGAACCGCCGATTGCGGTTGTAGAAAATCGTATTCTCCATATTCACCTAGGATTATCGATAAAAGCGCGGGAGGCGTTTCTTCCACGCGGTGGGGATGATCTTGTCGAGGGCGTCGTCAGCGGTGACGATGCCGTGCATGACGTTGTGCTCGTCCACGACGGGGATGGCGATCAGGTCGTACTTGGTGATGACCTGCGCCACCTCGTCCTGATCGTCATCCAGGGCCACGCTCTTCACACGGTCTTCCATGAACTCCTCCACACGCGCGTGCGGGTCGGCAAAGATCAGGTTCGAGAGCGAGAACACGCCCAGCAGGTGGTCGGTTGTG
Source organism: uncultured Anaerolineaceae bacterium (assembly GCA_964524485.1). Classification (GTDB taxonomy): domain Bacteria; phylum Chloroflexota; class Anaerolineae; order Anaerolineales; family Villigracilaceae; genus JACPVF01. The sequence goes on along the minus strand of CAZGFR010000017.1, from coordinate 12,148 downwards.
TCGGTGACGTAGACGTAGAACAGCGTCTCGGCGTCGGTGGCGGTTTCGCGCAGGATGCGGATGGCTTCCTCGGCGGTGACGTTCGGCGGGACGCAGGCATACTCGGTGGTCATGATGCCGCCCGCGGAATTCTCGTCGTAGGACAGCAGTTTGCGGACCTCGTCCGACTCTTCGCGCTCCATCAGAGCCAGCAGGTTGCGGCTGCGTTTCTCGGGCAGTTCGGCCAGCAGGTCAGCGGCCTCGTCTGGTTCCATTTCCTCGAGCAGGTCGGCCACCTTTTCGTCGGACATATGTTCCACCAGGTCAGCCTGGAATTCCGTTTCCACTTCCTCCAGGGTATCGGCCAGCTGCTCCATGTTGAGCGCGTCGAGGAGTTGTCCGCTCTCGAGTTTGTTCATGTCGCTGATGATCTCGGCCACGTCGGCGGGGTGCAGTTCGGCAATACTCTCGACGGGCACGCGCAGGCGCATGAAGGGATCGTGGCGCAGGAGTTCGACGTCGTCCCAGGAGATGTAGGAACGCGTGTCGGGCAGGCCAAAGGTCTTGATCCATCCCGCAATACCGATGCGGCGCAGGATGCCCATCATGCCGATGTCCACGTTGCCCACGTACAGCGAGCCGTTGACACGGACCAGTTCCAGGTCGTTGACGCGCACCACGCGCGCGCCGTCGGTGTCGATGATCTGTTTGTCGAGCACGTCGCGCGAGAGGAAGATGTCATTCTCGGTCGGCTCGTACTGCGGAAGTTCGTCTGCGTGGCATTTGAGGGGAATCGAGGGCGCGAACAACGCCATCACCACGGAGTAGGGCACGATGATGAGTTTGTTCTTGCCCTTGATCACCACGCCATCCACGATCGGGTGGATCGCGTCGGCGGGTTCGCGGGCGACCAAATCTTCCAGTCTTCCAATGTAGCGGCCATCATAGTCGGTGATGGTGTGGCCAAGGATTTCGCTCAGAAAAGCCATGGGGACCTCCATAAATCGAATCAGGTTGGAGGGAGGCAACAAAAAATCGCCTCCGCATGGAAAGGCGATTTGCGCGGCCACGTGCACGTCCGTTTCCCCCGGAGGCGCCGTCAGGTCAGGGGACGGACAGGCGCAACGGGAGGGAAGTCGCGTGCAAAGAGGACAAAGCGTGCAAAGCGCACTTTCGCAGGGGGATGATATGCTTATCTCTATCCGCGTCCACGCGAACACCTCCTTGCAGCATGTGTTTGGATTTGCCGAAGCGTCACACACTGGCAAAATGAAAGCCTCCCGTCACAAGACCAGGAGGCGGATACGCGCAAAAAGAGAACGCTGCCTCTCTGGTGTAGCTTCAGCACTGCACATCGTAGGAACTGGTTCGCAGTTCCAGCCACATTGGGTAAAGCCTTATGCCGACCTTACCTGGTCTACCCTTTGGCGTCTTTCGACGTTTCAGGACAATGGCTTGTGTATTTTGCAGCCGCCTGGCCTAACGAGGACTATTCAGGTTGCAGACAGGGTTATACACCCGCAGGAAAGGACTTGTCAAGCGATTTCAAAAAATTGCAACGCTCGGGCAAGCGGGAAACCCACGGACGAAGAATCTCATCCGCCGTTATAATGGGGGCCATGTTCATAGACCAGGTAGAAATTTTCGTGCGTTCAGGCAAAGGCGGCGACGGGATGGTTCACTTCCGCCGCGAGAAGTTCGTGCCGCGCGGCGGCCCCGATGGCGGCGACGGCGGCAAGGGCGGCGATGTCGTCTTCGAGGTCAAGTCCACACTCAACACGCTGTCCACCTTCCGCCCCAAGCAAAAGTTCAAGGCGGAGGACGGCGTGGGCGGCGGCTCCTCTCAGCTGACGGGACGCGGCGGCAAGGACCTCGTCATCCACGTCCCGCCTGGCACCGTCATCTTCGAATTGCCCGCCGACGGCGGCCAGCCCATCCTGCTCGGCGACCTGACCCAGCCCGGCGAGCGGCTGATCGTCTGCAAGGGCGGGCGCGGCGGGCGCGGCAACCAACATTTCGCCACCTCGCGCAACCAGGCCCCGCGCACCGCCGAACGCGGCGAGCCGTGGGAGGAAAAACACCTCAAACTGGAACTCAAGCTGATCGCCGATATCGGGCTGATCGGCGTCCCGAACGCGGGCAAGTCCACGCTGCTCTCGGTGTTGACCAACGCCAAACCGAAGATCGCAGCCTATCCGTTCACCACGCTGGAGCCGAACCTGGGCGTGGCCAACATCGATGATGACACCACCGTGGTGCTGGCCGACATCCCAGGTCTGATCGAAGGCGCGGCGGAAGGCGCGGGCCTCGGCCACGATTTCCTGCGTCACATCCAGCGGACCCGCGTTCTGGTCCACCTGCTCGACGGCCTCTCCCCCGATCCGCTGGCCGATTACAGCCAGATCAACGCCGAGTTGTCGCTCTTCGACCCGAACCTGGCGAAGAAGCCGCAGATCGTGGCGCTCAACAAGATCGACCAGCCCGAGGTGCAGGAACGCCTGAAAGAGTTGAAATCCGCTTTCAAGAAAAAGAAGGTGGAACTGCGCACCATCTCGGCCCTGGCGCGCACCGACACACGCGACCTGCTGCTGGCCGCCGCGCACAAGCTGGCCGAGACTCCCCCACTGGAGGAATTCGAGGCGCCCGTACCCGTCTATCGCCCGGAGGCGGACCCGAACCAGTTCACCATCTCGCGCGAGGACGACGCCAGTTGGCGCATCTCGGGCGCGGGTATCGAACGCGCCGCCGCCATGACCTACTGGGAACACGACGGTTCCGTGCGCCGCTTCCAGCGCCTGATGGAGAAGCTCGGCGTGGATGAGGCCCTGCGCAAAGCGGGCATCGAGGAGGGCGACACGGTCCACGTGGGCGACTACGAATTGGAATGGCAGGAATAGCAGACCGAAATTTGAATCAAAAGTCCCGCAACGGTTGCGGGACTTTTGATTCATCGTACCGCTATTTCTTTTCGGCCAGGAAGAATTCCCCGAAGGCGATCACGGCCAGCGTGGCGGCCACGGCCAGCAGCCAGGTGAGACCTGCGAAGGTGGTGAGCTGATCCACGCGGGACTCCACCTCGCGCAGACTGCGTCCCGCCAGCACAAAGCCTCCCTGGTATGGGACGATCACAGCGGCGATGCGTACCCCGTCGCGAGGCTGCCAGGTGATGCGGTCCTCGCCCATCTGTCTCGCGGAGTCCAGTACGCCTTCGGGCAGGCTGGGGGTCTGGCCGTCGAGCGCCGCGGACGAAGCCAGCACGGCGCCCTTCGCGTCGTAGACGATCAGAAACGGAGCCAGGCTTTGGTCCACGGGAACTTGATTCGCGGGGACGATAGCGTCCGCGCTGCCGCCATCTGTCAGGGCGGCGGCGGCATCCTCCGCCATCTGGATCTGCGGGTCGTTCGCGCCCTGTCGGTACGCCTGCTGGACCGAGGCATACCCCAATCCGCAGAAGGCGGTAATGACCACCACAAATGGCAGCCAGATTCGAAAAATAGTTTTGATCTTTTGCATGGGATATCTCCTTTTGGACGAGTGTACAAACCCCACACTCTCAACGACTGCCAATTCCTATCCAATCAAAAAGGCCTCGGATTTCTCCGAGGCCTCAGGCTCGATTCGAATTTACTTCTTGGCTTTCTTTTCTTTCTTCTCCTTCTTGACTTTCTTTCCGTTCTCGCCGCGGCCCATTGCATCCATCACAGCCACCGAGGCGATCTGCACGATGGCGTTGACGTCGTCACCCGTTTGCAGCACGTGGACGGGGGCGCCCACGCCCAGCAGGATCGGGCCGATGGCCTTGGCCTTGCCGAGGCGGGCCAACAGTTTGTACGCGATATTGGCGGATTCGAGCGACGGGAAGACCAGCACGTTGGCGTCCTTGACCGCGCTGAACGGGTAGCGCTCGTCCACGATCTCGGGCACCACGGCGGTATCGGCCTGCATCTCGCCGTCCACCTTGAGGTCGGGGCGGCGTTCCTTGATCATCGCCACCGCCTTGCGGACCTTGTCCGAGAGCGGGTGCGGCGTGGAGCCGAAGTTCGAGAAGGAGAGGAAAGCCACACGCGGGTCGAGTTCGAGTTTGGCGGCAAAGTCGGCGGCCAGGGTGGCGATCTCGGCCAGGTCCTCGGCGCTCGGGTCAATGTTGACCGTGGCGTCGGTGAACAGGTACACGCGGTCTTCGACGATCATGATGTACACGCCCGCCGCGCGGGTCACGCCCTCGGCGGTGTGATGGATCTGCAGCGCAGGGCGGATAACCTCGGGGTAGTCGTAGGTCAGGCCCGAGACGAAGGCGTCGGCCTCACCCATCTTGACCATGAGCGGCCCCAGCACATTCGGGTCGCGTACGACCTTGACCACGTCGGTGCGGGACATGCCTTTGCGGTTGCGCATCTGATAGTAGGCATCTTCGTATTCGTCGATGTTCTTCATCGAAGCGGGATCGACGATGATGGGCTTGAAGTCCAGGCCCAGGTTTTTGACCTGCGCCTCGATGGCGTCTGCCCGCCCGATCAGGATCGGGGTGCCGATGCCGTCTTCCTGTACGCGGTGCGCGGCGCGGATGATCTTCTGCTCTTCGCCCTCGGCAAAGACGACCCGCTGGCCGCCGCCCGAGGAGCGGGCCTTGTTCTGGAAGAAGTAGCGCACTTGCTCGCCCTTGCCCTGACGATAGGCCAGCTGCTCGCGGTACTCGTCGATGTCGATGATCTTGCGGGCCATGCCCGTCTTCATGGCCATCTCGGCCACGGCGGGCGCTTCCCACAACAGCACGCGCGGATCGAGCGGCTTGGGGATGATGTACTCGCGTCCGAACTTGATGCTCCCGCCGCCATAGGCGCGGATGACCGAATCGGGCACGTCCTCCTTGGCGAGGGCGGCCAGCGCCTTCGACGCCGCAAACTTCATCTCCTCGTTGATCTGCCTGGCGCGTACATCCAACGCGCCGCGGAAGATGAACGGGAAGCCGAGCACGTTGTTGACCTGGTTGGCGTAGTCGGAGCGGCCCGTGGCGATGATGACGTCCTTGCGGGCTTCCTTGGCCAGCTCAGGCTTGATCTCGGGATCGGGGTTGGCCATGGCAAAGATGATCGGGTCCTTGGCCATCGATTTGACCATTTCGGGCGTCAGCACGTTTGCCACCGACAGGCCGTAGAACACGTCGGAATCGCGCACGGCGTCGGCCAGGGTGCGATGACCCTTGTCCACCACCGCCAGGCGCTCCTTGTACTTGTTCATGCCCTCGACACGGCCCTTGTAGACCACGCCCTTGGTATCCACCAACATGATGTTCTCGCGCTTCACGCCCCAACTGATGGCCAATTCCGCGCAGGAAATGGCTGAGGCGCCCGCGCCCGAAATGACCAGGCGGATGTCCTCGTGTTTCTTGCCGACGATCTCCAGCGCGTTGGCCAGCCCCGCTGACGAGATAATGGCGGTGCCGTGCTGGTCGTCGTGGAAGACGGGGATGTTGAGCATCTTCTTCAGTTCTTCCTCGATGTAGAAGCACTCGGGAGCCTTGATGTCCTCCAGGTTGATGCCGCCGAAGGTCGGCGAGATGGCGGCCACCACCTTGATGATCTCATCGGGATCGTGCGAGTTGACCTCGATGTCGAACACGTCCACGTCGGCGAATTTTTTGAAGAGGACGCCCTTGCCTTCCATGACGGGTTTGCCCGCCAGCGCGCCGCGGTCCCCCAAGCCCAAGATGGCCGTGCCGTTCGAAACGACCGCCACCAGGTTGCCCTTCGAGGTGTATTCGTACGCCAGTTCGGCGTCCTTTTCGATCTCCAGCACGGGTTCGGCCACGCCCGGGGAATACGCCAGGCTCAGGTCACGCTGGGTGTCCATCGGTTTGGTCGGGATGATCGCCACCTTGCCGGGTTTGCCTTTCAGGTGGTGATATTCAAGCGCATCTTCACGAGTTATTTTTGCCATACTGCCTCCTGTGGTGGGTTTTGGAATTCAAACCTTTTTGATTATGGCATGAAATATTAAAATGGAATAGTTCCGTTTGTCACGTGTTTATCCGCCCTGCGCCCCCGCCAAAGCGATGGAATTCAACCGCGCCCGCCGCGCAGGTGCTCCTTCTTCACCACCAGTTTCCAATACAACCCGCCCAATTGACGGAACGTCCGCAGGACGCGCCACGGGCTGAAAAATTGCGAGGTGCCGTACTTGCGGGAGTAGTGGTGTACGGGCACTTCGGCAAATACGTAGCCCAGATCCTGGATCTTCTTGACCAGCTCCAGGCAGATCGCCCCGCTGATGCTCTCCAGTTCGACCTCGGCCAGCACATTGCGCGGGATCAGGCGGAAGTCGCAATCCACGTCGCGGATGCGGATGCCAAACAGCAACGCCACCAGGTGGTGATAGGCCTTGCCGATCACGATGCGCATCAGAGAATCGTTGCGGGCCAGTTTGTAGCCGTTGACGACGTCCACGCCCGGGCGCAGGGCGCGCGCCAGGTCCACCAGTTCGAGCGGGTTGTATTGCGCGTCGCCGTCGGTGTAAAAGACCCAGTCCTTGGTGGCGGCGGCAAAGCCCGCCTTGAGCGCGGCGCCGTACCCCACGTTGACGGGGTGATGGATCACGCGCAGTTCGGGAAAGCGCGCCGCCAATTCGTCCAGCACCTGGCCTGTATAATCGCGGCTGCCGTCGTTCGTCACGATGATCTCGTAATCGTCGGTCACCTGGCGCAAGGCCAGCAGCGCCGCCGTGACCATGCTGGCAATCGTCCCGCCGTCGTTGTAAGCGGGGAAGACAGCGCTGACGCTGGAAAGAAGCTGCGGATGGATCATGCTTGGAGATCCTTCCGCGCCAGAGCCAGGACGCTCAACCCAAAAGGCAACCCGCGCGAGGACACCCACGGCGCCTCCGCCGCCAGGACCCCGCGCAGGATCCCGTTTAAGCGGCCCATCCGCATCTCCAGGTCGGACTCCGCTTTGTGGGCGGGGCGCAGGCGCTCCAGCAGGCGCTTGGCCGCCGCCAGCGGAAACAGCAAGGTATTGGCATAGGTCAGGTGTAGGGGAATCAATCCGCTCTGGCGCAGCAGGTCGGCGGTGCGGCGGACGGTGTAGCGCCGCGCGGTGTGGATGATCTCGTCGTGGGCGCCGCGCAGCCAGTCGTAGGCGGGCAGCCGCAGGAACAGGAATCCGCCCGGGGCGAGAACGCGCGCCAGTTCGCGCAGGGCCGCCAGGTCGCTGGGGACGGCGCGCTCGTACAGTACGTCAAAGCTGGCGACCAGGTCGAAGGAAGCGGGGGCAAACGGCAGGTCCAGGAGCGAAGCGCGGCTCAGGCGACAGAGGTTCCGCCTGCGGCAGAAATCCAGCGCCAGCGGGGAGAGGTCCACCCCCATCGCTGTCCCGTACTCCTTGAGGTAATTGGCCAACGCGGCCCCCGTGCCGCAGCCCGCATCCAGGACGCGCAGGTCACGCCGGGCGGGAAGCCAATGGTCGAACACGGCGCGAGTGATGGCTTCCATGCCCTGATACCACCAATGCTCCTGTTCGACCCGGTACATCAGTTCATATTCGCTCGGTTCCATCCTTCACGGGACCCGGTAAGCCACGAGAATCGTACGCGAACAGTCGTATTGATATTGCAACTGGCCGCCCGGATGCGCGTGCGCCCAGGTGAGCAACTCGTTGATGCGGTCTGGGTTGGCGATGATGGTTTCCCCCGACACAAATTGGGTTTCACCGATCGGGGTGGGCAGGTTCGTCACGGGGCGGGTCGAGCTGAGGAAATACGTCGAGGCGTGCGTGCCGTACGAGTAGATGTTATTGCTGAGCAAATAAATATCCGATTGACTGTCCACGGTCTTGACGTATTTGCCAAGGTAGGAGGCAAAGCGGCCTGCCAGGTTATCGCCGTAGCGGCACTGGCCTGCAAAGTCGCCATAATACGTCCACAGGTTGAAGACCAGCAAACTGACCAGGACCGCGCCGACCGAAATTCCATAGACGGCTCGCGCTTGTTTCCAACCCAGGCCAAAATACTCGAACATCTGGTCCAGGCCGATGGCCGCCATGATTAGCGCGGCAGGCAGGGCCATCAACATGCGGTAGGTATCCGCCGAGGGCGGGACGGCAAAGATGCCGACCGCCAGCGTTGCCGCCCAGAAGTTGCCGTTCAACAGCAGGTATTTCGGCGACTTCGTACGCCACAGGGCAAGTCCCAGTCCCAGCAGAAAGATGGAAGCCGAGATCATGTTCAACATGGGGGTGGGCGAACCATAGAAATCGAGGGAGGGATAATAGATCAACGCCAGGAAGGCGTGCATCACCCGTCCGAATAAGATCTGGACAGCGCTTTGACCCGTGGACGTCATCGTTTCCACCAGCCAGCCCGAAGCAAATGTGCCATCCTGAGCCAGACGGTTGAGGAATTGTTCGGGGTAATGCGCCACGTAATAGGCTTCAGGCAGGATCATGATCAGGAAGCCACCCCAAAACGCCAGCGCCTGCAGCAGTACAGGTTTGAACCAGGAACGCAGGAAGATGAAGCAGATGACCATGTAGACCAGGATCATGGCGGTGACCACCTGGGCAGTCAGATACACCGAAAAATGCATCGCCAGGATGACCCCGCCCAGGGCAGTGCGCCAAAACTGCCGCTTCTCCAATCCGCTAAGCAGGAAATACAATTCGAAGGGCACCAACCAGGTCCCATGGATGTAAGCCACCGAGGCGATACGGCTAAAATTGATATGAGTATGCGAAGTGGCGACCAGAAAGGCGGCAATGAAAGCCACCTGTTTCCCGCCAATCTGGCGGGCCAATAAATAAACGGCGGGAATGGCCAGGATACCGCCGATGGCAGGCAGAAGACGCAAGGCAAACGGGGTTGGACCAAAAAATCGCAGGCACAGGTTGATGGCTTGCAAATACAGCGCGCCGAAGTTATCCCACAGGGCAAACGGGTTGGCCAGATCACCCATGATGGTGGTCTGGGCAGCCATGCCCACACGGCCCTCATCGCCATCCAGCACGCGGGGAATCTCGCCCAGCTTATAGAATCGCAGTGCTGCACCCAGCAGGATGACCATTACCAGGATCAGGATCTCCGCGCGATGGCTTTTCAGCCAGGCCTTCCATTCCGCCCAGGTCACGATCCTCTCGGAAAACGCAGCTACGTATGCTAGTCCTGCCAGCATCCAGACCGCCAGCACAGGGATGAAATTGCTGCGGGTGGAAATCTGGAACAATCCCGCTCCCACCGTCGCCAGGGCCGAAAGCATGAAAGCCGCAACCACCCACGCGGCACGCTCCGAAATGAGGATGCGTCCCGCGAGCCGCCGCACCAGCGGCCCGGGCCGCACCAACTGGCTCAACAGGAACAACGCGACCCCCAACAAGCTCAATCCCTCATAATGAGGGAACAATACTTTTTCGTCCAACGGGGCGGAATAGATTAGAAATTGTCCAAGCAAAATGAAGAACACGCCTAAAAAGGCCACCAGACGACGTATCCGCCTGACCTCCCCGCTTGTCTCAGGTTCCATCGCATTCATCCATGCCTCCGTGATTTGCGCCCTGTCCAATCCTGTCCGAACAGAACACTGGATTAATCTTCCTTCTTGTATCGTGAAAAGATCGTCAGAAATCAGTTTAACGTTCAGATTGTATCCTATATCCCAAATATGACAATGATTCCCCCGCTTGCACGAGATTTAACACGAGGAAAATAATCGTATAGCAAAATTTTAACTTTCATGTATAATATGTTAATATCCGAAAGGATTTGGAACAGCCTATTTCTTCGCCGCCTGTTTTGCGGCCACTGCTCGATCACGGTTTTGACACTTCTGGGTACGACACCGCCCCCTTTTTCGGCGGATCACAAACCGATTTTTGCCAGGATTATGCACCTGTTTGACTTCACCCTGAGCCATTCCACGGTTTAACCACCTCCTCCGTACCGCATTTTGCGGGACGTGAGCCTGTCGCACCCATCCGAGCCGATTCGCAGCTGTGGCCCTCCCCGGGCATCTGGCTGCGTCTTGTTTTTAAAGCCATGAAAACGATCACAGCCATCGAAGCACAGAAGAACGACCCCAATCGGGTGAACCTCTACCTCGACGGGGAATTCGCCTTCGGGCTGTCGCGCATCGTGGCCGCCTGGCTGAAGACCGGTCAACGGCTGGACGATGAGAAAATCGCGCGGCTCCAATTGGAGGATGCGCGCGAAAAGGCCTTCCAACAGGCCATGCTGTTCCTGAGTTACCGCGCCCGCTCCGAGGCGGAGATTCGGCAGAACCTGCGCAAGCATGAGTACGCCGAGGAAGTCATCGAGGAGACCCTCCAACGGCTCCGAGAAGCGCGGTTGGCAGACGATAATGAGTTCGCCCGCGCGTGGGTGGAGAACCGCAGCACCTTCCGTCCGCGCGGCAAACGGGCGCTGGCGTTGGAATTACGCCAGAAGGGCCTGACCGACGAGGCGACCCGCTCCGCCCTGGCAGGGGTGGATGAGGAAGCCCTGGCCTACGAAGCGGCCCAGAAACGGGTCAGCAGGCTCAAAGGTCTGGACTGGACCGAATTCCGAAAAAAATTGAGCGACTTCCTGGCGCGGCGGGGCTTTCCTTATTCCGTCATCGCACCCACAGTCAGCCGCATCTGGAATGAGTCGCATCCCGGGCAGGATCAAACTATTGACGACGAGGAACGAATATGAATCCGCTGATCATCATCCTTGACATTGTATTTCTGGTGGCAGGCACCCTTCTGGGCTATTTCCTGCATCGTTATCAGGCCGACAAGGCCCTTCAAAACCAGCAGCAAAAAGCCGACAGCATCCTGAAGGGGGCCAACGAACAGGCGCGACTGATCGAGTCGCAGGCGCGCGAGAACGCGGTCAAGATCGTGCAGGCCGCCGAATCGGAGATCAAGGAACGCCGCATCGAGTTGAACCGCGACACGGAACGACTCGACAAGCGCCGCTCCGAACTGGACAGCCGCGCCGAGAAGCTGGAACAGCGCGAGCAGGCCCTGAACAAGCGCCAGTCCACCGTGGACCGCCGCCACAACGAGATCGAAAAGGTCTATCAGGACCAGGTGGCCAAATTGCAGGAAATGGCGCAGATGACCCAGGACGAGGCCCGCAAGGAATTGTTCGCCGCGGTCGAAAAGGAAGCGCGCGGCGACATGGCGCGCATCATCCGCCAGATCGAGGCCGAGGCTCGCGAAGAAGGCGAGAAGCGCGCCCGCAAGTTGATCGCCGACGCCATCCAGCGCGTAGCCTCGGAGCACGTGGCCGAAGTCACCCGCGCCGTGGTGACCCTGCCCAATGAAGAAATGAAGGGCCGCATCGTGGGCCGCAACGGACGCAACATCAAGGCCTTCGAGCAGGCGGCGGGCGTGGACGTCATCGTGGACGACACCCCCGACTCGGTCACCATCTCCTGCTTCGACTCGGTCCGCCGCGAGATCGGCCGCCGCGCCCTGGCTAAGCTGATCCTGGATGGGCGCATCCACCCCGCCCACATCGAGAAGATCGTCGAGGACGAGACCAAGGCGGTCGAGAAGGTCATCAACGAAGCGGGCGAACAGGCCGCCTACGACGCCAACATCGCGGGTCTGCACCCCGAGATCCTGCGCATGATGGGCCGCCTGAAGTTCCGCACCTCGTACGGACAGAACCAACTGTCGCACGCGGTGGAAGTCTCCAAGCTGGCGGGCATCCTGGCCGCCGAGATCGGCGCAGACGTCAACCTGGCCAAACAGGGCGGCTTCCTGCACGACATCGGCAAGGCGATGGACCACAACCAGGAGGGCACGCACGCCCAACTCGGCGCGGAATTCTGCAAACGCTACGGCGTCCACCCCAAGGTGGTCAATGCCATCGCCTCGCACCATCACGAAGTCGAACAGGACTCCATCGAAGCGGTCATCGCCGAGGCAGCTGACGCCATCTCGGGCGCCCGTCCTGGCGCCCGCCGCGAGGACCTGGAAGCCTACATCAAGCGCATCCGCTCGCTGGAGGAAATGTCCATGTCCTTCGAAGGTGTGCAGCAGGCCTTTGCCATCCAGGCTGGCCGCGAAGTGCGTATCATCGTCAAGCCTGAGACCATTGACGACTTGGCCTCTGCCCGCCTGGCCCGCGACGTAGCCAAGAAGATCGAAGAGACCATGCAGTACCCGGGCCAGATCCGCGTAACGGTCATCCGCGA
>CAZGFR010000016.1:47977-50056 GCA_964524485.1 uncultured Anaerolineaceae bacterium | reverse complement strand
GCGCGGTCCACGCCCAGCATGAAGATCTGCTCCAGCACGTTGACGACGACGTTCATCGGCGTGGCGTCGTCATTGTGGATGATGACGCGGTAGAGCGGCTCGAGCTCACTCTCCTGCTCGGGGATGATTTGAATCTCGGGAAGGGCGGCGGTTTGCATGGGGATATTGTACACAAGAAAAATCCCGCCTGCGAGAGGCGGGATCATGATCTTTCATTCACCAGAGATGAGCGGCGACGAACAGAGATCTGCTCAACCTATCTTCGTGTAAATCTTTCCTTATCCTCCCGCCATCGCGCCGACGATGCGGAACGGTTCCCTGCCCGCGACGACTGCCTCGGGCAGGAGAGTCTCATACGCTTCGAGCGACCAGTCCTGGCCGCAGGCGAAGAAGCGGATGAAGTCCCGCCGCCGCCCGCTGACCTGGTCACGGACGGTGCCGCGCAGCATGGGGTAGGCCGTCTCCAACGCCTCCAGCACATACCCGATGGTGGGTTCCGCTTCGACGGGCAGTTCCACCTCCCGCCCGACCCGCGCCAGCGTCTGTAGGTGATACGGCAACTGCACGCGGATCATGGCAGGGTCTGGACCTCGACCGAGAGCACGGCGGGCAGGTTGCTGGCGATGGCCGACCAACTGTCGCCCGAATCAGCCGAGGCGTACACCTGTCCGCCCGTGGTGCCGAAGTACACGCCGCACTTGTCGAGCGTGTCCACGGCCATTGCGCTGCGCAGGATGTTGACGTAGCAATCGCTCTGCGGCAGGCCCCTGGTCAGCGGCTCCCAATCGTTTCCGCCCGTGCGGCTGCGATAGACGCGCAATTTTCCCTCGGGCGGATAGTGTTCCGAGTCGCTTTTGATCGGGACGACGTAAATGGTCTCGGGCTCGTGGGCGTGGACGGCGATGGGGAAGCCGAAGTCGCTGGGCAGGTTACCGCTCACCTCGCGCCACGAGGAGCCCGAGTCGTCGCTGCGCAGCACGTCCCAGTGCTTCTGCATGAAGAGCACGTTCGGGCGTGAAGGGTGCATGGTGATGTTATGCACGCAGTGCCCGACCTCTGCGCTGGGGTCGGGCAGTTCGCCGCCCGAGTAGAGTCCTTGGTTGATTGGCTGCCAGCTTTGGCCGCCGTCCTCGCTGCGGAAGGCGCCCGCCGCCGAGATGGCCACGAAGATGCGCTCGGGGTCCGCCGGGTCGAGCAGGATGGTGTGCAGGCACATCCCGCCCGCGCCCGGCTGCCAGAGGTGACCCTTCACCTCACGCAGGCCAGGCAGTTCGGTCCAGGTCTGGCCGCCGTCGGTCGAGCGGAACAGGGCGGCGTCTTCCGCGCCCGCGTAGACGGTATCAGGCTCGGTCGGCGAAGGTTCCAGCCGCCAGATGCGCTTGAACTCCCAGGGACGCTGGCTGCCGTCATAGAACAGGTGCATGCCAGGGTCGCCCTCATATCGGAACTGGTTGCCCACGGGCTGCCAGGTCTGTCCGCCATCGTCCGAGCGCTGGATGATCTGCCCGAACCAACCCGAGGTCTGCGAGGCGTACAGACGGTCGGGATTCACAGACGAGCCATGCATGTGATACACGTCCCAGCCTGCGAAGTGCGGACCGCTGATGTCCCATTTCTGACGCTTGCCGTCCGAGGTGAGGATGAACGCGCCCTTGTGGGTGCCGACCAACACGCGAACTTTGCTCATGGGTCTTGTCCTTTTCTAAAGTGGTTTGACTCAGTCCTGGTCATGGGCGGCCTGCAGGGCCGCGATGTCGAGCTTGTCCATTTGCAGCATGGCCTGCATCACGTTCTGCGCCTTGCGTGGATTCGGGTCGCCCATCAACTCGCCCAGCGCGGTGGGGACGATCTGCCAGGACAGACCGTATCGATCCTTCAACCAGCCGCAGCGACTCTTCTCGCCGCCCTCGGACAGGTGATCCCAGAAGTGGTCCACTTCTGCCTGCGTCTCGCAGGTGACGAACAGGGAGATGGCCTCGGTGAATTTGAACTCGGGGCCGCCGTTCAGCGCCATGAACTCCTGCCCATCCAGTTGGAAGGTGGCGGTCATCAACGTTCCCACGGGCATGGGACCTCCCT
>CAZGFR010000016.1:46265-47877 GCA_964524485.1 uncultured Anaerolineaceae bacterium | reverse complement strand
CGTCGAGCGGGCGCTGCTAATTTTGGAAGATCATTTGTGGGGGAGGGGGACATTGGCTCGCTTTTCGTTACAAATAAAAAAGGGTGGGCAAAACGAAATGTCCTGCCCACCCACCCGATAAAAAGATTTTAGAACAAATATTCTGATACGTCAAGCCCGAATTTTACTTCTCTTCGGATGCGTACAGCCTCCACACAGCCAGGGAGAAGAACAGCAGCGCGTACCCGAGCAGCGCCGCAGACGGCAGCAGCACAGACTCGAATCCCAGTCCGCGCGCGACGATGTTCTCGAAACCGTCCATGCCCCAGGCCACGGGCGAGACGTGCCCGATGGCGCGGAAGGTGGTTCCCGTCACCTCCAACGGAACCCAGGCTCCGCCCAGGCCTGAGAACACGAACATGGGGATCAGCGAGAAGGTGATGGCCTGTTCCTCGCTCCTGGCTGCGAAACCGATTAGCAATCCCAGGGCGGAGATACACAGCGCAGCGCTGACCGCCACCAGGGCGGTGGCCTCGGGTACGCGGAGATAGTCCACTTTGAGGATGACCTGGCCGAAGGCGATCAGGATCGTGAACTGGGTGAAGAGCAGCAGGAAGATGGCCAGGAAGTGACCGAGCGCCACGTCGATGCGGCGCGTGGACGTGGTCAGCAGGCGCTGCAGGGTGCGCGTCTTGCGCTCGGTGACGATGATCTGGGCAGCCGTCAGCAGGCCTGCAATGGCGAACTGGAGGATCATGCCAGGGGCGGTGTGCGCCAGCGCCGCGCCTGAGTCGCTGACCTTGGCCACGGCGGGACTCTTCGTCTCGGTCACGGCAATGGGCGGGTCGCTCCAGGCATCCAGGGTCTTCTCGAATGCGTAGTGGAAAGGCATGCGTTCCGAGTCGATGCGCTCGATGATGGTGGCCGTGCGCACTGCGCCGTCCAGGCGGCTGGTGATGCGCAGCAGCTCCGCCTCGACACTGGTCCAGGCCGTGGAGTTGGTGTCGGCGATGACGATCAGGCGCAGGTCCGTGCGGTTCTTGAGCACGTCGCGTCCGTACCCATGCGGGACGATGATCGCGGCGGCCAGGTCCCCGTTGGCCACCTGCTGCTCCAGGTCGGCGAGGGAGAGGAAGACGTTCTCACGCAGGGAGATCAGGTCCGATTCGGAGAGCAGGTCGTGCAGCGAGTCAGTCACCCAGTGGTTATCCTGCGAGAGGTAGCCCACGGGCAGGCGCGAGTCGGAGTTCCCGCCGAAGCCGCCGAAGGCGTAGCCAAACAGGAAGGTGAACAGGATCGGCATGAGTAACAGGAACATGAAGGTCTTGAAATCCCGCATGAGTTGCAGGAGGTCTTTGAAGGCGATGTCGAGGATGCGGATCATGGCCTGCTCCTATACGTAGCGCCGATTGAAGCGCAGCACGCCGACGATGAAGAAGGCCGCGCTCCAGACCAGCGCGATCAGGACCGTGAACAGCACCGCGCTGAATGGCTCGCCCTGCATGGCCTGCATCAACCCGCGGATGGCCCAACCCTGCGGCACCAACAGCGATACCGTGTCGCCCATCGTTTTGGCGATGGCCGAGTTCATGGCGAAGATCTTGATCATGCCCATCATGCCCGTCACGGTCAG
>CAZGFR010000016.1:0-46165 GCA_964524485.1 uncultured Anaerolineaceae bacterium | reverse complement strand
TGGCCGAGTTCATGGCGAAGATCTTGATCATGCCCATCATGCCCGTCACGGTCAGTACCCCGCCGAATACCACGCCGCCCTGTTTGGTGTCTTTCAGGAAGGAATTGACGAACACGCCGAACGAAGACGCGGTCAGGATGATCCCCAACGCTGCCAGCACCACCGCCCCGAGGTCTCCCCACTGGATGCCGAACATGAGGCGGGCGGCCGCCAGCAGGACGATCACCTGTACCAGCACGGTCAGGAAGACCGACAGCAGTTTGCCCGTCAGGATGGTGGCCTGGGGGGTGGGTGTGGTGAACAGACGCGGCAGGGTGCGCTCTTCCTCCTCCTTGAGGATGCTTTGCGCCACGGACGTGCCGGTGTAGAAGGCGTAGAAGACCAGCATCCCGCCCATGATGGGGCCGATGATGGTCAGCAGGATATTCTGTTTCTCCTCCGCCTGACTCTGCTTCGCGCTGACAGGCGCGCGCACGTCCAGCAGTTCGGCTTCAACGTCGTCGCTTTGAGCCAGCGATTCGCCCAGGTATTGCTGGACGAGGATGCCCGTCTGGGCGTAGTCTTCCGTCGAGGCATCGTCGAGGAAAACGTTGACCGCGATCTTGACGCCGCTCATGCCGTCCATGAAGCGTTCGAGGATCGAACGCATGATGGCGGGACCGATCGTCAGCGTGGGGTCCTGGTAGAACTCGATGACGGCCTTGCCCTTTTCGATGTCGGCGAACTGTTCGGAGAAATCGGGCGGGATGATCAGCGCCACCTGCGCCTGCTGGCTGTCCACTGCGGCGCGGGCCGAGGCGGCGTCGGCGGCGAAGCGGACCTCGATCAGGTCGGCCATCTCATCGCTTTGCAGGATGTTGACCACCAGGTCGCCCATCGTCCTGGCGGCGCGTCCGCCTGGGATGTTCCTCGGGTTGACCTGGAACTCGGGGCCACCCTCGTCCAGGTTCGCGATGACGACGGTCGTCCTGGGCAGGTCGAAGCCGCCGTTCTGGGCGATGTTGCCGAACATCAGGTAGAACATGCCCGTCACCATCAGCGGCACGCCGAACATGAAGACCACCGCAAAGAAACTGCGGAAGGAACGGGTCATGTCTTTCAGTGCGATGTCGAAGGCTTTCATGATGTCAGTCTCGCAATGCGCGTCCCGTCAGGTGCAGGAAGACGGCTTCCAGGTTGGGCTCGCGGATGTCGACCGAGGTGATGCGCACCGACTGACGCGTGGCCGCTTCGAACAGATGCGGCAGGACCAGGTTGCTGTCGGCCACCAATAGGCTGATCTTCTCATCCTCGACTGAGGCCTGCTCCACCCCTTCGACGCTTTGCCAGGCGGGCAGGATTCTCTGCGGCTCGGCGTTGACCGTCAGGTCGATGCGGGTCTGCCCGCCGACCAGTTTGACCAGCTCGTCGTGGGTGCCATTGGCGATCATCTGGCCGTGGTCCATGATGCCGATGTGATTGGAGAGTTCCTGGGCCTCTTCCATGTAATGCGTGGTGTAAAGGACGGTCATGCCCTGGTCTTTGAGCGCCACCACGCTGTCGAGGATGTTGCGCCGCGACTGCGGGTCGATGCCGACCGTGGGTTCGTCCATGTAGATGACCTTGGGTTTGTGCAATAGCGCCACCCCAATGTTGACACGGCGTTTCATCCCACCCGAATATTTGCCGACACGCTCGTTGGCGCGCTCGCGCAGGCCGATGATATCCAGCACCTCGTCCACACGTTTCTTGAGCGCGGACCCGCGCAGGCCGTACATCTTGCCCCAGAAGGACAGGTTCTCACGAGCGGTCAGGTCCTCGTACAAGGCGATATCCTGCGGCACCACCCCCAGCGCGGACTTGACCCCGTTCCCGTCCGAGCGGATGGAGTGTCCCATGACCCGCGCGTCGCCGTCATCGGGCCGCAGCAGGCAGGACAGCATGGAGATGGTGGTGGTCTTGCCCGCCCCGTTCGGGCCAAGCAGGCTGAAGATCTCTCCCTGTCCCACCTCGAAACTGACGCCCTGCACCGCCCGATTTTCTCCGAAGGCTTTGTGCAGGCTCAGAACCTCGATTGCTGGCAATTTTTCCATTCAACGCTCCGTATCCAGTGCTTTGTTACAACATTCACATTGTATACGGAAATGGGGGGAATGGGTTGTGAAATGTTGGTAAAGGTGTATTGTGAGTAAAGAACGCCGTTATCAATAGCCTTGCCTTATGAGAAGGCCACGGCCTGAGGCGGCCAGCCCTTTGTAAGTTCTTGAAATGCTTGCCTATCGAGCCCGCAGTGATGGATTAATTTTGGTGTGATGGTCCCATGTCACCATCTCCTTATGATGATTAAAGCCCTATGATAGAATCCCACCCTCAGAGAACTGCGATAAAAATAATGAAAAACCGTCTGTCCGTCCTGTCCACCCCGCTGTTGCTGTTAGGGTTGAGCGCCCTGGCTTTTGGCATCCAGGCTTTTTGGCTGGGATACTATCTGGATGACTGGGTTGTTCTATATCATATTTTTCGCGGCGGATATGAACAGTTGGCTGCCTATTCCTTTGCCGTGAACCGTCCCTATGGCGCATGGCCCTGGTGGCTGGGCTTCAACTTGCTGGGATATTCCCCCCTAGGCTGGCAGGTTTGGAGCATTTTCTGGCGCTGGCTGACCAGCGTCCTCTTGTGGGCGGCTTTTACAAAGATCTGGCCAGGGAAAAAATTGCAAATCGCCCTGGCGTCCGCCCTGTTTGTTGTGTATCCCATCTTCCTCCAGCAAACCAACAGCGTGACGTTCAGCGACCACTGGATTTGCTTCGCCTTGTATAGCGCTTCCATCCTCTGTACGGTCCTTGCGATTCAAAACAGACGTTTCTTCTTCCCATGGACGACCCTCGCGCTGGTTTTTTCTGGCCTGGAACTTTTTGCCCTGGAATATTTTGTCGGCCTGGAACTTCTCCGCTTTTGGTTGATCTGGTTCCTGCTGCGTGACATTCCCCAGGTGAAAGACCGTCTACTACGCACGCTTGGACACAGCCTGCCTTACATGGCCCTGTTTGGCGGATTCCTCATCTGGCGGCTGGCCTTCATGCCGACCGCAGGCTCTGATCGAAATTCTCCTGAAGTTCTGGCTGGTTTACTGTCTGATCCGCTCCACACGGTGCCAAACGTGGCGCTCCGCGCGCTTCAAGATGTTGTGGAAGCGGTCCTGGGGACCTGGTATAAAACCTACCAGCCTTCCACAATCAGCGCCTTGCCTTTGTCCAGCCTGGCAGGTTGGGGAGTGGGATTGCTGGCTTTTGGGCTGGCATACATCTTCTTTCTGCGACAGAGTCGAACGGACCCTGAGGTTGAGCACAACGGCAAGGAAACCCTGACCTGGATGGGGTTCAGTTTTCTGACGATGATCACGGGACTTTTGCCCGCCTGGGCCATCGGTCAGTACCTTGTGACCACCGAGCACTACGCGGACCGTTATGGGCTGGCTGCCATGTTCGGCGCCAGTCTGTTCCTGGTCAGCGTGCTGGATTTTCTCCTGCGCCGCAGGCATCAGGTTCTCCTGGTCTGCGTGCTGATCGGCCTGGGGGTCGGATTCCACTTTCGGCTGGAGAACAACTTCCGCTATTCCTGGGAAAAACAGACCCGCCTGGCCTGGCAGTTGCGCTGGCGCATGCCGGGGTTGCAGCCCCACACCGTCGTGTATGGCGATGGGGTGTTATCGCTTGGCTCGTGGGTGGATGTTGCATGGCTCAACTTCCTGTACAGCCAGCCCAACCCTTCCCTTTCTGAAGGCGAAGAGTATTGGTATTACGATGTCAATAAGTTCAACGAGGATCGGATTCCGCAGCCCAGGCAGCCGCTCTCCGAAAAACGGCTGGAAAACATGTCTTATCAGGGGAGCGCTTCGGACAGCGTCGTGATCCAATTCAAAACTGTGGATCAACAGTGCCTATGGGTGCTCGACAGCAGCGACAATGTCAACCCTTATCTGAATCCCCGCTTGAGGTCTGTACTTCCGTTGTCTGATCTGGATCGTGTGATTCTTGAGGACGCGATCGACGACGACCATCTGCAGGCTGTTTTTTCATCCGAGCCGCCCTATGACTGGTGTTATTATTTCGAAAAAGCGGACCTGGCCGTCCAGCAAAAACAATGGGCCACCGTACAACAGCTTTGGGACGAAGTACAGCGCAAGAAGTTGAGCACTGTCGTGGCGGTGGAATACCTGCCCTTCATTCAAGGCACCGCAGTTGCGGGCGATCTCGAGACGGCGCTGGCGATCAGTAAAAAGGCGCAAACAACCAACCACAAGGTGGACGGACTTGTCTGTGAGGTTTGGGAACAGATTTTCCTGAGCCAGCCTGCGGCGGGTAACGCGGCTTTGCAGGGGCAGGTGCGCAGTCAGCTTGGATGTAAGTAGACTCAAAAGCCCGCCTCATAACGAGGCGGGCTTTTGAGTATCCCTGTTACGCAGGCACTTTGTCAAGTTCCTTCTGCGCGTGCTCGTAGCCGCGGCGCAGAGCCTCGTAGTTCTTGGGGAGCAAGTGTTTGTGACGGGCGGGCAGATGGCCTTCGAGGGCCTTCTCCACATCCTTGATCGACAGTTCGGGCAGCGAGGAGAGCAGCGCACCCACGGCCACCATGTTGGTCAACTTCTTGTCGCCGATCTCCTCGGCGATCTCGTTGCAGGGCACGAAGACGGTGTGGATGTCCGCGCGTTTTGCGCTGCGGTCGACCATCGACTGGTTGACGATCAGCGTGCCGCCTGTGGCGAGCATCTGCTCGTACTTGTCGAAGGACGGCAGGTTGAGGGCCACCGCCAGCAGCGGATGCTGGACCAGCGGCGAGCCGATTTCCTCGTCCGCGATGACGACGGTGCAGTTGGCTGTTCCGCCGCGCATCTCGGGCCCGTAAGAAGGGATCCACGTGACGACTTTGCCCGCGTCCATGGCGGCGTAGGTCACGATTTGGCCTGCGAACAGCACGCCCTGTCCGCCGAAACCCGCGATGATGATCTCTTTTTGCATAGGTTCACTCCGTTCACGGTACATCGGGAGTCGGGCATCGGGGTCAATCCCGATTTCCAAATCCCGATTCCCGATCTCCTAAATCTTCACCTGTTTGATCGCCTCGCTGACCTTGTAATCGCCCAGCGGATAGGCGGGGATCATGTGCTCTTCCACGAACTTGAGCGAGTTGACGGGCGTCATGCCCCAGTTGGTGGGGCAGGTGGAGAGCAGTTCCACCATCGAGAAGCCCAGTCCGCGCACCTGGGTCTCGAAGGCCATGCGGATGGCCTTCTTCGCCAGGCGGATGTTCTTCGGGTCGTGCAGTGAGCGGCGCACGCAGTAGCCCACGCCGTCCAGCGTGGAGAGCATCTCCGCCATGCGGATCGGGTAGCCCTGGCTTTCCACGTCGCGGCCGTTGGGCGAGGAGGTGGTCTTCATACCGGGCAGGGTGGTGGGGGCCATTTGTCCACCCGTCATGCCAAAGTTGGCGTTGTTGATGAAGATCACGGTCAGGTTCTCGCCGCGCGCCGCCGCATGGACGATCTCGCCCATGCCGATCGAAGCCAGGTCGCCGTCGCCTTGATAGGTGAAGACCACGCGGTCGGGCAGCACACGCTTGATGCCCGTCGCCATGGCGGGCGCGCGTCCGTGCGGAGCCTCCACGAAGTCGGTGTCGAAGTAGTTGTAGGCGAAGACCGCGCAGCCCACGGGGGCCACGCCGATGGTGTGGTTGGTCACACCCATCTCTTCCAGCACTTCCGCCACCAGGCGGTGCGCCACACCGTGCGTGCAGCCCGGGCAGTAGTGGGTGGGCGTATCGGTAAAGGATTCAGGTCGTTCGTAGACAAGGGATTCAGGAGCAGCCATTTTCACCTCTATTTGACTTTAGCCATGCGGGCCAGCCAGCCGTCGATCGGGTCTGCATTGACCGACAACTTGGCGCTGTTCACGCGCTGGATCTCGCGCAGGATCTCATCGGGGAACGGGACCATGCCCCCGGGGCGTCCGTGGAATTCCACGGGGACTCGTCCGCGCACGGCCAGCCGTACGTCGCTGAGCATCTGTCCCATGTTCATCTCGGCCACCAGGAAGGCCTTGGCCCGACCTGCAAGCTGGTCGATGGCCTCGTAGGGGAACGGGCTGACGGTGATTGGGCGCAGCAGACCGACCTTGATGTCCTGGGCGCGCGCCGCGCGGACGGCGGAGAGGGACACGCGTCCCGCCGTGCCAAAGCCGACTACTACGATCTCGGCGTCGTCGAGGAAATATTCCTTGTAGCGCACTTCGTTGGCCTGCACTTCTTTCCAGCGGTTGGCGAGACGCAGGTTGGCCACTTCTTCCGCCGCGGGCTCGATGTAAATGGAAGAGAGGATGCGGCGTTCGCGGTTGAGGGCGCCGTTGGTGGCCCAATCGAAGTTGCGGTCCAGGATGGGTTTCATCTCGGGCATTTCGGCGGGTTCCATCATCTGGCCCACCGAACCGTCGAGGATGACCATGGCGATCATGCGGTACTTCTCAGCCAGGTCGAAGGAAAGCGCCATCATGTCGATGGCTTCCTGCACCGAGGCGGGCGCCAGCACGATGCGCGGATAGTCGCCGTGTCCGCCGCCGTGGACGGCCTGGTTGTAGTCGGCCTGGGAGGGGGCGATGTTGCCCAGCCCAGGTCCGCCGCGCATCACGTTGACCAGCACCGCGGGCACTTCGGTCCCTGCAATGTAAGAGAGACCTTCCATCATCAGGCTCACGCCCGGGCTGGAGGAGGTGGACATCACGCGTACGCCCGCGCAGGCGGCGCCGTACACCATGTTGATCGCGCCCAATTCGCTCTCGGCCTGCACGAAGGCGCGGCCCAGTTCGGGCATGCGGCGCGACAGATACTCGAGGATCTCGGTCTGCGGGGTGATCGGGTAGCCGAAATACGCCTGCAACCCCGCGCGGACGGCGGCCTCGGCGATGGCTTCATTGCCTTTCCAAAGTTCTTTTGCCATTGTATGTTTTCTCCTGTAGGGCACGGCGTGAGAATGAAGGGGGGATGGTGAAACATCCGCCGTGTCCCTACATCATCGGGTCATCCTGCGGCGGGCACGGCTTTCGTCACTTCCCGATAAACGGTGATCGCGGCATCGGGACAGACCAGGGCACAAATAGCACACCCCGTGCATCCGTCTTTGAACGTGTGCGCGGGGTGGTAGCCCTTCGGGGTAAGGCGGGTTATGTCCAGTTCCATCACCTCCTGCGGACATGCGCTGATGCAGAGTTCGCATCCTTTACAGTAGAGATCGCTGACTTCGATCCAACCTTTCGCGGGCATTCATTTCTCCTTATATGAGAAGTTGGACAAGAATAGGCGGCATTTATCGCCACCCTGATTATGGCCCTTTGCGAAAGTCCCTGCCAGTGTAATGCGTCATGCGCGCTGACGCCAAAGGTCATTGCTTTTTATGTGTCCCAAATGATGGAAATCGCGACAGATAACCCTGGGTATGACGCCCAACCATTCCTTAAAAGCCTTGCGGAAGACGCCTGGCTCGGAAAATCCCATCTGTGTAGAAAAAATCATGGCGGTTTTGAGGATTTGGGACTATCATCAAAATGACCGAAGGTCTGCATATGGATCTCTCAAGGCTGCTTCTCCCTGCAATTCTCTTCGCCTTGACCCTGGGCTTTGGCCTGTGGCTGAGCCTGGCGGGCAGGCCCTACAATGGACTGCTGTTCAATATCCACAAGTTGCTCGCGCTGGGCGTTGTGGTCCTGGTGGGCGTGCAGGCCTTCGTCTGGATGAGAGCCGCGCCGACCCTGTTGATTGTGGGGGCGGCGCTTGGCGTCGTGGCGCTCTTCTTCTCGGGCGCGATGTTGAGCGTGGGCAGGATGGACCATGCCCTGGCCTTGATGATCCACCGCGTTGGGTTGGCCCTGTCTGTTGTGGTGGGAGTTACGGCCTGGTTCGCCCTGTGTTGATTGGAAAGGAAGGTTACCTAATGTCTAACAAGATCCTGGTCACATATGCCACCTGCACGGGGTCCACTGTCGGGGTGGCGGAGGCCATCGGCAGGACCCTCTCAGAGGGCGGCGCGCAGGTGGACGTGCGTCCCATGCGCGAGGTAGCCGACCTCTCATCCTATGGGGCGGTGGTGGCGGGCAGCGCCATCCAGGACAAACGCTGGCTGCCTGAGGCGATGCAATTCGTCCAGGCAAACCGCGCGGAATTGACGAGCAAGCCATTCGCGTCCTTCCTGGTTTGCATGACGCTGGCCATGCGCAACGGCGAGGCCTACCGTCCGTTCGTGGCCGAGTTCATGGCTCCCGTGCGGGCGTTGGTGCGGCCCGTCAGTGAAGGATCCTTTGCGGGCGTGCTGGACATCTCCAAGATCCCGACCTTCAAAGACCGCTTGATGTTCTGCCTGAGCGCGCTCTTTGGCGTCTGGACTGAGGGCGACCACCGCGACTGGAACGCCATCCGCGCCTGGGCCGAGGGACTGCGTCCGTTGCTGATGCGCTAGGAGTCAACGTTGAAATCTGCCCTGCGTCCCTTGCGCTCTCATGGCTGATTGCCTTTCTGCGACGGCTCTCTCGGTGGTGGGACTCCTGTTCCCGTCTATGATCTACCCCAGCACGGACTTGCTCTTTTAGGCCAGTCTGTTGTTCGTCTTCTTTTTGTTGCAGCTGTTTTTGCTGGACGAGCCTTTTCCCGTGGAGGGCTTTGTGGTGATCTTCGGGATGGGCCTGGTTTGTTTCATCCCCTTTGTGTTATTCGTGCGCAGGATGCTGCGCAGCAGATAAAAAAAATTGGCATTGCATCGCGCAATGCCAGTTCTCATTTCAAGAGTGGGGATTTACTCGTATCCCTCGCGCTGGGCGATCTCGACGACAAGTTTGCGTTGATCGGCAGTCAACTGGGCATATTCCGAGTTTTCGCGGGCCGTGTTGCGATTCTCCACGAGCAGGATGCTGGCATCCTGCGAGAGCAGCACGCTGTGCCAGGCATTTTGCTTGACGTTGTACAGCTTGCCAGGTTCCATCGGCTGCGGCTGGACGCCGTCCAGCGTGGGACCGTTGCCGCCCATCAGCAGGGTGGCGCGCCCGTTTAACAGCACGAAGACCTCATCGGTTTCGACGTGGCGCTCCATCTGCTGGATGCGGTCGGGCTGGAGCTCGTCGATGTAGCGCAGGATGGCCACGCGCCAGTCGTTGAAGTCAATCAGCGGTTTGTAGCCGATGCCGTCGAAGAATTGAATATCGAGCACGTTCTTATCCATGTTTCCTCATTTTCCCAGCCAGGCTTCGACCTGGTGTTCGCCCGCAGACAAATCGGCGGGGATTAAGTTTCCTTGAACGGCGACCCCGTCCACGGTCAGGTTGACGACGCCCTGGCAGACGTGCTCAGGGTTGTGGACGACGATGCGCAGCGTCCGACCTCGAAACTGGCGCGTCGCCGAGAAGCCGTCCCACGTGGACGGGATGCACGGGTCGAGGCGCAGGCCGTCAGCTTCGGGGCGGATTCCCAAAATGTATTGCGTCGCGCTGAAATAACTCCACGCAGCGGCGCCCGTCAGCCAGGCGGTGCGGGTGTTGCCCGCGCGCGGCGAGTAGGTCGAGTAGGTGGTTTGCGCCTGCACGTACGGCTCGCACTGGCGGATTTCCGCTTTGGTGTTGTACGCGGCAGGCATGGACGCGCGCAGGTACTCGTAGGCGCGGTCGCCGTGACCGAGCATGCACTCGGCCATGATGCCCCAGCCCTGCGTGTGATTGAAGATGCCCGCGTTCTCCTTGATGCCCGGGTTGAAGACCACGGCGCGCATCACATCGATGGGAGTCTTGACGAAGGGTGGAGCAGAGAGCATCAGGCCGTAGGGCGTGGCCAATTGCCTGTGGACCGTCTCCATGCTGCGCTCGGCCTGTTCGGGCGTGGCTGCATTGCTGAGCACCGACCAGACCTGCGTGTTGAGGTAGACCTGACCCTCGGTGTAGTCCTTGGTACCGTAGACCGTGCCGTCCTCGCCGATGGCCCAGATGAACCAGTCGCCGTCCCATGCGATGGCTTGGATGGCGGCATCCAGCTTTTTGCGCTGGGCCAGGGCCCAGTCCGCTTCGGCGGGTTTGCCCAAGCGATTCGCCACCTCGGCGTAGACCGTCAGCCCGAGGCGCACTTGAAAGGCAACGAACAGGCTCTCGCCGTAATAGCCGAGGCGCAGA
This sequence comes from uncultured Anaerolineaceae bacterium, assembly GCA_964524485.1. Lineage (GTDB taxonomy): Bacteria > Chloroflexota > Anaerolineae > Anaerolineales > Villigracilaceae > JACPVF01. The sequence continues at coordinate 35,993 of CAZGFR010000016.1, read as the reverse complement.
CAGTCGTTCCAGTCGGCGGAGAGGCCGCAGGGCAGGCCGTGCTTGCCCATGCGCTCCAGGTTGAATTCAAGCGCGCGGCGCAGGTGCCCGAAGACGGTCGTTTCGCCGTGGTCGGCATAGGGCAGGACCTTGTTGTAGAAGTCGAAGTCGCCCGTCTCGCCCACGTAGGCGGGGACGACGTTGAAGAACCACAGACAGTCGTCGGAGCGGTATTCCTCGTCGGCGGGGGCGGGCTCGCTGCCAGGTTTATGCTCGAAGGGCTTGATGACGGGGATCGCGCCGCCGTTGGCGAGCTGACCCGTCAGCATCAATTCCAACCGTTGACGAGCCTCCTCAGGGATGGCGGCCAGCACACCCAGGATGTCCTGCACCGAGTCGCGGAAGCCGAGTCCGTCGCGCTCGCCGTTGTAGACCAGGCTGGCAGCGCGCGACCAGGCAAAGGTGATCAGGCAGTTGTACAGGCCCCACACGTTGAGCGTGTGGTTGAGTTCCTTGTCGGGCGTATCCACGGTCAGGCTGCCGAGTTTGGCATGCCAGTTGTTCCTGAGCTTTTGCAGTTCGAGGTCGGCGCGTTCGAGCGAGCCGAATTCGGCGAAGGTCTGCTTGCCGGCGGTGCGCGCGTCGCCGATGCCCAGCAGGATCAGCACCTCGCGGCTTTCGCCAGGCTGGAGGCTGAGGTTGGTCTGTAGTGAGCCGCAGGCATTGTCGCCGTAGGCCTGGCTGTCGGTGCAGTGTCCCTGCTCGACCACGAGCGGATTGTGGTACGCGCGGTAGGGTCCGAGGAAAGACTCGCGGCTGGTGTCGAAGCCCGCGATGGTGGAACCCGCCATCCCCATCCACGAATGCATGGACAGGTCGTGCTTGAAGAAGGCTTCCGATTCGGGCGTCAAGTTGTCCTGAATGGCGATGCGCAGCAGCTTATCGTCGGTCAACTCGCCGCGGATGATGAACAGCGAATATTGCAGGTTGACCTGATCCTGCTGGGTATTCCACTGATTGGTGAACTCGCAGAACGAGAAGACCGACAACTCGCGCAGACGGTCGCTCTCGTTGGTGACCTTCAGCCGCCAATATTCGAAGTTCTGGCCGAGCGGCACGAAGTAGGTCGCCTCGGAGGAGATATCCGCATAGCGCGAGGTGAGGACCGTGTAGGCCGTCCCGTGCCGACAGGTGGACTGATATTGATCGAGCGGTTTGCCCACGGGCTGCCACGAAGCCGACCAGTAGTCGCCGCTGGCGTTGTCGCGCAAGTAGAAGTAGCGGCCAGGCTGGTCGAGCGGCACGTTGTTGAAGCGCAGACGCAGGAAACGTCCGCGCGCGCCCGATTGGTAGAAGCCGTATCCGCCCGCGTTGTTGGTGATGATGGCGCCGTACTCCGTCGAGCCGAGGTAATTGCTCCACGACTGCGGCGTGTCGGGACGCACGATGACGTACTCCTTGGCGCTGTCGTCGAAATATCCGTATTGCATCACGACACCTTGATCGTCACGTGGACTTCCTTTGTCCCTTCAGCGGGCAGCGGGATGACGTTCCCCGCCACGGGCTGGCCCTCGACCTCAAGCTGGATTTCGTTGCCCAAGCCTTTGCGCTCGACCTTGAGGAAGTAGCGCACGCCGCGATAGACACGTTCCGCCTCGAAGCCCGTCCAGGCTGACGGGATGACGGGCGCAACGCGCAGTCCGTCGTAGGTGGGGCGGATGCCGAGGATCCACTGCGAGATGGCCACGTAGTTCCAGGCCGCCGTGCCCGAAAGCCAGGAGTTCTTGGCCTCGCCGTGGGTGGGCGCATCCTTGCCTGCGATCATTTGCGCATAAACATACGGCTCACACCGATGTACATCGCTCAAGTCCTCCCGCGCTGACGGATTGATGCGCAGGTAGTAATCGTACGCCTGGTCGCCACGCCCCAACTTGGCCTCGGCCACCATGATCCACGGGTTGGTGTGGCAGAAGATGCCTGCGTTCTCCTTGTAGCCCTGCGGGTAGGACGAGATTTCGCCCAGGTGCAGGTAATAGCGGGTGAAGGCGGGTTGGTGCAGCACGATGCCGTGCGGCGTGGCCAGATGTTCCTCGACCGAGTTGAGCGCCTTCTCGGCGCGGCCATCCGCCAGGCCCAGATCGGCCATCACGCAGATGCCCTGTGGCTCGATGAAGATCTGGCCTTCCTCGTTCTCCTTCGACCCCAGCACGTGACCGAAGTCATCGTACGCGCGGCGGAACCATTCCCCGTCCCAGCCGTGCTGCCAGATGACGGCTTCCATCTCGGCGGCTTTTTCGAGGTAGAAGGCGGGCGTAAAGGATCCGAAATCCTTGTGGCTTTTCGCCCCGAATTTTCCGCTCAATTCCGCCATCTCCTTTGCGGAAAGCACGAACAGGCCCGCGATGAAGATGCTCTCGGCCACCGTGCCGTCCTTGCTGGTGGTGGTCTGGAAGGACTGGCCCGGCGTGTCGGAGAAGCAGTTCAGGTTGAGGCAGTCGTTCCAGTCCGCGCGGCCGATCAACGGAAGTCCGTGCGGGCCGAGGCGCTCGAGCGTGTATTGGATGCAGCGCTGCAAGTGTTCATAGAGCGGCATCTCGCTGCCAGGCTGGTTATCGTAGGGTACGGCCTCTTCGAGGATGCTCCAGTCGCCAGTTTCCTTGACGTAAGCCGCCACTGCCAGCACCAGCCAGTGCGGGTCATCGTTGAAGCCCGAGCCGACGTCGTTGTTGCCGCGCTTGGTCAGCGGCTGATATTGGTGGTAAGCGCCGCCCGTCGGAAGCTGGGTGGCGGCCAGGTCCAGGATGCGTTCGCGGGCGCGCTCGGGGATGAGGTGCACGAAACCAAGCAGGTCCTGGTTCGAGTCGCGGAAGCCCATGCCGCGTCCGATGCCGCTCTCGAAGTACGAGGCCGAGCGGCTCATGTTGAATGTGATCATGGTCTGGTAGGCGTTCCAGATGTTGACCATGCGGTCGGTATGGATGTCGGGGGTCTTGACCGTCAACTTTCCAAGCAGATTATCCCAATACTTGCGCAGTTCGCCGAAGGCCGCGTCCACCTCGCTGACCTGGAGATAGCGCTGGAGGATGGGCAGCACGCTCTGACGGTTGACGTTCTGCGAATCGGGCGGGTCGAACTTGGCATCCTTCGGGTTCTCGTGATAGCCCAGCACGAAGAGGATGCGCTTCTGCTCCCCGGGCTTCAACTGGACCTTGACGTGGTGCGACCCAATTGGCTGCCAGCCGTGCGCCTCTGAATTGGACGATTGGCCTGTTTCCGCCACCTGGGGTGAATCCCAGCCCCGATACGGGCCGAGGAACGCGTCGCGGCTGGTGTCGTAGCCCGCCAACGGCTCGGAGCAGGCGAAGAAGGCGAAGTGGTTGCGGCGTTCGCGGTATTCCGTCTTGTGGATGATGGTCCCCAGGTCCTGCCAGATCTCCACCTGCCCGATGGAGTAGTTGCGCTGGAAATTGGTGGCGTCGTCGTTGGCGTCCCACAAGGCGAACTCGACCGCCGAAAACACGGACAGGTCGGCCGTCTGGGCGCCGTGGTTGGTGAGGGTCAGGTCCCAGACCTCGAGGTTGGCGCCGATGGGCACGAAGTATCGCGTCTCGGCCCCGATCCCGTTCAACTTGGATTTGATGACCGTGTAGCCCATGCCGTGCTGGCACTTGTACGAATCCAGCGTACGGCGGGTGGGCATCCAGGTGGGGGACCAGAACGTGGGCTGCTCGGCGGCATTGTCACGCAGGTAGATGTAGCGTCCGCCCATGTCGAGCGGGGCGTTGTTGTAGCGGAAGCGGGTCAGCCGTCGCAGGCGGGCGTCCTTGTAGAAGGAGTATCCGCCCGCCGTGTTGGAGATCAGGCCGAAGTAATTTTCACTGCCGAGGTAGTTGATCCAGGGCAGGGGGGTGTCGGGCCGCGTGATGACGTACTCGCGGTTGACGTCGTCGAAATAACCGTAACGCATAAACAAAACTCCTATTCGCGAAGCAATGGAAACGCCTCCTTGTTTCCATTGCTCAGGTTCGAGAATTATGTGGTTCCACGTTTCTTACATGCTGCGGACTTGAGCAAGCATCCCCGCCACCAGGTCTTCGGGGTGCATGGGCATGGCGTCCTTCTGCCACATCAGGATGCTGACCAGCGGCATATCGCCGACCATGTCCATGATGTCCATGCCGATGGAACCATCGGTGCCGTAGCGCTCGTTCTTGCCTTCCTCTTCCCCGCCGCTGAACATCTTGCGGGTCTGTTCCTCCATCATGGCATACATCGGGCCGAAGACGACCTTGCCGCGCGGATCGCTCATCCATTCGCGGACGGTGGATTCCATGTCGAGGATGCAGGGCAGGTCGAGGGTCGATTCGAGGGTCACCGTCAGCGTGTGGCGGATGTCGGCTGCGGAGGCAGCGATCAGGATGTCGAAGTCGCCGTCCTCGGTGATCCACTGCTTGTATTCGGGGTGGTAGTAGGCGAAGGCGCGGAAGTCGAGCTGGATCAAAACGGTTTGGGTCTCGCCTGGTTCGAGCGTCACCTTGGCGAAGCCCTTCAGTTCCTTCTGCGGGCGCACCAGCGCGGACTTCTGATCGTGGACGTAGACCTGCACGATCTCCTTGCCCGCGACTGCCCCCGTGTTAGTCACGTCGACCGTGACCGTCAGCCCGTCCACGTCCTTGAACTTAGTGGCCGAAATGCTCGGGTTGCTGTACTTGAAGGTGGTGTAGCTCAAGCCGAAGCCGAAGGGGAACTGTACGGGCATCTGCTTGGCATCGTAGTAGCGGTAGCCGATGAACAGGCCTTCGCCGTAGCGGACCTCGCCCGCGCCGCCTGGCCAGTTGAGGTAGGCGGGCGTATCAGCGAGTTTCATCGGGAAGGTTTCGGCCAACTTGCCGCACGGGTTGACCTTGCCAAACAGCACGTCGGCGATGGAGACGCCGCCCGCCTGGCCCATCATCCAGCCTTCGAGCACGGCGGCCACGCCATCGATCCACTCGCTCATCGCGATGGGCGCGCCGTTGTTCAGAACGACGACCGTGTTGGGCTGAACCTTGGACACCGACTTGATCAACGCAATCTGCTGGTCGGTCAGGTCGAGGTCCACGCGGTCATAACCTTCGGATTCCTTGAAGGTGGGCAAGGCGATGTACAGTACGGCTACGTCCGCAGCCTTGGCCAGGGTCACGGCCTGGTCGATCAGGTCCTGGCGGAAGGAGTTGTCGGTGGGGTAGCCTTCCGCGTAGGTGACTTCGGCGTTGCCCGCCTGGGCCTTGAATTCCGTGAAGGGCATGGCCACTTTGGTTGGGTTGATGTGCGAGCTGCCGCCGCCCTGAAAGTGAGCCGCCTCAGCCGAGCGGCCGATCACGGCGATGTGCTGCTGTCCCTTGAGCGGGAGCAGGCCGTTGTTCTTGAGCAGCACCATGCCTTCGTTGGCGATCTGGTGTGCCAGCTCGTGATGCGCATCCACATCGAAGGTGCCCGTCTTGGGAGTCTGCTTGGCCTTGAAGACGATACCCAGGATGCGGCGCACGGATTCGTCGAGGACGGCCTCGTCCATTTCACCCGAGCGGACGGCGTCGACCACGGCCTGCACACGGCGTTCCTGTGGACCAGGCATTTCCCAGTCGAGGCCAGCCTTGAGCGCGGCCACGCGGTCGCGCACGGCGCCCCAGTCCGAGACGACCAGACCCTCGAAGCCCCACTCTTCCTTGAGGATCTCGGTCAGTAGATAATGATGTTGCGAAGCGTATGTGCCGTTGACCTTGTTGTACGAGCACATCACGGTCCACGGTTTGGCCTGCTTGACGGCCTTCTCGAAGGCGGGCAGGTAGATCTCGCGCAGGGTGCGCTCGTCCACTTCGGAGCTCATCGTGAAGCGCTGGAACTCCTGGTTGTTGGCGGCGTAGTGCTTGAGAGAGGTCCCCACGCCCTTGCTCTGCACGCCATTGATGAAGCTGGCTGCCAGTTCTCCCGCAAGGAATGGGTCCTCGGAGAAGTATTCGAAGTTGCGGCCGCACAGCGGGGAGCGCTTCATGTTTGCGCCAGGGCCTAGGACAACGTCGACATTGAGGGCGATGCACTCTTCGGCCAAGGCCTCGCCCATTTTGTAGATCAGGCCCACGTCCCAGGTGGAGGCGGTGCAGGAGGCGGTGGGGAAGCAGGTGGCGGGCAGGCTGTCGATGGCCATCGAGTTGATGTTGGGCACGCGGCGCACGCCGTGCGGGCCATCGGACACGATCATTTCGGGCACGCCGAGGCGTTCGATGGGCGTGGTGGTCCACGCGCTGGCACCCGTACACAGGGCGGCCTTTTCTTCGAGGGTCATCTGGGCGATGATGGATTGGATGTCGGTCATGGAAGTGCTCCTGGAATTTTGAATGGATCACGCGTACGAGTCGTACAAGCTCTGGACCTTGAGCGCTGACTCCACCTGGGCGGCGGACCAACCCTCGGGCAGGGGGGCGCTGATGCGGACGCTGCGTCCCGCGGGCAGGTCGAAGTAGTTGTCGCTGAAGACGACGTCCGCGTCCTCCAGCGAGAGCTCGACGAAGCGGGCCAGGCTGCGGGCTGAGACGTCCACATGCAGGGTCTGGTCTTCGACGCTGACCTGGGTCTTCAGGCCGGGCTTGCGCAGTTCGAGGTGTTTGTTCGCCACAAACGGGCTGACGCTGGTCGCGGCCAGCTGACCGTCACGCCACATCTCGGCCACGAACACCATGCTGCGCTGGTTATCGGCGGATACCTGGGTCGAGAAGTCGTGCGTGCTGACCAACGTGTCGGCCAGCGCCTCTGCGCGGATGACCTGCTCGCCCTTTTGCAAGGCCTTGCCATCCAGGGTCTCTAGTCGCCAGTGGATCTGCACATCGACGGGCTCGACCAGATCGCTGGTGACGTGGATCTTCATCGCCTTGCCATAGTCCGCCACCGAGAGCAGCAGCGGGGCATAGAAGCGTTTGGCCGCATAGTGCAGCGCCTTCCAGCGCCCGAAGTAATCGAGGCTGGCCCACGAAGCCACGGGCCAGCAGTCGTTGAGCTGCCAGATCAGCGTGCCGCTGACGCGGTTACGGTTGCGCCGCCAGTGTTCCACCCCGTAGCGGATGCCCTCGGCTTGCAGGATCAGGCTCAGATATACCAGCGACGGGAAGTGCCTGGGCATGCGGAAGGTGTCGGTCATCTGCGCGATCATCAAGCCGTTTCCCGAGCCGCTGCGCTGGTGATGCTCCATGATGTAGGAGGTCATGTTCCAGTCGGCGGGATCGGCATAGGTGGCGATGGTCTTGAGCGGCGGCAGCGCCTGAAAGCCGAACTCGCTCATGAAGCGCGGGAACTGCGTGCGGTACGCGGTGAACGGCTTGCGCCCGTGCCACACGTCCCAGTAGTGGCAGTCGCCCTGGACCTGGTTGTTGGCGCCCTCGAAGGGGGTATCCGCCGAGGCCGAGCTGGGCCAGTAGGGATGGTCTGGATCCTCGATCTCGAGCAGTTCGGGCAGCATGTGATGGAACATGCGGTCGTAGCCGTCTTTGAGACGCTGATTGAGCGGGTCCTCGGGCTTGTTCCAGCCCCAATCGCACCAGCCCTGTTCCATCTCATTGTTGCCGCACCAGATGGCCAGCGCGGCATGATGGCGCAGGCGGCGGATGTTCTCAACCGCTTCGATGCGCACGTTCTCGAAGAAATCTGCATCGGCAGGGTAGATGCCGCAGGCGAACATGAAGTCCTGCCAGACCAGCAGGCCCAAGCGGTCGCACAGTTCGTAGAACATGTCCTCGGGGTAGTAGCCGCCGCCCCAGACGCGCAGCATGTTCATGTTGGCGTCCACGGCGCTCTGGAGCAGGTCTTCCAGCATCGACTCGGTGATGCGCGTCGGCAGCGAGTCGGTCGGAATCCAGTCCGCGCCCTTGGCGAACAGACGCACGCCGTTGACGTAGAAGGTGAATTCCTTGCCCCACTGGTCAGGTTCCTGGCTGAGTTCCACCGTGCGCAGGCCGATCTTGTAGGTTTGGCGGTCGAGAATGTCCTTCCCGTCCTGCAACACGACCTCGACCTTGTACAGCGGCTGGGCGCCATAGCCGTTCGGCCACCACAGTTGCGGATTGGGGATCTGGACCGAGAGATTCGCAAAGGAGGGGTCGCCGTCGATCAAGGTGAGCAGGCCCTCTTCGGCTTGAAATGTTTCGCCCTCGGGGCTGGTGACCGTCAAAACGGCCTGGATCCCGTCCCAGCCTTCCGTCTCGACGGTGATATCCGCGCTGACGGTGGCCGACGTCTCGTCGAGGTTTTGCCGCACGTGGACATCCTCGAAGCGGACGGCGTAGCCTTCCAGCCGAATGTCCTTCCACACGCCGATGGGCGGCAGTTTGGGGCCCCAGTCCCAGCCCCAGTGACAGGGCGCCTTGCGCAAGTGCGGCCCGCCAGGGATGTCGCCGCCGCCCTGGAGCGGAAGCTGCGCCTGTTTGGCGGTGATGAAGCGCACGGGCGAGCCGAAGTAAATGCGGATCTCGTTCTCGCCTGTGTGCAGCAGGTCTTTCACGTCCCATTCCCAACAGCGGAACATATTGTCGGCATGACCGAGAAATTCGCCGTTGAGATAAACGTCGGCCAGGGTATCGAGCCCGTCGCAGACGAGGGTGACGTTATCCTGGGATAGCAGGCCCTTGTCCACGTTGAAGGAGTGACGGTATTCCCAGTCCATTTCGGCCACCCACATCACCTTGAGTTCATTGTCAGCCACGAACGGGTCGGGGATGCGGCCCAGGGCCAGCAGGTCAGTGTGGACGCCGCCCGGGACTTGGGCGGGCAGCCAGTCTTGTGCGCCTGCCTGACGGAATTGCCAGGCGCCTGTCAGAGATTGTTTTTGCATTGGTCATCCTTGCGAATTTGAATTTTGGAAAAAAACTCCCGCCGCCATGCATGGCGGCGGGAGGGCCGCCTTGAGCGGATGTTCATGAATTTTTAGACGGTCGATAGATCCCATTCCTCGTAGATCTTCGGCACATCGTTGATCAGACGCTGGGTGTACGGTTCCCTCGGCTGCAAGATCACTTCATCGGCGCTGCCGAACTCGACGAACCTGCCGTGCTCCATGATGTACACCGTGTCGGACACATAGTAGGCCAGGCCGATGTCGTGGGTGATGAAGATGACCGTCATGCCGATCTCCTTGCGCAACTGCATCAGCATGTCGAGGATGGTGGCGCGCGAGCAGGCGTCGATCATCGAGGTCGGCTCGTCGGCCAGGAGGATCTTGGGCTTGAGCAGGAAGATGCGCGCGATCATCAGGCGCTGCATCTGTCCGCCCGAGAGTTCGAAGGGATACTTGTTGGTCAGTTCCTCGAACTTCAGGTTGACGAAGCTGCACGCCTCCGTCATCATCTCCACTTTCTTTTCGTGCGGGAGGTTGCGGCCGCCGCGCATGTGGATGCAGTCCAATAAGACAGAGTCGATTTTGTTGAAGATATTGTAGGAGGAGAACGGGTCCTGGAAGATGGCCTGGATGTTCTTCCAGTATTCCTGTTTCTTCTTCTGGCTGCTGATGTCGCGTTTGACGCCCTGGAAGTAGACCTCGCCCTCGCTGGAACTGATCAGCCCGAGGAGCATCTTGGCCAGGGTGGTCTTTCCGCTGCCCGATTCGCCTACGATGGAGACGACTTCGCCTTCATAGAGTTTCAGGTCCACGTGATCCACGGCGACCGTGCGATGGGCGCCAAATCCGTAGATCTTGGTCAGGCCCGACGTGCTCAGACAGATTTGCTTTTCACTTGGCATTTTGGGAAGCCTCCCGGGCATACGCCTCTCTCAATTCATTTTCCGATAAGATGCAGCGGTACGTGCGGCCGTTGCCCGCATCGCGCAGCGGGATGGAGGTCACGCGGCACTCGGGTTTGACCAGTTTGCAGCGTTCGGCAAAGCGGCAGCCCATGGGCGGTTTCTTGAGGTTGGGCGGCACGCCGGGGATGGCTGTCAACTTGACGTCGCGCAAACCCTTTTCGGGCACGATGATCGAGCCCATCAGACCCTTTGAGTAGGGGTGGAGCGGGTCGAACACGGCTTCCTGCGCGGCAGCCTTCTCCACGATCTGCCCGGCGTACATGACCATGATGTCGTCGGTCACGTTGTAAAGCAGCGGGAGTTCGTGCGTGATGAAGATCATCGAGCTGATGAAGCCTGCTTCCATCAGCTGCTTCAACATCTTGATGACCATCTTCTGGGAGGTGACGTCCAGGGCGGAGGAGGGCTCGTCGGCAATGAGAACCTTTGGCAGGAGCAGCACCGACACCGCGATGACCGTGCGCTGTTTCATGCCGCCCGATAGCTCGACGGGGTATTTTTGCAGCACTTCGGCGGGCAGGCCCACGGTCTCGAACAACTTCCTGGCGCGATCATAGATATCCTTCTTGGTGACGTACATATCGTGCTCTTGAATGACGTCTTCAATGAAGTGGATGATCTTCTGCGTGGGGTTGAGCGCGTTCATGGCTGCCTGGGGGATGTAGGCGATCTCGCGTCCCAGGATGGATTTGCGCACGTCGTCGGGTTTCATCCCGGAGATGTTATGCCCGTCGATGATGATATCGCCGCTCATGTAGTGCAGCGGGGGGAAGTAATATCCCATCAGGCTGAGCGCCAGCGTGGATTTGCCGCAGCCCGATTCGCCCGCGATGCCCAGTGACCTGCCTTCCTCGACCTTGAGGGAGACGTGGTCGACGGCGTATACGTCCTCGCGGAAGCGGGTGACGTATTTCGTCGTCAGTTCATGTACCTCTAACATGGTGTTTGCCATTTGGTATCTCCTAGTCTCGCAGGGCGGGATTGAACACCTGGTCGAGGCCCGTGTTCATCAGGTTCATCGAGAAGGTAATCAGGGCGATGGTCATGAGCACGGGGAAGTATGCCCACCAGCGTCCCTGGATGTGGGCCTGGTAGATCATGGCCCAGTTCATCATCAGGCCCAGGGTGGGAGTCTCCGTCGTCTTGGGACCCAGCCCCAGGATCGACAGGCCTGCTTCCGCCAGAATGCCCGAGGAGATTTGCAGGATCAACGCCATGATGACGTACGAGGCGATGTAGGGCAGGATGTCTGTGAGGATGATGTGGACGATGGAATGGCCCGACAACTTGGACAGGTTGACGTGGTCTCGGTTGCGTAGAGAGATCACTTGTGCACGCACCGCCCTGGCCGTCCAGGGCCAGGCCGTCAGGCCGATTACCGTCGCCACCAGGAATGGACCGCGTTGTTCCTGCCCGACGCTGTAGGAGATCAGGATCAGCAGCACGAAACTTGGGATGACGATGAAGAGGTTGGTGACGAAGTTGATGACATCATCCACCATGCCGCCCACATAGCCCGCCAGCAGGCCGAGGGTCAGGCCGATCAGGGTGGCGACCAATCCAGCCACGAGGCCGATCTGCAGGGAGGTGCGGGTGGCGGCGACCAGTTCGGTCAGCACGTCGCGTCCGAAGTTGTCGGTCCCGAACGGCAGGAAGCGGACGCTTGCTACTTCGCCGACATTCACATAATCGGTCTGGTTGACCATGCCCGACTCTTCGATTGCGCCCGTTTCCGCGTTCTTTTGGGCAAGGATCGCCCCTTCCGTGGACAAAAGTCCCTTGAGGGAGGCGTCCAGGCGTTGATAGTAGCGCTGCTTGGCAAAGGTCATTCCCGGGACCTTCTTGTTGGGATCGTAATTCTGAGCCCATTGCTCCAGAAGTTTTTGAGTGTTGTTGATGTCGATCTCGGATTCGGGAATCCCATCTGCCACGAGCCAGTCACGGATGTCGGTCCGCTCCTTGTCACCCAGTTTGGCGGCGATCCGTTTGGTCACGGCGTCCGGCAGGTTCAGGGTATATTTCGGGGCTCCGAGGCTGTCGTAGGCACTCACGTAAATGCCGGGCGGGAAGAAGGTGCCCTGGCCGATGATCCCCAGCGGCGAATCTTTGATGAAGAGCGGGTAGATGATCACGATCAGCAGGATCGTCATGAAGATGGAGAAGCCGACCACGAATTTCGGAGAGCGGAAGATCTGTTGAAGGGTATGTTTCATGACAGCACTCTCCTAGTCGGCCTGCGCCGCTTTGATGCGCGGGTCGATGATGCCGTAGAGGATTTCGAGCAGGAAGTTCGCGGTCAACACCATCACGGTGATGATCAGCGTGGAGGCTGAGATCAGCGGGTAATCCTGGCCCATGACGCCGTTCAGCAGGGTGGTGCCGAGGCCGGGGTAACTGAAGATGATCTCCGCCACCAGCGCGCCGCCCACCATGGTGCCGATGGAGAGCGCCAGGCCGGTGATCTGCGGGAGCATGGCGTTGCGGAACACGTACCCGATGATTTTGCGGTCTTTGATGCCCATGAAGCGGCTGTATTTCACATAGTCTGCGTTGAGCTCGTAAATGGCCATGGAACGCATACCGATGGCCTGACCACCGATGGCGATCAGCACGATCGACCAGAAGGGCAGCTGGTAATGGGTGAATACAGACCATAAGAAAGGCCAGGTGAAACTGGGCAGCAGGTCGAACCCGTAGCCGCCCGAGGTGGGAAACCATTTCAGGTTGACTGCAAATATCACCAGCAGGATGACGGCCATGCCGAACTGGGGCAGGTTGCTGATGAAGATGCTGACGGGCATCAGGATCTTGTCGAAACTGCCCTTGAGGTAGGCAGCCAGCGCGCCGAGCGTGTTCCCGATCAGCCAGCCAACAATGATAGCTGGGAACTGGAGCGCGATCGTCCAGCCAATGGAGGCTCTCAGCACGTTTGAAACAGGGCGGGGATATTGGCTGAAAGAGAGACCAAAGTCGCCATGGACCACATTCCTCATATACAGGAAGAATTGTTCAAGCATGGGCTTGTTGGTCCCGAAAAGGTCAGCGTACTGTTGATAGATCGCCTGTACGCCGGAGGCGTTGCTCATGCCCTGCGCCAGTCGCGACACGATGGCCGCCACCGGGTCGCCTGGCATCAGGCGCGGCAGAATAAAATTCAGCAGGAATGCAAAAACAAATGTGATTAGAAACCACCCCAACTTATTAAGGAAATATTTCCAATATCCTTTCACGCGGCACCTCCTCGTACAGATAATGGACAGCCATGTTCCGAGATTGGGCGGAACATGGCTGTCTTTTAGCTACTTACCTTTTACTTGACGAGCGTCAGGTTATAGAGACCCGCGATGCCCCAGCCGTCGGTCATATCCAGCGGCGGAACGGGCGGGTTGGTGCCGTCGCCCTCGTGCGGGAAGTTCGTCCAAACGCTTTCGTTCACAGCGTGGAAGGACTGCGGGCGGTACATCAGGGTGAAGGAGGGCACGTCGGTCAGGTAGATCTTGACCAGTTCGGTGTACATTTCCTTCAACTTGGCGGGATCGGTCTCGTTCGGGATGGCCTTGATCAACTTGTCGGCCTCGGGGTTGGTGTACTGGCCCCAGTTGCCGTTCCAGTTGCTGGCCATGCCGTTGAACTCGGAGCTCATCAGCTTGCGGATGCGGGACCAAGGCTGGGTCGGGCCGGCGCCGTCGGACCACATCATGAAGATGTCGTAGCCAGCGGGCAGCGGAGCGTCCGACTTGGTGACGACGGTCTGATACACGGACCATTCGGGGTAGTTGGTGGTGATTTCGATGCCGATTTCCTTGCCAGCGGCAGCGACAACCTCGATGGCGGCTTGCCAGTCAGACCAGCCGTTCGGGCAGGTGGCCACGTAGCTGAGCTTCTTGCCATCCAGCTCGCGCCAGCCGTCGCCGTTGGTGTCCTTGATGCCGGCATCGTCGAGCAGCTTCTTGGCGCCTTCGTAGTCCTTGCCGGTCCACTGCAGATCCTTGACAGCGGCGTGATCGTACATGGCCTGCTCACCGGGGGTCGGGTTCATGAGCGAGCGCGGGGCCTGGGCGAAGGTGGCCGACTGGTTGGTCATGGCGTTGGCGATGATGGTGTCATAGTCAACAGCCATGGCGATGGCCTTGCGGACGGCAACATTGTCGAGGCCGGGCGACTTCAGGTTGAAGAACGCGGTCGGGAGGCTGGCGCCGATGCCGTAGGGGGCCTCGGGCAGGTAGGTCGAGATCGGGAGGTTGTCCTTCAGCCACAGGTCCTGGATGTTGGCGTTGAACTGCTGGCTGACGTCCACCTCACCAGCCTTGAGGGCGGTGAAGCCGGCGGCGTTGTCTTTGAAGATGGTGTGCGCCAGGTACTTGGGCGCGGGCAGCTTGCCCCACATGGAGGCATCCTTGCCCCAGTAGTTGTCATCGCGGATGAAGACGACCTTGGTCTCGTCGGCGAAGAACTTGTGGTACGGGCCGGAGTAAACGACGTCTTCAGCGGGATCAGCCAGGAAGGCGGTCGCGTCAGCGGAGCGGGCCTCGAGTGTCTGGGTCCAGGCCTTCTGGATGACGTAGTTGGTGCTCACATACGCGCCCACGATCAGGGGGTTGACGGCCTTGCCATCGGCATCGAGTTTGGCCTTGATCACAACGGTCTGGGGATCAACAGCCGTGATGGTGTCGATGTAATCCTTGTTGCCGGAGCCCGTGGGGGTGTTGTACTTGACATGGCTGGCCCAGGTGTAGGCGACATCTTCAGCGGTCACGGGGGTGCCATCACTCCACTTCGCGGCGGCTTTAATCTTGAAGGTCAGCTCGGTGTGAGCATCATTCCAGGTGTAGGGGCCGTCGGCGAGCAGAGGATAAACCTGGCCGTCGAGCATGTCATACAGATAGGGGGTCTCGAACATGGTTACGCGGGCGCTATCCTGCTGGGCGATACCCAGGGCGTTGTTGCAGCTGGAGGAGTAGGGGTTCCAGCAGGCAACCGCACCCCACTGCTGACCGTTGAAGTACAGGGTCTCATTGCGGGGCAGAGCGTTCGCGTCGGCGGGTGCTTCAGTGGTGGGCGCTTCGGTGGGGGCCGTAGTGGCCTGCACTTCGGTGGCGGCCGGCGCAGCCGGGGCCTGGGTGGGGGTGGCAGCGGGCTGACATGCCGCGAGCAGCATGCTCAACACGACGAGGAGGGAAAACACGAGAGACGTGCGTTTCATCTTCTTTCTCCTAAGTATGGTTTGGTATTCGATGGAAAACCTGTCTGTCTTTCAGGAGGGCAGGTTTCCCGGGGGTCCAGAATCCTTGTGGGTCTGGAACTGTCTCATCGCTTACTACTAGTATATCCAATCTGCCGAAAAAAGCACCTCCTTTCATCTTAATATATTTAGGGTCGCTGGCATATTAACCGCTGATCAGGTCTTTTCTGATTGCGCCACACGATTCGCGGATGATGAGCTGGGTGTCCATGATGACGTGGCGCGGCGGATGAATGCCGTTCTCGATCAGATCAATCAGCAATTCAACGGCACGAATGCCAAATTGAATCACGGGTTGGCGGATGGTGGTGAGCGGAGGATTGTTGGTCGCGGCAAGGGGGACATCGTCGAAGCCGATGAAGGCGATGTCGTTGGGTACATTCAAACCCGCCTCACGCGCAGCGCGGACGGCGCCGATGGCCATCAGGTCGGAGGCGACGAAAACGGCTTCAGGACGGGCGGGCAGCAGGCGCTGCATGGAGTAATATCCGCCCGCCTCGGTGAAATCGCCTTCGACAATGAGCGATTCCTCCAACTTGACCCCGCGGTCGTTCATGGCTTTGGTGAAACCAGCATGACGGTCGAGTCCTACGGCGCTCAGGCTGGGACCGGTGATCGCGGCGATGCGCCGATAGCCGAGGCGGATGAGGTGGGCCGCCGCGTTGTACGCCCCGCTGACGTTGTCCACGTCCACGAAGGTCACATTGTCAAAGTGCTGGGGGCGCCCCAGCACCACCTGCGGCATGTTGGCATCCGCCAGGTGGCCGATGATCTGCTGGTCGCCGTGATGGCCCGACTGGACCAAGACCCCATCGAGCAGGCCCCGGCGGGTGACGCGGGTGAAGATCTTTTTCTCGTCTTCCTTGCTGCTCACCAAAAAGAGCGCCAGAGTGTAATTGTGCTCATTGCATGCCTGAGCGATGCCCTTGGTCAAGTGGGGAAAGTAGGGATCGGTAAAGAATTGGAAAACGCTTTGGGGGAGGACCAGGCCGAGGGTCCAGGAGCGCTGGGAGGCCAGGGTGCGGGCAGCGGCGTTGGGGTGGTAGCCCGTCTGCTGAATCACATCCAGAACGCGGCGGCGCACGTCTTCGCTGACGTTGGGGAGGTCATTCACCACCCGCGAGACGGTGGAGCGAGATACGCCGGCCTGTTCTGCAATGTCTTCCAAGGTCAGATTGGACACCGTTGCTCCTGTCAGATTGGTAGCGCTCTCATTCATTTTCACAAAATCTCTCAAAAAATCCACATTTTGTTTAGGTTTTTGTGCGAAAACTGCGGCATATGGTATGATTGTGAGAGCGCTCTCACAGTTCATTATAGGATGCTTACCGGTAATAGTCAACAGGATTAATGTCACTTTAACGGCTGGCTCTCCCAAGTTATCATTGCATTGCCCATCCCTTTTGCCCTGGAGGTATCCATGATCTACCCCGCTCTCCCGAACATCCCCTGGGAGGATCGCCCGTCTGGCCGCTCGGACGTGGTCTGGCGCTACAGCCAGAATCCGATCATCCCCCGCGACCTGATCCCTTCATCCAACAGCATTTTCAACAGCGCCGTCGTGCCCTTCAATGGGAAGTTCGCCGGCGTTTTTCGCTGCGATAACAAGAAACGCGAGATGAACATCCATCGCGGCTTCAGCGATGACGGCCTCCGCTGGAAGTTGGACAACGACCCGATCGAGTGGGAGTTCCCCGACCCCGAACTCAGCCGCTTCGTGCACCGCTATGACCCGCGCGTGGTCTGGCTTGAGGACCGTTACTACGTCACCTGGTGCAACGGCTACCACGGTCCCACTATCGGAATCGGCTACACGTTCGACTTCGAAAAATTTACCTTCCTGGAGAACGCGCTGCTGCCCTTCAATCGTAACGGCGTCCTGTTCCCGCGCAAGATCAACAGCAAGTATGTCATGTTTAGCCGCCCCAGCGACAACGGCCACACGCCCTTTGGCGACATCTACATCAGCCAAAGCCCGGACATGGTCCACTGGGGCGAACACCGTTTCGTGATGGGCGTCAAGGGTGGCTGGCAGAGCACCAAGATCGGCGCGGGCCCCGTCCCGATCGAGACGCCCGAGGGCTGGCTGCTTTTCTATCATGGGGTGTTGACTTCCTGCAACGGATTCGTGTACAGCTTCGGCGCGACTCTGCTCGACTTGGACCAGCCCTGGAAGGTAATCGCCCGCGGCGGGCCGTACCTGCTCTCGCCGCAGACCTTGTACGAGTGCGTGGGCGACGTGCCGAACGTGGCCTTCCCCTGCGCGACGTTGTATGACGAGCCCACAGGTCGTATAGCCATCTATTACGGTGGCGCGGATACGGTCACGGCCCTGGCCTTCGCCAAAGTGGACGAGGTGCTCGACTTCGTTAAATCCACTTCGGAGGTGTAGACGGGGCGGAGGGGGAGACCTGAGTCCCAGCTTCCATAACTCACGAATCAGATGAAATGAGCCTGCTCCTACGAGCAGGCTCATCGTTTTTAGGGGATAACCTGATCGGTATGATGTTTGTAATGATTCTGGCCTGAATTCCATTTTGCTTGTTGACACGCGAAAAAATCTATGCAATAATGCTCTCGTCGGTAACGATACCGATAACGATACCGAGTCTTTTAACGGAAATTCGATATGCCGCCCAAGAAACGCTCCGTAACCATACAAGACGTCGCCAAGGCATCCGGCGTGTCCGTGTCCACCGTGTCGCGTGTGCTGAATGGCAAGGTGGATGTGGCCGACGAGACGCAGGCGCGGATTGTGAGCGTGATTGCCAATCTCGGGTACACGTCCAACCTGGCGGCCCGCAGCATGCGCAGTCACAAGAAGAACCTGATCGGGTTGGTCGTGCCTGATATCGGGTTTCCGTATTCGATCGAGATCATGAAGGGCATCAACCAGGCGATTGCGGAATCGACCTATGATCTATTGGTGTACACCACGGGGGACGTGCAGAAAAGCGAAGCGGCTTCCCACGAACAACATTATGTTTCCCTGTTGAATAATTCGCTGACCGACGGCGTCATCATCGTGGCCTCGGCGGCTTCGGATTTCATCACCAACGCGCCCATCGTAGCCGTGGACCCGCATGCGCTCAAGCCGAACTACCCGTCGGTGCAAGGGACCAACTATCAGGGCGCGTTAGACATCATGGAATATCTCTTGGGATTGGGACACCGCCGCATCGGATTCATCTGCGGCCGCCCGGAGATCAACAGCGCCGGACGGCGTCTGCTGGGCTATCGCGACGCCCTGACCCGCGCCGGGGTGGAGGTGGACGAGAGCCTGATCCTGCCCGGCGATTTCACCACTCCCGGCGGGCACGAACGCGGCCTGCAGCTGCTCTCGATGGACAATCCGCCGACGGCCATCTTTGCCGCCAATGACCAGTCTGCCATCGGCGTGTTCCAGGCCGCCGAGGAACTCGGCCTGCGCGTCCCGCAGGATGTATCGATCGTGGGCTTCGACAATATCACGGAGGCGAAATACCTGGGCCTGACGACCATCGACCAACGCCTGGCCGAGATGGGCTATGTGGCGGTGCAGATGCTCCTCAAATTGATCAAGAACGAGCCGCTCGACGATCTCATTCATAAAATACCGACCCAGCTCTTGGTGCGCAGTTCCTCCAGCGCGCCGTCACGGCCTTAAAGAAACCTCGAAGGCATATGGTGTCTTCTTTTTTTTATTGCCTTCCGGTAACGTTACCGAACTTTGAAAGGAGGTGATTTGCGTTCATAGTGAGAAAAGAAAGGCAGGTCTTCTCTTCGCCCTGACAGACAAAAGGAAGACCTGCACAATCGTGCGGAGACCTCTCCACACAAGAGCAGTATACCCGATTCAAAATCAATCTTGAAGGAGAAGAACATGCGCAAGTCAGTGTTGTACGTTTTGAGCCTGCTGGTGGTTGCCAGCATGCTTTTAGTCGCCTGCGGTACCACTCCTGCGGCCCCCGCCGCCACGGAAGCCCCGGCCGGGAACGAAGCCCCTGCCGTAACTGAGGCCCCCGCTGCCACCGATGCTCCCGCAGCTGAACTCGAAGGCACCCTGAACGTGTGGTCCTTCACCAATGAGATTCGCACCATGGCCATCGCCTTCCAGGGCAAGCACCCCAAGGTGAAGGTCGTGTACACCATGATCCCCATGACCAACGGCGAATACCAGACCAAGGTCAAGGCCGCCTCCGGCACCGCTGATTCCCCCGACGTGGTGGCCCTCGAAGCCGCCTTCGTGAAGGAATGGGTCGAATCCGACCTGTTGATGGACCTGAACGACCTGGTCCCGTTGACCGAACAGCTCAAGACCTACCCGGCCGTCGTGCAGGTGGGTACCTATGATGGCGTGACCAAGGCCTTCTCCTATCAGGCCACCCCGGGCGCCTTCTTCTACCGCCGCTCCATCGCGAAGGAATGCCTCGGCACCGACGATCCTCAACAGGTCCAGGCCATGGTCGCGGACATGGACAAGTTCGTCGAGACGGCCGCCAAGATCAAGGCTTGCGGCACAGGCGACTACTACACCGTCGGCACCGGCGCTGAACTGTTCACCCCCTTCCTTGCCAACCGCTCCCAGCCGTGGGTCGTGGATGGCAAGCTGGTCATCGACCCGAAGATCGTGGAATATGTCCACTTTGCCAAGATGATGCGCGATAACGGCTACGAGTCGGGCGCTACGCAGTGGACCGAGGGTTGGTTCGCGGGCATGAACGACACCCTGAAGGATGCCAACGGCACCCCGAAGAAGGTCTTCAGCTACTTCCTGCCCACCTGGGGTCTGCCCTACGTGTTGAGCCCCAACTCCACGCCCAAAGATGGCGGCACGAGCACCGCTGGTGACTGGGCCATGGTCAACGGCCCGATGTCCTATCAGTGGGGCGGCACCTGGGTCGGCGTCCTCGAAGGCAGCCCGAACTCTGAACTGGCGAAGGAATTCGTCAAGTTCGTGGCGCTCGATGAAGAGAACCTGACCAACTGGGCGACCGGCGTGTACACCAATGAGTACCTCAAGGCCATCGACCCGACCACGCCTGATGACCAGGCGCAGGCTGCAGGCGACTTCGTCTCCAGCCAGCTTGTGGTCGAGAAAATCACCAGCAGCTTCGACAAGTCCACGCTGTCTGACTTCCTCGGCGGTGAGAACTCCTACGGCGCCTTTGCCAAAGCCGCGCCGAGCGTCAACGGCGCCCTGCTGACCGGCTCGGACGATGCCATCCAGCGCGCGCTGAATGACCCGCTGGCGGCTTACCTGAGCGGCACCATGACCGAGGCGGAAATGTGGGCCGCCTGGTTGGATGCCGTCCGCAACGAGTTCCCGGACCTGATCATCCCCGAACCCCCTGTGAAGTAATCTCCTGAACGATTGGGACGGCGCATCATGCGCCGTCCCAACCCCCAGGATGTCCCGTCCTCGGCCTTACTTTCCTTATTGGAGGCACCATGAATCTTGCTAAATTCAAGAAGGCATCCACAGGGTATCTTTTCCTCGCGCCGTTCCTCATCGGCTTCCTGGTCTTCGGCCTGTACCCGGTGGTCAATACCCTCACCTTGAGTTTCACGGATGCCACATTGATGTCGGGCAAGAGCCACTTTATCGGGCTCGGTAACTTCCAGCGTCTATTCGCTGATGAAGTGTTCATGCGGGCTGTGGGGAATACCTGGTTGCTCTGGATTCTGAACTTCCTGCCCCAGATCGGCATTGCATTGTTATTATCTGTGATGTTCACGAACGCCCGTCTCAAGATCAAGGCGGTGGGGGTGTGGAGGGCCTTGTTCTTCCTGCCCAACTTGTTGATGCCCGCTGCCGTGGCGGCATTGTTCAATGCGTTATTTGCTTATTATGGCCCAGTCAACCAGTTGTTGGTGCGGGCGGGATTTCTGGGCGAGGCCATGCGCTTCCTCGAGTCAGTTGGGGTGACACGCGGACTGGTGATCTTCATCCAGTGGTGGACCTGGTTTGGGCAGACCATCATCATCGTCATGGCGGGCATGACCTCCATCCCGATCCAGCTCTATGAAGCGGCTATGGTGGACGGCGCTAACGCCTGGCAGATGTTCCGCCGCATCACCCTTCCGCTCCTGCGGCCCATCCTGATCTACATCTTCGTCACTTCGCTGGTGGGCGGCATGCAGATGTTCGACATCCCCTTCCTGCTGACGGATGGACGCGGCTCGCCGCAGAGTTCCATCCAGACCAACAACATCCTGATGTACATGAAATTTGCCAGCAGCAAGGGACATATCGGCGCGGCGTCCTCGGTAGGCGTATTGATCTTCATCATGACCAGCCTGTGCGCGCTGGGTATTTTCTACTTCCTGCGCGACCGCGATGGGGTTGACAACAAGTCCGCGAAAAAATCATCCCTCGGTGCGAATATGGAAAAGGCATTGCTACAATGACAACCTATAAACTGGGCACCCACTTCCTGCGTGTGCTTTCGTACCTGCTGTTGTTCTTCCTGCTGGTATTGATCATCGTCCCGATTTGGATCCTGATCGTGAACTCCACCCGTTCCACCACCGAGATCCAGCAGGGCATCAGTTTGCTTCCCAGTTCGCACCTGATCGAGAACTATCGTCTGTTGCTCAGCAAGGGATTGAACCTGCCGCGCGGTTTCGGCAATAGCATCTTCCTGGCGGTTGCCTCGACGGTGGTTACCGTATATTTCTCGCTGTTGACCGCCTATGGTCTGGTGGTCTATGAATTCCCCGGCAGGAAGATTCTCTCCAACTTCATCATCGTGCTGGTGATGATCCCAATGCAGTTGTCCATCGTCGGGTTCTACCGTTTCATGTCCATGCTGGGACTGACCGACAACTACGCGGCCTTGATCCTGCCGCTGATGGCCAACGCAGGCGCGGTCTTCTTCGGGAAGCAATATCTCGAGTCGATGCTGATTCAGGACCTGATCGATGCGGCCCGCATCGACGGCGCCAGCGAGTTGGGCATCTTCCATATGATCATCATGCCGCTGGCGGTGCCGGGCGCGGCCACCATGGGCATCTTTGCCTTTGTGGCCTCCTGGAACAACTTCTTCAACGCCTTCATCATAATCACGTCCATCGAGAAATATACGCTGCCGATGCTGGTGCAGACCCTGCGCGGCGACGTGTACCGCACGGAGTATGGCGCGATCTACCTTGGCCTGGCGGCCACCATCGTGCCGATCATCCTTATCTACGCCATTTTCTCTCGCTACATCGTGAGCGGCATTGCCATGGGGGCCGTCAAAGAATAACGCCAGACGGCCATCGCCCATATCCATCATCGGTTGTCCGCGCAGACGGGACGGCTTGCTTTATTTTGCCTGAAAACAGACTAAAATCATCAAACTGAGGACTGCATGATATCGACTCAAGAAACGCTCGACACCCTGCTTGCGCAGATGACCCTGGACGAGAAACTGGCCCAGATCGGTTCCTATTGGATGTATGAATTGCAGACGGATGGCGTATTGGATCTGGGCAAGGTCCAGACGAAACTTGGTCACGGCATCGGACAGATCACCCGCGTGGGGGGCGCGTCCACGTTCGACCCTGTCTCGGCTGCGAAGGTGGGGAATCAGATCCAGAAGTTTCTGGTGGAACAGACGCGGCTGGGCATCCCCGCCATCCTGCACGAGGAAAGTTGTTCGGGCGCGATGATCCTGGGCGGCAGCATGTATCCGCAGATGATCGGGCTGGCCAGCACTTTCCAGCCCGAACTGGCCGAAGCTATGACCCAGGTCATCCGCAAGCAGTTGCTGGCCATTGGTGCGCGACAGGCCCTGGCTCCCGTGCTGGATGTCTCTCGGGACCCGCGCTGGGGACGCACCGAAGAGACCTTTGGCGAGGACCCGACACTGGTCAGCCACTTTGGCATGGCCTACGTCCGAGGCATGCAGGGCGCGGACCTGGCCCAGGGCGTGATGGCCACGGGCAAGCATTTCATTGGTCACAGCCTATCGCAAGGCGGACAGAATTGTGCACCCGTCCACATTGGCAAACGCGAATTGTATGACACCTTCCTGGCCCCGTTTCAGGCGGCCATCCGTGATGCGGGCCTGGCGACCATGATGAACTCCTATCCCGAACTGGATGGGGAAGTGGTGGCCACCTCGCGCCGTATCCTGACCGACCTGCTGCGCGGCGAACTTGGCTTCGACGGGCTGGTTGTCTCGGACTACGACGCTGTGGTCATGATCCATAACTATCACAACGCAGCGCCCGATCTTGCCACAGCGGGACGGCTGGCCCTCCATGCTGGCATCGACGTGGAACTGCCGACCGTCGTCTGCTACGGCGACGCGCTCAAGGCGGCGCTCGACGCAGGCGACCTTAGCACGGAAACCGTGGACACGGCCGTGCGCCGTCACCTGCAAAAGAAGTTCGAACTGGGACTGTTCGAGAATCCCTATGTGGACGAAGGCCGCATCATCGAAGTCTTCGAGACGTCCGAGCAGCGCGTCCTGGCGCGTGAGATCGCGCGCAAGAGCATGGTCTTGCTCAAGAACGACGGCCTGTTGCCGCTCAAGAAGGGTATCCGCACTCTGGCGGTCATCGGCCCTAATGCGGCTGACGAGCGCAGTTTGCTGGGTGATTATTCCTACGCGGCCACCAAGGAACTGGTCAGTTTCCAGGCGCCGCCTGATTCATCGTTCATCAACATCGATGAAGCGGAGCTGGCCGAATATGACGTGAAGATCGTCAGCGCGTTGAAAGGCATTCAGGCAGCGGTGACACCTGATACCAAAGTGTTGTATGCTAAAGGCTGTGACCATCTCTCCGCCGATACAAGCGGCTTTGACGAAGCGGTCCGCGCGGCGAATCAGGCCGACGTGGTGATCCTCGTGCTGGGTGACCGCTCGGGCCTGACCCCGAATTGCACTTCGGGCGAAACACGCGACAGCGCCGACCTGCGCCTGCCCGGTGTGCAGGAAGAGTTGGCCAAAGCCATTCTGGCGACAGGCAAGAATGTCGTGGCGGTGTTGGTCAACGGACGCCCGTACGCCATCCCATGGCTGGACGTGCGTGCGAACGCCATTCTCGAAACCTGGTTGCCAGGTGAGGAGGGCGGTGCGGCGGTGGCCGACATCCTGTTTGGCGATGTCAACCCGGGCGGCAAGTTGCCCGTCACCTTTCCGCGCAGCGTCGGTCAGCTGCCGATCTTCTACAACCACAAGCCTTCGGGAATGAAATCCAACTGGTATATTGATTACGTGTCCGAGAAGGCTACGCCGCTGTATCCCTTCGGGCACGGATTGAGTTACACCACCTTCGAGTACGGCGACCTGTCGATCGCGCGGAATCAGGCTACGGCGGGGGAGGGGGTGGACATCACGCTGACGGTCACCAACACGGGCGACGTCCCCGGCGACGAAGTGGTCCAGCTTTACATCCGCGACGAGTATGCCAGCGTCCCGCGCCCGATGAAGGAACTGAAAGGCTATGTGCGCCTGACGCTTGAACCGCGCCAATCCAAAACCGTGACCTTTCACCTGCCCGTCGACCAACTGGCCTTTTACGACGCGGACGTCAATCTCGTGCTCGAACCCGGGCGAGTCTTCGTCATGCTCGGCAGCTCGAGCGGCGACATCCGCCTGCGCGGCGAGTTCGAAATCGTCGGTGCAGCGAAGATGCCGATTGAGGAACGTATATTCGTCTGCCCTGTGACGATCTTGTAGTGACTTTGGGTTTTCTTCTCCTATCCCCTTGGACAAGGGTGGAGAACGGACTAGCCCTCCTGGCCTGTGGATTGGGTCGGGAGGGTTATTTTATGTGTTTGACAGTGTATTCAGCCTTCAGGACAGGGGAAATTGGACTTTGTGAAAAAATTCCTCTTGTATTTTTTTGAAATCTGCTTATAATACAAACAGTTAGTTTATATAACCATTAAACTAAGTAGGCGATCTTTATGTTCACTGGCGATCAGGAAAAGGTAAGGAAAGTCAACAGATCCCTCATTCTCAATACTCTGCGGCTTCACGCGCCTGTTTCGCGCGCCCAAGTAGCAAATATCACGGGTTTGACCCGCGGAACTGTGTCGAATATCGTCAATTCATTGATGGAGGAAGGGCTGGTTTTTGAGGACCAGTTACAGGACTCGAAGGTCGGGCGTCCGTCCATTTTGCTGCGATTGCGGCCAGATGGCGGGGCGGTGATCGGGGTGGAAATCGGGGTGGATTTTATCTCCGTGCTTTTGACGAATTTTGTGGCTGAACCCTTATGGGAAACCCGCGTAAACACCTCTCCTTCTCAATCCCAAACTGACATCATTCACCAGGCGGAGACCTATATCGAGCAGGCGCTCGATATTGCGAAGGCGCAAACCTTGCGGCCTCTGGGAATTGGCGTGGGGCTGCCGGGCCTGGTCAATGTGCGGCAGGGGAACCTGATCATGGCCCCAAACCTGCATTGGACGAACGTGCCCCTGCGCCTGATGTGGAATCAGCGTTTTCACCTGCCCATTTACATTGACAATGAAGCAAATTTGTCCACGCTGGGGGAATACTACTTTGGAGTAGCTCGTCATACTGACAATTTCATCTACCTTTCTTCTGGCATCGGCTTGGGCGGCGGCGTGATGATCGACGGCAGATTATTCCGCGGTACGAATGGATATGGAGGAGAGATCGGGCATATCCAGCGCGACCCGCAGGGCGAGGAGTGTGCCTGTGGTCGGATCGGTTGTTGGGAGACCCTGGTTGGTCCACGCGCTGTGCTTCGCCGTGTAAAGAATGAATTGAACGTCAAGCAGGATATGCAACTTTTGGAAGCCTGCTCTGGCGACCTGGGTAACCTCACCTTTGAAATGATCGTGCGATTTGCCTTGGATGGGAACGCCATCTGTCGTCAGGCGATGGAAGATGTCGCTGTAAATTTGGGTGTAGGGATCGCTGACCTGGTCAATATTTTCAATCCGCAAATGATCGTCATCGGCGGCGCCTTTATTGCGGGCAAAGACATCCTGTACTCGATTATCGAAAAGACGATCCTTTCCAATGCGCTGCAGCCGTCGGTCGAGAATCTACAGATTAAATTCTCCGAACGAACTGCCGAGGCCTGCGTGTTGGGCGCAGTTGCGGTTGTATTAGATGACATTTTGCGCGAACTGGCGATCAATTAAAAATCACGCCTGCGTGATCCACATTCCACCTTTGGAGGTCCCAGATCCAGATATTAACCCTTTCCTTTCTGAACATGAAGTTGTCAAATTCTAGAAAAAGGAGCCTGAAAATGAAATCGAAACGTGTTTTGATGACCATCTTCTCATTGATGATCATCGCTTCCATGGCGCTCACTGCCTGCAGCAGCGCCGCCCAGTCCTCTGGCGGAAAAGTCAAGATTGGCCTGTCCTTCTCCGACTTTGCGACCGAACGCTGGAAAAACGAAGAAGTGCTGATGCGCAAACTTCTCGAAGAGAAGGGCTACGAGGTCATTTCTGCTGAAGCCAACCATGACGTCAAGCTGCAGAACGACCAGATCGACAACATGGTCAGCCAGGGCGTCAAGGGCCTGATCGTGGTCGCCGAAGATGGCGATGCCGTGGTCACTTCCGTGGACAAAGCTGCGGATGCGGGCGTGAAGGTCATTGCCTACGACCGCCTGATCAAGACCTCCAAGATCGCTGCCTACCTGTCCTTCGACAATGTCGAGGTAGGCCGCCAACAGGCCCTTGGTGTCATGAAAGCGATTGATGCTGATAACTGGGATGTCAACGCGAACGGTCCCGCCCGCGTTGTGCAGCTTGCCGGCTCACCCACAGACAACAATGCTACCCTATTCACCAAGGGCCAGACTGAAATCTTACAACCATACGTCGACTCTGGCAAGATTGAAATCGTTGCCCAGCAGGGCATCGATAACTGGGATGCTGCCAACGCCCTCAAGGTGATGGAAAACATCCTGACCGCCCAGAACAATGACATTGACGCCGTGGTCGCCTCCAATGACGGCACCGCCCTCGGCGCCCTCCAGGCGATGAAGGCTCAAGGCCTGGCTGGCAAAGTGCCGATCTCGGGCCAGGATGCCACTGCCGATGGCAGCAACAGCATCGTCAAGGGAGAGCTCACCGTCTCCATCCTCAAGGACATCCGCAACCTGTCCCCGCTGGCGGTGGATGTGATGGATAAGCTCATCAAGGGCCAGCCTGTCGAGGGTATGAAGAACTTCACCCTGGCCGAACTGACCGTGGATAACGCCAAACAAGGCGAAGTGCCCTGCGTATTCCTCAAGGTCCAGCAGGTCAACAAGGACAACGTGTATGACCTCGTTGTGAAGAGCGGCTTCCAGCCCTACGACGATGTCTATCGCGACATCCCCGAAAGCCAGCGCCCTCCCAAACCCTAAGGTATGCTTTTCTAGAGGTTCCCTGTCTTCACCGAAGACAGGGAACCTCATAATGAGCGGACATGTGAAGGAGTTTGTTGTGGATAACGACGTCATTCTCGAATTTAGGAACGTAACCAAGAAATTTCCCGGTGTAGTGGCATTGAACGATGTTTCTTTCAAGATTCGTCGCGGCGAAATCCACGGCATCTGCGGGGAAAATGGCGCAGGCAAATCCACGTTGATGAAGATCCTTTCGGGTGTCTATCCCAAAAACACCTATGATGGCAGCGTGCTCTATAATGGTGAGGAGTTAAAGTTGGGGGAACAGGCTATTCAAGAGGCAGGCAGCAAAGGAATTGCGATTGTTTATCAGGAGCTTACTCTGGTCCCTACCATGTCGGTGGGCGAGAATGTCTATCTGGGACGGGAGCCGCTGGAACGGGGCGCAATCAATTGGAACAAGTTATATGCGGATACGCGGGAAATTCTGGAAAAGTATCAGTTGGATGTCCCGCCACAGGCGATGGTGAAAAATCTTGGGGTCGGGAAGATGCAAATGGTGGAGATTGCCAAGGCGCTCTCGGAGGATGCGAAGGTTCTGATCCTCGACGAACCGACCAGCGCCCTTAGCGAAGCCGAGATTGACAGGTTGATGGATATCCTGAGGACTCTCAAGAATAATGGCATTACCTGCATTTACATCACCCATAAACTGGAGGAACTCTTCCGCATCACGGACAAGATCACGGTCATGCGAGATGGCAGGGAGATCGTCACCAAGCCGACCATGGAGTTCACCCAGGAGAGTCTGGTCAGTTATATGGTGGGGCGGGAAATGAAGGAGCGTTTCCCGAAGGCGAAACGCTCACCGGGTGAAGTTATTTTCAAGGTTGAAAATCTGAAGGCCCTGGATCCCAATGATGCGAGTCGCGGCATCTTGAACGGTGTCAACTTCGAGGTCCGCAAGGGTGAGATTTTAGGGATCGCCGGCCTGATGGGTGCCGGGCGAACCGAACTGGTGATGACCCTGTTCGGTGAATATGCCCGGATCGTGGACGGAAAAATTACGCTGAACGGCAAAGAGATAAAACCCACCAGCGCCCGTCAGGCGATCAACGCAGGCCTGAGTCTGGTGCCCGAAGACCGCAAGGGCATGGGATTGGTCTTGATCCAATCCATCCTGAAGAATATTTCGCTGCCCAATCTCGATCAATTCTCGGGATTCTTCCGCATCGACGCTGACGCGGAATTGGAGGCCAGCCTGATCCAGTCGAAAAGCCTGACGATCAAGGCACCCAGCCTCGAATCGACGGTCGAGACCCTTTCGGGTGGAAACCAGCAGAAGGTGGTCATTTCGAAGTGGCTGCTCTCGAAGCCGTCCGTGTTGATCATGGATGATCCCACCCGCGGTATCGATGTCGGGGCCAAGTACGAGATCTACAAACTGATGAATGAACTGGCGGAGAACGGCGTTGCCATCATTATGATCTCCAGCGATCTTGAAGAGGTGCTGGGCATGAGCGACCGGGTCATGGTGATGTGCCGTGGACATTCGACCGAAACCCTGCCCGTTGCCGAGGCAACTGTGGAACGCGTGATGACGCTCGCCACTGGTGTTTCATCGGAAGAAAAATTGATGAAGGCAAATTGAGGTAATTCCATGGAATCCACCAACCAAAATGCACTTAAGAAAAACGGCTTTCTCTCTGAACTCTATGGGGTTTTGCGACTCAACATACAGACATATACGATCCTGTTGGCGCTGATCGGCATCTGGGCTATCTTCTTTTTCACCACGGGAGGGACCTATCTGGCGCCGCAGAATGTATCCAACCTATTCCGCCAAATGTCGGTGACGGCATTCCTGGCGGCAGGCATGGTGCTGGTGATCGTGATCGGTGGCATCGACCTGTCCGTTGGAAAGTTGGCGGGTTTCGTTTCCGTTGTAGCGGCGTATTTCCAGGCCCACATCTGGTTCGAATACCTGCCCGACCAGCCGCTCTTGGCCGCCGCCCTGACCGTGGTTGTCAGTCTCCTGGTCGGTGCGCTATTCGGCGCGCTCCAGGGATATATCATCGCATACCTGCGGGTGCCGTCGTTCATTGTCACTCTGGGCGGTCAATGGCTGCTCAACGGGTTGATCCTGCTGGTCACGGCGGGAAAGACCATCCCGGCGAACCAGCCCTGGTTCTCGGATATTGCCCAGGGATATGTCCCGGTCACGTGGGGATGGGTCCTGGGTTTCGTGGCGATCGCCTTCCTGTTTTGGAGCATGTTCAACAGCCGCCAGAGCAAGCGAAAACACGGCTTTGCGCTGCAAAACATTTACATTGACTTGTTGTCTACGAGTTTTGCGGCGTTGATCATCCTGATCTATGTCTATAACGTCAATAGCTACAAGGGAATTCAAAACCCGGTCCTGCTGCTGGCTGTGACCGCCATGATCATGATCTACCTCGCGAACAACACCCGCTTTGGACGGTATGCGTACGCAATCGGTGGGAACCGCGAAGCGGCACGCCTATCGGGCATCAACATCTCCAGGATGACGTTCAGCATCTTTGTCCTGATGGGGTTCCTCTCCGGCGTGGGCGGAATTGTGCTGGCGTCCTATGTGGGCTATGGGACAATCGCGGCGGGGGCGGGGTATGAGTTGGATGCCATTGCCAGTTGTATTCTCGGTGGCACATCCACCCTCGGCGGTATTGGGACGATCCAGGGCGCGATGATTGGGGCCCTTATCATCGCCAGCCTCTCCACGGGTTTGCAAATGATGAACGTGGCCCCGGCCTGGCAATATGTTTTGAAGGCAATCGTGTTGGTCCTGGCAGTATTGGCCGACGTCTATTTCAAGAAAAAAGGTTAATGAAATGAGCAAAACTTACGAACCCAAACCTGAGCACAAATTCACCTTCGGTCTGTGGACCGTGGGGAACAAGGGCCGCGATCCGTTTGGCGATCCCGTCCGTGAGACGAAGACCCCTGCCGAGTTGGTCTACCTGTTGGGGGAGGTGGGCGCGTACGGCGTCAACTTCCACGACAATGACCTGATTCCCATCGATGCCACGCCCGCAGAAGCGGAAGCCATCAAGAAGGATTTCCGCAAGGCGTTGAACGACACGGGCCTGGTCGTGCCGATGGCGACCACCAACCTGTTCGGCGATCCCATCTTCAAGGATGGCGCTTTCACCAGCAACGATCCGAAGGTCCGCGCGTATGCATTGCAGAAGACCATGAAAGCCATCGACCTGGGTGTGGAATTCGGCGCGAAGACCTACGTCTTTTGGGGCGGACGCGAAGGCACCGAAACGGATTCATCCAAGAGCGCCGTCGACGCCATCAAGCGCAACCGCGAGGCCATGAACTTCCTATGCGAGTACGCGCTCGACAACAAATATGACCTGAAGTTCGCACTCGAGGCCAAGCCCAACGAACCGCGCGGCGACATCTACAACCCGACCACGGGTCACATGCTGGCCTTCATCGCCACCCTTGACCATCCCGAGATGGTCGGCGTCAACCCTGAGGTGGCGCATGAGCACATGGCGGGCATCAACTTCATGCACGGCGTGGCCCAGGCCTGGGAAGCGGGAAAGCTCTTCCACATCGACCTGAACGATCAGTATCCTGGCCGTTACGACCAGGACCTGCGTTTCGGTTCTCGTGATCTCAAAGCCGCTTTCTACCTGGTAAAGTTCCTGGAAGATGTAAAATACGAGGGTTCACGTCACTTCGACGCGCACGCCTATCGCACCGAGGACTTCGAGGGTGTGAAAGATTTCGCCCGCGGCTGCATGCGCACCTACCTGATCCTCAAGGAAAAGGCCGCCCAGTTCAACGCGGATGCGGAAATTCAGTCCATTCTGGCCGAGATCAACGCGGACGATGGCTCGATGAGCGGTTTCTTCGGCAAGTACTCCGCCGAGAAGGCCAAAGCCCTCAAGGCTCAGTCCTTCGACCGCGCAGCCATCAGCGCCCGCGGCCTGAAGTATGAACGCCTCGATCAATTGACCGTCGACCTGCTGTTGGGTACCCGCTAATCCAGCTAGCCCCGATGCGGCGCGCTCAAACAGACGGGCGCGCCGCATTTTTAGAATAGCCAAGGATGTCTATGGAAACGATCCAATATCAAGGTCTGGGCTGTGTCGCTTTGGAGAATGCCTCTCTGAGCCTGCTGGTCACGCAATCGGTGGGACCGCGTATCTTGTCGCTTCGATATAAAGGCGGCGAAAACCTGTTCGCGGAGTTGCCCAACTTCGTCTCCGAACGTCCCGACGGACAGTTGTTCCACTTCCGCGGCGGACATCGTTTGTGGCATGCGCCCGAAGCGATGCCGCGTACCTACGCCCTCGACGATGATCCCGTGGAGATCACCCCAGCCGAGGGTGGCCTGCTGGCCAGGCAAAAAGCGGATGCGGAGACGGGCATCGAAAAGTCGCTTTATATCTCGCTGGTTGGGGATCAACCGCGGGTGATCGTGCGCCACATGTTGACCAATCGCGGCTTGTGGCCCATCGAATGTTCACCCTGGGCCATCACCCAATTCCGCACGGGCGGGGTGGCGATCCTGCCGCAGTCGCGCCAGGAGACGAACATGCTGCCGAACCGCTCGCTGGCGCTTTGGCCGTACACTGACTTGACCATTCCACAGGTGACCTGGGGCAACCGCTCCCTCCTGATCCGCGCCGAGATGACGGGACCCTTCAAGGTCGGGTTCCCGAATCCGCGCGGCTGGCTGGCCTACTGGCTGGAGGACACGCTCTTCGTCAAGCGCGCCGCCTTCGATGCCAGCGCGACGTATTACGATTTCGGCAGTTCGAGCGAGTGCTACTGCAACGACAAATTCCTCGAGTTGGAAACGCTGGCCCCCATCCACCGCCTCGAACCAGGCGGATCGGCCGAGCACGTCGAGACCTGGGATGTGTACGCAGGGGTGGACTATCCTGCCGATGAGGATGCCGCGCAGGCCATTGCCGACAAGCTGGGACTGGAGTAACGCATGAAGTACTTCATTGGCATCGACACTTCGACCACCGCCACCAAGGCCTTGTTGATTGACGAGAGCGGACGTGTGTTAGGCGTGGCCTCGAACGAATATCCCTACGATACGCCCCAGCCATTGTGGAGCGAGCAGGATCCCGCGCTGTGGTGGCACGCCACCAGCCTGAGCATCCGCCAGGCGGTGAGCCAGACGGGTGTGGACCCTTCGGCGATTGGCGGCATCGGGCTGACGGGGCAAATGCATGGCCTGGTGCTGCTCGATGAAAAGGGCGGAGTCCTGCGCCCTGCCATCCTCTGGAACGATCAGCGCACGGGCGCACAATGCGACGAGATCCGCGCCAGGCTGGGGCGCGAGCGCCTGATCCAGATCACAGGCAACGATGCACTGACGGGTTTCACCGCGCCGAAGATTCTGTGGGTGCAGGATCACGAGCCTGAGATTTGGGCGCGCGCGCGTCACATTTTGCTGCCCAAGGATTACGTGCGCTACAAGCTGACGGGCGATTTCGCGATCGACCGCGCCGACGGGGCGGGCACCATCCTGTTCGACCTGGCCCAGCGTGACTGGTCGCCCGAGGTGCTGGCCGCGCTCAATATCCCCGCCGAATATCTGCCCAGGACGTACGAAGGCAGTGACGCGACGGGGACCCTGCTGCCTGCCGTGGCCAAAGACCTCGGCCTGCCCGCGGGTATCCCCGTCTTTGGCGGGGGCGGGGATCAGGCCGCCAGTGCCGTCGGGACGGGCGCGGTCCGCGTGGGGGTGGTCTCGCTCAGCCTCGGGACCTCGGGCGTGGTCTTCGCCGCGACGGATGGCCCCGCCATCGAGCCGCAAGGACGTCTGCACGCCTTCTGCCATTCCGCGCCTGGCAAATGGCATTTTATGGGAGTCATGCTCTCGGCGGCGGGCAGTCTGCGCTGGCACCGCGACACCTTCGCGCCTGGCACCGATTACGACACGCTGCTCAAGCCTGTGGCGGACGTCCCCGCGGGAGCCGACGGCCTGCTCTTCCTGCCGTACCTGACGGGGGAGCGCACGCCGCATCCCGACCCGCTGGCGCGCGGCGCCTTCGTCGGCCTGACGGTGCGTCACAGCTTTCCCTACCTGACGCGCGCCGTGCTGGAGGGCGTCTCGTTCGGCCTGCGCGACAGCTTCGAGTTGATGAAAGGCGCGGGGCTGGCGAACATTTCCCAGGTCCGCGTGACGGGCGGGGGCGCACGCAACCCACTCTGGCGGCAGATCCTGGCGGACGTGTTTGGCGCGGAAATCGTCACCGTCAACACGGCCGAAGGCGCGGCCTATGGCGCGGCCCTTTTGGCGGCGACAGGCGCGGGCGTGTTCCCGAGCGTCGAATCCGCGTGCGACGCCACCATCCAGGTGACGGGCAGCACGCGCCCAGGCGCGGACCAGGTTGTCTACGAAAAGCTGTATCCGTTGTATCGGGGGTTGTATCCCGCGTTGACGTCCACCTTCCACGCGATGTAAAGCGAGACCTGACAGGTTTCCAAAACCTGTCAGGTCTCTTCTTGTTTTTCTGTATAATCAGCCTTCGACGTCATTCCTTTGTGAGGTTGCATGGACACCTTCTCGGAACGCCGCAAGGCGGTTATGTATCTGGTCGTGACGGCCATCCTGTGGAGCACGAGCGGGGTGCTGATCAAGATCATGGACTGGCAGCCTCTCGCTATCCTGGCAGGACGCAGTCTGTTCGCCTCGGTCGTGTTCCTCATCTACCTGCGGCGCGTGCCGACGCGCTTCAACCGCTGGCAATTGCTGGCGGCGGGCATGTTCATCCTGACCCAGTTCCTGTTCATCACCTCCACCAAGCTGACCACGGCCGCCAACTCGATCTTCCTGCAATACACCGCGCCGATCTACGTGATGCTGCTGGCCTACTGGTGGCTTGGCGAGAAACCCTCGCGGACCGACTGGTTTGCGATGCTGGTCATCTTCCTCGGACTGACGCTCTTCTTCGGCGATCAGCTCAGTACGGAGGGTTTCTACGGCAACCTGCTGGCCATCCTGAGCGGCGTGACATCGGCGGTGATGATGGTGGCCTTCCGCGCCCAAAAGAACGGCGACCCCGCCGAAAGCAACCTGATCGCCTTCCTGGTCACGGCGGCCTTTGGCCTGCCCTTCGTCCTGAAGGAGACCTGGACGGTGAATAGCTGGCTGATTCTGGCCTTCCTTGGCATCGTCCAAATTGGCTTCGCCTTCATCTTTTTCAGCAAGGGCATCAAGCACATTCCCGCCCTGGAGGCCAACCTGATCGGCACACTGGAGCCTGTGCTGAATCCGATCTGGGTGTTTCTCTTCTACGGGGAGCGCATGGGGAGGTTTGCCTTGTTTGGCGGACTGGTGGTGCTGAGCGGCGTGATCCTCAGCGCGGTGGGCAGCGCCCGGGCGGCCCGGGCGGGGGAGAGATAACGAAGAATCCATGCCCGATTTGATACTGTCCAACCAACTGCGCCAAATGACCAGGAACTACCGCTTCGTGCAGGACTCGGAGGGGATGTCGCCTGCTCAGGTTTATCGTCTGGAAGGTTCGGCCCAGACGCTTTATCTGAAAATATCAGACCACCTGTTTCATGGTACCACCTACGACGTGGAGCGCGAAAAGGACATCCTGTTGTGGCTGAAGGGAAAACTACCCGTTCCAGAGGTGCTGCATTTCGAACAGCACGAAGGCTCGAACTTCCTGCTGATGAGCGAGGCCCACGGGCTGGCTGGCGCAACGGACTATGAGCAACACCGCGACCCCGAACGGATGATCCGATTCTACAGCGAAGGGATTCAGAGGCTCCAATCCGTGGACCCGAGCGATTGTCCATTCGATAATTGCGTCGAGCATCGGCTGGCGGAATTGGCGTATTTGCTGAACCAAGGCCTGGCTGCTGTGAACCCCGCGCATTGGGAGGAAGATACCCCTTTTCAAGCCCCTCAAGCGTTATACACGTTCCTCAAGGACCACCGACCTGCCGAAGACCTGGTCTTTTCCCACGGTGATTTCTGCGACAGCAACTTCTTCGTCCATGACGGAAAGATCAGCGCGTTCATCGACCTGGGCCGCAGCGGAAAAGCCGACCGCTGGTACGACATCGCCTTCTGTATCCGCTCCATTCGCAATGACCTGGGGAATCGACCAGAGCATCTTGACTTGTTCTTCGACCTGCTGGGGGTCCAGCCCGATTGGGACAAGATCAGGTATTACATTTTGCTGGATGAATTATTCTGAGCAAAGCTGAGTTCTAAATGGCGCTTCTGGAGTAGAATCTTCCTCTGGAAAGCGTTTTATCGGTTGGAGGAAATCACCCGAACGAAGAATCTCATTGCACGACAAGGCTGAACCCATGAACGAAGAACTGGATATCGAAGATGTAGCGCCCGGGTTGGTGCTCTTTTTCACCCTGGCGGGGGGTGTGCTGCGAACCCTGTTGATCAACAGCAAAGGCATGTGGCTGGACGAGACCTTCAGCGTATGGCTGGCGGGCCACAGCATCCCAGACATGCTGCACTGGATCATCCAGATCGATCAGCATCCGCCTTTGTATTATTGGCTATTGCATTACTGGATGATGTTCACAGGCGATACCCCCCGCGACGTCCGCATGTTGTCCGTGCTCTTTGGGACGGCCACCATCCCGATCA
>CAZGFR010000015.1:36519-50888 GCA_964524485.1 uncultured Anaerolineaceae bacterium | reverse complement strand
TTTGCCTACTGGCAAAAAACATCGCAAACGTCACCGCTAATCAGCCGCCCAACTACGCTTTGGCTGAACCGTTCGGTTATATCCCCCTGTGGGGCGTGATATACCGAACTGTTCGGTATAATAGCTTATGTACGGATGCATAAATTATAAGCCCTCGCCACCCAAAAAGGCAATAAAATGACAGCCCAAACCCTGCCGCCCCAACAAAACGATAAAAAACTACTGGACCAATACCGTGACGCTATTCAAGTCAGGCAATACTCCGCGCGCACAGGTGAAACCTACGTGCAATGGGTCAGGGAGTACATCCTCTATCACAACAAACGCCACCCCAGAGAAATGGCCGAATTGGAGATCAACCAATTCATCACCCACCTGGTCGCCGAACGGAAGGTATCCGCCTCCACGCAGAATCAAGCCATCAGCGCCATCCTCTTTCTCTATCGCCATGTCCTGCACATCGAACTGGACGAAACACACCTGGCCGAATTTCGCCCGCAGCGCGCCAAATCCATCCCCACCGTGCTCTCCAAAGAGGAAGTCAAGCGCATCATCGACCTGATGCAGGGTGTCCATAAACTGATCGTCCAGGTCTTGTATGGCAGCGGATTGCGCATCTCGGAATGTCTGCGGCTGCGCGTCAAAGACATAGACTTTGCCAATCACCAGATAGTTGTTCGAGACGGTAAAGGCGGCGGAGATCGAGTCACCCCCCTGCCTGGCACCCTTTTTCAACCGCTGGAACTTCAAATCCAATACGTCAAAGTCCTGCACGAGAAAGACCTGGCAGCGGGATACGGCTCTGTATACCTGCCATATGCCATCGAAAAGAAATCTCCCAACGCCAGCCAGGAATTGGCCTGGCAATACGTCTTCCCAGCCGCGAACCTGGCCGAAGACCCGCAAACGAAGATAATCCGTCGTCATCACCTGGACGAATCCACCGTTCAGAAAGCGGTTAAAGAAGCGGCCAGACTTGCCAAAATAACCAAGAAGGTCAGTCCCCACACCTTCCGCCACTCCTTCGCCACCCACCTCCTGCAAAACGGATATGATATCCGCACCGTGCAGGAACTCCTCGGCCACAAGGACGTCAAGACCACCATGATCTACACCCACGTATTGCAGCGGGGAGGTTTGGCGGTCAAATCTCCGCTCGATTCTTAACCCTTCATGACCCTTTGAAAAACGACCCCTACCAGCCTGGAAGGGGTCGTCGGTTCTCTATTCCGCCTGGGCAGGTTCAGGCTGCGGCGCAGGCGGAAAGACGCCCAGGCGGCCGATGATCCACACCACCAGCAGGCCGAGCGCGAACAGGCCCAGGTTCAGCGCAAAGGGCAGGGCGCGGTCGATGGCCGAGAGTTGGCCCGCGATCCAGCCGAAGGGCGAGATCACCACCAGCAGGGCCACGTACACCATCGCGCTGATGCGGGCGCGCTCATCCGACTCGAGCGAGAGCGCCAGCAGCGACTCGGTCATCGGGCTGACCAGGGCCGAGCCCACCCCCTCCAGCACCACGCTGAGCACCAGCAGCGCAGCGGCGTGCGGCGGCATGCTCACCAGCAGCAACTGGCTGACGAGGAAGACGCTGAAGCCCGCCCACAACGGCAGGCGGAAGCGCCGCAGGTTGGTCAGGCGCGGCCCGAGGACGAAGAAACTGACCGTCATCACGAACGAGCGGATGGCCACGTACACCGCGATCAACCCTTCGTCGAAGCCCAGTTTCCTGGTGAACAGCACGCCCCAGAAACTGTTGCCGATGGTGGTGTAGATGTTGAAGATGATCATCAACGAGAGCGCCGCCAGCAGTGGTTTGGAACGCAGGACTTGCTCAAAGACGCTGCCGTATTCGCCCAGCAGGCTGACCAGCGAGCGGTGGCGGGTCTCTTCCCTGCGCTGCACGCCGCGCGCCGTCTCGTGCGAGTAGAGGTAGAGGACCACCGCCTTGGCGGCCAGCATGACGAATCCGAAGGCATACAGCCCGCGCACGGCAGGCACCAGTCCGAAGCGGCCCACGAACCAGCCGCCCAACGGGGTAATCAGCGCCGTGCAAAAGGCGAAGATCGCGATCCAGGTCCAGATGTGGACCAGGTGGCGCTCCTCGGCATCCTCGACCGTCAGGCAGGTCCAGGCGGTGTGCGAGATGCGCCACAGGCCGTTCATCGCGGCGGCGGCCACGAAGAAGCGGAAATCCTGCGCCACGGCCCAGATCGCGCACGGGACGCTCCAGCACAACAGGTCGCCGATGAACAACGTCAGGCGGCGGCCGAACTTGTCCACGATGGCGCCGCTCACCAGGGCCGAAAAGATCTGCACCACCAGCCCCAGGCTGGCCAGCGCGCCGATCTGCTGGTCGGTCACCCCGAAGGCCAGCATGTACACCGAAGCGAACGGCGCGAACAGGTTATACGGCAGGCCGAACATGATCTCGGTCCACACCGAGATGCGCGGATTGCCCTTCAACTCGAACAGGGTTTGGATGAGAGGATGTTTCATGACGAAGGCAGACATGATGCGCTCCCGAAAGAATTTTGCCAGGCCCCATGCTCGGCAAAGCATTGAACTATACCGCACTCGGATGAAAATTGTGCCTTTTTAGAGGTCGGAAGACGCAATTTTCATCCACGGGTAGCATCCCAACTTTGGGTGGGCGGCAACGGCGGCTTTCTTGTCAAGCCGCCCGATTGCGGGTAAGATACGTCCATGCCTTCCCTGCCCATCAACTTCCGCCGCGTGCTGATCGCCGCGGGCGTGCTGGTCCTGATCCTGATGGTGGTGGACCTGAACCGCCGCCTGGAAACGCTCAACACGCTCAACAAACAGGCCGAACTCCGCCGCGCCCAGGCCACCCAGTCCGTGCAGACCCAGGTCGCCCTGCAGACCGAGGTGGCGTATGCGGCCTCCACCGAGGCGGTCGAGGAATGGGCGCGGAATGCGGGCCAGGCCCAGGAAGGCGACCAGGCCGTGGTCCCGTTGGGCGTGCCTGGCAGCGACCCCGTCGTGACCGTCGAGCCGCCTCCACCGCCCACGCCCGTGCCCAACTGGCAGGCCTGGTGGAACTTATTCTTCAGCGAGTAGAACAGGAGCGATCCTGTTCTTTGTTTATGAAGCGACTCTCCCTTTTCCCCGACACCGTTTCAGTTCAAGACGACCACCTGACCCTGGCAGGGCTGGACCTGGCCGAGTTGGCGCGCGAGTATGGCACGCCGCTCTATCTCTACGACCGCGCCACCATGGACAACGCCGTGGCCGCCTACGCGGACGCCCTCTCGGCGCATTACCCCGCGCCCTGGGGCTTGACCTACGCGGGTAAGGCCTTTCTCAACCTGGCGGTGGCCCAGTGGGCGCACCAAAGCGGGCTGTGGGTGGACTGCACGGGCGAAGGCGAGATCGCCATTGCCGCCGCCGCCCGCGTCGAGAAGCCATCCATCCTGGTGCATGGCGTCAACAAATCGGCCGCCGATTTGGAGTCCGCGCTGCGGCAGGCGGGCACGCTGGTGGTGGATCACCTCTCCGAGTTGGAGCAGATCGCCGCGCTGGCCCCGCAGTTCGAGTCCTTGCCCGCGTTGTGGCTGCGCTTCCAGCCTGGCGTCGCCGTGGACACGCATCACGCCCACACGCAGACGGGTCAGTACGACAGCAAGTTCGGCATGACCCGCGCGGAATGGCTGGAGGCGGCCGCCTTCTGCAAGACACATGGCCTGCCGCTGACGGGCATCCACTTTCACCAGGGCTCGAACTTCCGTGACCCCGAGCCGCTCCTGCCTGCGATTGAGCTGGCCCTGGACCTGGCGGCGGAGGTCGGCCTGACGGGCGACTGGCACTTCTGCCCGGGCGGCGGCTGGGGCATGGCCTATCACGAAGACGAGTTGCCCAACCCGCCCATCGCAGAGTACGTGCGCGGCGTGGCCGAGGCGGTGATCGAGGGTTGCCGTCAGCGCGGGCTGGACCTGCCGCGCCTGCACCTGGAACCTGGCCGCAGCCTGATCGCGCGGGCGGGGGTGGCGCTCTATCGCGTGGGCGGGCGCAAGCAGCGCGGCGACCATACCTGGCTGTTAACCGACGGCGGCCTGGCGGACAATCCGCGTTTTGCGCTGTACGGGGCGAGATATTCCGCTTTGACGGTGACAGGCCTGGGTCGGGAATGGGTCGAGCGGGTCCACCTGGCGGGGCCGTATTGCGAGTCGGGGGATGTGATCCTCAAAGGGTTGAGGATGCCGAGAATCGAGGCGGGGGAATGGGTGGCCGTGCCGATGAGCGGCGCGTACCAGTTGAGCATGTCCAGCAATTACAACGGAGCGCGGCGGCCTGCGGTGCTGTGGCTGGAGGATGGACGGGCCAGGCTGATCCAGCGCCGTGAGACCTTGGCCGATCTGTTGTCGCGTGACGCGGGGTTATAGCTGGGGGTCGATCAGCCTGAGGAATTTCTGCACGATCTCTGGATCGAAATAACAACCTGACTCGGCCAGCAGATATTCACGCGCCCGCACCCTGGACCAGGCCGCGCGATACGGGCGGTCGGTGGTCAACGCGTCCCAGACGTCCACCACCGAGAAGATGCGAGCCGCGAGCGGGATCTCCCTGCCCCTCAATCCGCGCGGATAGCCCGTGCCGTCCCAGTGTTCGTGGTGACAATAGGGGATGTCGATGGCGGGATGGAGGAAGGGGATGAGCGAGAGCAGCTCGTAGGCGTACTGTGGGTGCATCTGCATGATGCGCATTTCGTGCGCAGTGAGCGGACCTGGCTTGTGCAGGATGGAATCGGGGATGCCCATCTTGCCGATGTCGTGCAACAAGGCGCCGC
This sequence comes from uncultured Anaerolineaceae bacterium, assembly GCA_964524485.1. Classification (GTDB taxonomy): domain Bacteria; phylum Chloroflexota; class Anaerolineae; order Anaerolineales; family Villigracilaceae; genus JACPVF01. The sequence continues at coordinate 46,084 of CAZGFR010000015.1, read as the reverse complement.
GGCGGATGTGCGCCAGTTCCTTCTCGCCAATGCCGAACGCGCGGGCCAGGCTGAGGGTCAGTTCGGTCACGCGGCGGGTATGGCCCTCGGTCAACTCATCGCGCAGTTCGAGCGCGCGCGCCCAGCCTGCCAGGGTGTTGTCGTAGGCCTGGGCCAGGTCCTCGGCGTGTTGGGCGATGGCCTGCTCGGCCAGTTTGCGCTCGGTGATGTCGCGGTAATTGATGACCAATCCCGAGATGTGCGGGTCGTTGAGCAGGCTGTGGCCCGTGGCCTCGAAGTACCGCCATTCGCCATCCATGCGTTTGAAGCGATATTCCACCACCTTGGCGATGCCTGGGTTGGCAATGCCTTCCCGGACGGCGGCAATCACGTTCGGCAGGTCCTCAGGATGGATGTTGCTGTACACGCTCTGGCCGACGGCTTCCTCGGGGTTGTAGCCCGTCAACTTTTCTTCGGCGGGCGCCACGTAACGCATCATCCCCTGTTCGTCGAGGATGACGATGCCCTCGGCCGAGTTCTCGATCAGGGCGCGGAAGTAGGCCTCGCGCTGCGCGAGCGCCTCGACGGCCTGCCTGCGCTCGGTGATATCGCGGAAGTTGGCCACCACACCCCGCACGGCGGGCTCGTTTAACAGGTTCTTCATCGTGATCTCAAGTTGCCGCCAGGTCCCGTCCACGTGCCTGGCGCGATACTCCATCTGCAGCAGCCTGTCCGCCTCCTGGACGCATTCCTCGAAGACCGCCTGCGCGGCGGGCAGGTCCTCGGGGTGGATGATCTCGAAGGCATAACGCCCCGTCACATCCTGGGGGTTGTACCCGAGGATCCGTTCCACGGTGCGCGCGACATAGGTGAATTTTCCGTCCACATCCAGGATGGCCACGCCCTCGGCCGAATTCTCCGAGAGGGCGCGGAAGTAGGCCTCGCTCTCTTCCATCTGCTTGTACAGGCTGGCGTTCTCGATGATCGCGGCGGCGTGCGCGGCGATGGCCTGGGCCAGCTGGATCTCGGCCTCGCTGAATTCACGCCGCCGCCGGCTCTCCCAGATCTCCAGGTCGCCGAGCAATCGTCCACGCGCCATGAGCGGCACGAACAACATGCTCTGCACGTCGTATTCTCGGAACTGGTCCCGTTCGGGTTCGCTGAGGCTCACGTCGTCGCGGTGCAGGGTGATCGTCTCGCCCGCCAGGATGGCGTTCACCACCGCGACATAGTTCTGCATCGGGAAGCACACTTCCACTTCCGACTTCTGCTCGGCGGGGCTGGCCTGGTCGGTCCAGTATTCGGCCAGTTCGATGAAGACCTCGCGGGTCGGGTCCACGCTCATCACGAAAGTGCTGGTGACATCCAGCGCCTCGGCCACGTGACGGGCCAGTTTTTGCAGCAGGGCCGAGGGGTCGAGCAGGCTGGCGACCATGTCCTGGGCTGACGCATACAGCTTTTCCAACTCGATGGCGCGCGCCTGGATCTGCGCATCCAGCCTCGACTTGGCCACGGCCAGCGCCACCTGATTGGCGGCCTGGGTCAGGGCGGTCACCTCCTCGGGCGGGAAGATGCGCGGCTTGTGGAAGACGAGGAAGAGGCCTCCGAGCGGGGTGTTATCGGCGGTGAGCGGCGCGGCCAGCAGCGCGCCGACCGAGAACCGCTGCTGGACCTCGGGCCTGATGCGCGGATCGTTGGGCGCGTTCTCCACGACGAGCGGCTGGCCCGTCTCGCGGTGGAAGCGCCCCAGTTCGAACTCTTGTGGAGGGAGCTTTGCCCGCAGGAACGCCTCGGCTGACTCTCCCACGGCGGCGGCGGGCAGGGATTCCGTCCCTTGCGGGTTGAGCAGCGCCATGTAGCAGCCATCGGCCGAATAGGCGGCGCGCAGATGTTCCGCCATGCTGGTCAGCATCTGCGGGAGGGCCGAGGTTTCGAGCGAGAGGCGGGTCAGGTTGGCCAGCAGGGTCTGGTGGCGCACGTGACTCTGCAGCTTCTCATCGGCGCGCATCTTTTCGAGGGCATAACCCACATCCTCGGCCAGTTCGGAGAGAAGTTTGACCTCTTCGGGGTCGAAGGCGCCCAACGGCTCGGCGTGGTCCACCACCAGCACGCCCAGTCGGCGCTCATCGCGGACCAAAGGCAGGGCGACGGCTGCGCGGCTGGGATGATGGACGAGCCGTGGACAATTGAGGCAGAGGTTTCTTTCCCGTTGAGACATGACCTCCACAGGAGATCGCTGCCGAAGGGTCTGGATGGCGCAGCCCAGTCCCTCGCCCTGGTCAAGATGGGTGGTGAAGAGTTCTGGGTCGAGCGGTTCGCCCGCCAGGGCAGCCAGTTTCAAGGTGACGCCGTCGGCTTCGACCAGGCCGATCCACACGAAGGAATATTCGTGACTGGAGAGCAGTTCATCGCTCACCCGTTGGAGCAGGCGTTTCTCATCCTGTTCGCGGACGATGATCTGGTTCACGTTGGATAACATGCGCAGCGTCCGCGCGATGCGCTGCTCACGGCTGAGGCTTTCGCGGGCGGCGTGCAGGCTGCGCTCGAAGGCGCGCAGGAGGTAGGTGATGGAGATGAGCGCCGCCACGCTGAGGACAATGAAGACGGCAGTTCCGCTGAACCAGGCCCCGCTATTGCCCGAGTTGATCTGCCGTTCGATGGGAACGGTCAGTTTCCCGTTCACTTCCAGGAAGCCGATCACGAACAGGGTCAACAAGCTGACGCCCAACGCGGTCAGGCTGGCGCGCAGGTCGAACAGGATGGCCGTCATCACCACGAACGCGAACAGGAAGATGCGGCCGTCGCCGCTGAGCGCGGTCAGTGCCAGGCCCATCGTCCCGACCGAGTACAGCAGGGCCAGGAGTATGACCGCGCGCAACTCATATTTCAATCCGCGTTGAAAGGTGACGAACACGAACAAGGCGGTCAGGATCAGATACAGGCTGATGATCAGTGCCGCCTGCTCCAGCGCATTTTCCAGCACCATCCTTTCCTGACGGTAGGCTGCGATGACGTTATTGACCCCGCTGATCAACGCCAGAATCCAAAATGCAAAAATGCCGCGCAGCACCCATTCGAGGACGCGTTCGCGCCACTCGGTAAGGTCCTGCGCTTCGGTAGGATCGGAGGAAGAAGCGGATGTCAGGAATTTGAACATGAGGCCCATGGCAGTAGGATCAATTAATTATACGTGCATCCCCGTGGATGCGCAGCGCAATTCTTTAAACTTTGCCCCCGTCCTGACAGGTAGAACGTTTATCCGACCAACCTGGTCAGCCCATCCCTGTCCCTCAACACGAACTCGGTGCGGGTGACCTCGATCAGATTTCGATCGGAGAAACTGTACAGTGCGCGGCAGACCATCTCGCGGGTGGACCCGACGCGCGCGGCCAGCTCGTCGAGGGTCAGGTGCCGCGCAATGGAGGATTCCCCCGCCGTCTCGAAGTGTTCGAGCAGCAAGCGCGCCAGGCGTCCCGCCACGGATTGGAAGGCCAGCCCTTCGAGGATGCCGCTGGCGTACTGCATCCGCACGGCCATCAGGCGGCAGAGTTCCCAGGCGGCTTGCCCGTTGCGGACCAGGATCGGCATGACGGCGTCGCGGTGCCAAAGAACCAGGCGGCTCGGCTCATGCGCCTGTAGCGTGACGGGCATGGGCGCATCCGCCTGGAAGAAGGCCAGCCCCCAGAATATCTGTCCCGTGGGGAAGGTGGTGACCAGCAGGTTGCGCCCCTCGGGAGATTCCTTCACGGCGTCCATGCTGCCCTCGCCGACCAGGAAGAGATACGGCCAGACCTCGCCGTGCAGAATCACCTTTTCCTCTTTGGGGTAGGTGCGCGTCGATCCCAGTTGCGCCAATTCTTTCAGGTCGGATGGAGCCAGGGATGCAAAGACCGTGTTGGCGAGGAGGAGACTTTCCAGAGGTTGCATGGGGACCTGCCTGTCGAGCCGGGTGAGGATTTGCCTTAAGTCAAAGACTTTTTGCGATCTTCGTGATATGTTTCACAGAGTATTATACCCGCCAGGTGACTGGCCATGAAAAAAACGGAGAGCAAAATGAAAAACAATCGCGCACTTGGAATTGCCCTTGCCGTCCTCGGCATCCTGACAGGCCTGCTGACTTTCTACTTGATCGCCCAGCAGTACAATCTGTTGATCAACGCGAAGACCCTGGCAGGCCGCCTCGACGAGGCCACCTCGGTCCGCTTCACCTACGCCGTCCTCGGCTGGATCGGAATCACAGCGGGGGCGATCTGGGCGGCGGCGCTCTACGGGTTCTTCCACAGAGAGAAGTGGGCCTGGTTCTGGGGCGCGGTGGCGGCGACCATCCAATTGCTGGTAGGATTCTTCCCAGCCATCCCCGCCATGGACAGCCACCTGCCCGTGCCGACCCTTTCGGTCTTTGGGCTGGGCGCCGTCCTTTGGTTCGGGATGCTCCTGATCGGCGGCGTGGACAGGAAGATCATCGCGCTGACCTTTGTAGCGGGGCTGGCCTACGTGCTGACCTTCATCGACGGGGTGGCGCCAATCGCCAAGTACACCACCTCGCAGAACGATCCCTTCTGGAACGGCATGTACGTGATGAGCCAGCAGGTCAGCTGGTGGGGCGCAGCCGCCTGGGCGGTCTTCATCTTTGCGGTGCTGCAAAAGAAAACCTGGGCGCTTCCGCTGGGCATCTTCGCGGGGACGATGTCGATGCTGGCGGGCTATCCGCTCGGGCTGCACAACGCCATCTTCGAGGTGCACCGCTTCTCGATGTTCCTGCCTGCACCGTTGTTCGGGACGGGATTGGTCATCTACCTGGCGCTCCCGTCCACGCGGCGGATGCTCGAAGCGTGGAACGCCAGCGCATAGGCAATGCCCGAAAACGGGAGCAGGGAAGGGGTCCAGGCGCAGTGTGATTTATGTCACAGAAATGCGAGTCTAATTGTGCCATAATTCACATACGGCAATTGCGATTGCCACATCCTGTTCGCAAGGAGAATGCGCCATGAAAGATATCATCTTCCTTCTGCTCACGGGCCTGCTGGCCGCGTACCTGTGCTGGTACTTCTACCAGCGCTATACGCTGCACAAGGCGCTGCACAACCTGTACTATCTGATGGGGTTTGCGGTGCTGCTCGTCTCGGGGCTGCTGCTGATCTTCCTCGGCCTGGGAATTTTGGCTTCGCCCTACGTACTGACCGTAGCCAGCCTGATTCCCCTGGGCATTTCGATGGGCATCGCGGAGGAGTATTTCCCCGCCTGGAAGACCTACTTCAAGTGGTTTGCGGCGGTCGGATTCGTGGCCATTGCGGTCTCGAGCATCGGCGGCCTGGACGTGCTCAAGAAGGTCTCGGTGCCGCTCTTCCACGGCGTGGCAGGGCTGGTGATCTTCCTCGGCCCGTTCTTTGCCAAGGGCGCGCCTAAAGGTTTCTACTGGGTGGGCATCGGCGGCCTGCTGATCGGCCTGGGCGGTATCGCGCTGGCCTTCATCTCGGTCGGCGCGCAACTGCTGTTCTTCAGCCCCGAGTTCGTCATGTTGATCCTGACCCCGTTGCTTTTCCTGATGACGGGCGCGTTCACCATCGGTTTCACCCGAAAGGGATAGAATATCCCTTCACCCAAGCCCCTCTTCCGCCGGGAGAGGGGTAAGGGAAAATGGAGGCATGCACATGCAATTTATCAAGTCTCGTTTCAATTACCTGTTCGGCGCCACCAAGGGACTCATCCTGGTGGCGATCGCCATGATCGGCATGGTCACGGCGGTATGGGGCATGCTCTCGGGGCCGATGGCCGAGATGGGCGTGCGCGATGTGGTGATCAAGCTCCTGCACATGGACATCGTGCAGGCTGAGCGCGAGGGGCGCATCATCATCCTGTACCACTCCATCGCCATGGCGGTGGTGGCCATCGAGACCTACATGATCACCGGCCTGCTGAAGATGAAGCCCTTCTTCAAGACGGCCGTCAATGTGCTCATCACGGTCGGCTACCTGTTGACTATGATCTTCGGGATGGGCTTCGCCTACTTCGGCCACAACTGGGCCTTCCACGGACTGTACATCACGGGCCTGTCGCTGATCTTCTTCGCGGGAGTCTTGTTGTGTGTGGCGCTCTGGCCGTGGGATAAAGAAACCTACGTCACGGACAAGGAATACGCCCACACCCGCAGCGGATTCGACCTGGAGCGCGCGGCCTTTTTCGCCACCGCTGTGACCACGGTGCTCTCGGCCCTGTTCGGCGCCGTGCCTGGCTCGTATTACGGCCACGGCTTCGAGACCTTCCTGGCCGAGAACATCATTCGCTACCCCGAAAAAACGGTGATGGAATACTCGATCATCGGCCACCTGCACATCATGCTGGCGCTGATCGCCGTGATGATCACGCTCATCGTCGGGCGCTGGCTAAACTTCAAGGGCATCCTGCACAAGTTCGCCATGCCGTTGATGATCCTCGGCACCATTGTGCTCAACCTGGGCGTGTGGGGTGTGGTTACGCCGCTCGAGCCTGTGGCGCACATGATCATCTACGTGGGCGCGACGCCCTCGATGTTCGCGGCGCTGCTGCTGCTGATCTGGAGCTGGAACAAGCTCATCAAGGATGGCACGGCCCACCTTGCCAAGCCGACCTTCCTACAAAAACTGGGCGCGCTGGTGCAGGACCCGCTCAAGTTCGGTCCCACCTGGCAGATGTTGTTCATGAACTTCACCACCAGCGGCATCGGCATCTTCATGGCCGTCAAACTGGACGAGATCTTCCGCGTGTGGCCCGCCCGCGAGGAACGCATCGAGTTGACGGGACACTGGCACGCGCTCTCGGCCATCATCGCCACCATCATCCTGTTCTACTACGGCGACATGATCGGCCTGAAGGGCAAGGTGCGTCAGCTGTACGGCTGGGCCATCCTGATCCTCTCGGACATCGCCCTGGCGGCGGTGACCATCTTCGAGATGAAGCGACTGTTCATCACGGAAGCCGAACAGCAGCCGCTGGTCAACGGCCTGATGTACGCCATCGACTTCGGGCTGGGCATGCTGCTCGTCTTGCTGGCCGTCGTGATGGTCTGGCGGCTGACCGACCTGTTCAAGGGCAAGGGCCGCTGGAGCGAGGAAAAGGACCAGGAACTCTCGCAGGAGGTGATGAAATGAAATCCATGTTCATTCTGTCATTGCGAGGGCGCAGCCCGAAGCAATCTCCTGCACTGAACTGGGGATTGCTTCGTCGAGCTGCCGCTCTCCTCGCAATGACGATCCTTTTGGCTGCCTGCGCCCCCGTGGACCTGAATGCCCCGATGCCCGCCTTCGACACGGGCGTGGACCCCAACGCCTGGGCGCAGGTCCCTGCGGGCGAATTCGAGTTTGGCCAGCACGAAGAGATCAAATCCACCGAAGCCTACGAGATCATGGTCACGGATGTGACGGCCGCCCAATATGCGGACTTCCTCAACGCGGCCCTGGCGGATGGTTCCGTCAAGGTGGAGGGCGACCAGATCGTCGGCTACTACCCTGGGGATGTCTTCCGCGGCGTGAAGCACGAGGAGGAGATCAAGGCAGGGGACTGGCTCTTCCTGCCGTTGAATGACCCGTCGCAGCGAATCCAATTTAACGGGACCCGCTTCACGGTCCAGGCGGGGTATGAGAATCACCCCATGACGATGGTCACCTGGTTCGGCGCCTGGGGCTACTGCAAATACAACGGCGGACGACTGCCGACCGAAGTCGAATGGGAGAAGGCCGCGCGCGGCACCGACGGGCGTCCCTACCCGTGGGGTGACGACATCCAGCGCAACAACGCCAACTTCTATTCCTCACGCGACCCGTTCGAGGATATGCGGACCTTCGGTTCGCGCACCAGCCCCGTCGGCTTCTACAACGGCAGGACCTATGACGGCTACGCCACGCTCGACTCGGCTTCGCCCTACGGCCTGTACGATATGGCGGGCAACGTCTGGCAGTGGACGGGCGACGTGTACGAAGGCATGCACTACCGCTTCCTGCGCGGCGGCTCGAAGGATACCTACGACATGGACCTGCGCGTGTGGGTCCGTAACAATGCCACGCCCACCTACTTCAGCCCGGGCGTCGGCTTTCGCTGCGCGCGGTAGCACAAAGGCGATATTGGATTAGAATCACGCCTCAGACGAGGCTCGACCGTCGAAATCCGAAATTCGCTTTAGGAGTAACCATGTCTGCTCTTGTGAACAAGATCCGCCTCTACTGGCCGCTGATCAAATCGACCCAGACGGGCCTGCTGCTCGCCACGGGCATTGCGGGCTATCTCAGCGCGGGCACGCCCATTGGGCTGCCCACGCTGCTGGGCGTCTCGCTGACGCTCTTCCTGGCCATCAGCGGCTCGACCATCCTGAACATGTGGTACGACCACGACATCGATGCCAAGATGAAGCGCACGCACAAGCGTCCCGCCGCGGCTGGACAATTGAGCCGCGCGGAGGTGTTCTGGGTGGGCATGGTCATCTCCATCCTGGGCGTGGGCGGGGCGCTGCTCATTGCTCCGCTGTATGGGGCGGTGGTGTTCGCGGGCTGGTTCTTCGACGTGGTGGTCTACACGCTGTGGCTCAAGCGCCGCACCTGCTGGAGCATCGTGTGGGGCGGCATCTCGGGCGCCATGCCGATCCTCTCGGGGCGGGCCCTGGCCACAGGGCAGATCGACCTGGTGGGCATCCTGCTGGCGCTGGCCATCCTGTTCTGGATCCCCACCCACACGCTGACTTTCTCGATCAAGTTCCGCGAGGATTACGCCAACGCGGGCGTGCCGACCTTCCCCTCGACCTACGGTGAGACCTTCACCCGCGCGACCATCGCGGTCTCGTCGGTGCTGGCGGCGGTCGCCATCGGCTGGGCCAGCGTGCTGATCGGCGTCAGCGCGGGCTACCTGCGCCTGATTGCGGTCCTGACGGCGGGCCTGCTGCTGCTGGCCTTTGCCACCTTCCGCGTGCAGTCCGAGCGCGTCAACTTCGGGTTGTTCAAATACGCGTCGCTGTACATGCTTTCGTCGATGATCATCCTGGCGATGAAGGCATTCTGAGAATGTAGGAGCGAAAGACCTTTTGCCCCTACGGAGTTCACCATGAAAATGTCCATGCTCGACCGCATCCTGCTGCTTGCCACGGGGCTGCTGGCCGCCTACCAGATCGTGGTGGGCATCAACGACCTCTCCACGGCCCCGATCATCGCCTACACCATCGCCTTCGGCGTGCTGCTCGTGGCGGGACTGTTGCTGATCATCCTCGGCTTCGACGTGCTCGACGCCCCTGTGGTGGTGATCGTCTCGACCGTCATCCCGTTGACCCTGTCCCTGGGTTTGGTCTGGGAGCACCTGCCCGCCTTTCGGACCCCGTACCTGGTCTTCGCCATCCTGGGGTTCCTGGCTGTGGTGTTGACCCGCACGATCCCCATGCAGAACAAACTGCCCACAGCGGTGATCGCCGTGGTGCACGGCATCGCGGGCCTGACCATCTTCCTGCTGCCCATCGTGATCGCTGCACAGGGAGCCGCCCGCCCCGCCTTTGCGCTGGTCGGCGTGGGCGGGGCATTGATCGGTCTGGGCGGCTTGCTGCTCTCCTTCCTCAAGGCGGGCCGACCCATCC
>CAZGFR010000015.1:26022-36419 GCA_964524485.1 uncultured Anaerolineaceae bacterium | reverse complement strand
TTGATCGGTCTGGGCGGCTTGCTGCTCTCCTTCCTCAAGGCGGGCCGACCCATCCTCTCGCGCGAGACCATCTTCAAGGTCCTGCCCGGGCTGCTGTTGTTGATGACGGTTTGTTTCGTGGCGGGCTTCAAGTATGGATAGGGCGCGAATCCTCGCGTTGCTCCAGCCCTTGCGGGGCGAGATGAAGAAGAGCCGCTTCAAGATCTGGCTGCGGGCCTTCCTGCTGGTACAGTTCTCGGCCCTGTTCTGCGTGTATTTCTTCCGCGACATCGACCACGGATATTTCAGTTGGAAGGGCGTGGCGATGGTCTTCGCGGTCTTCATCCCGGTTGGGGCGCTGCTGAGCCTGATCGTCCCGATGAAAGCGGATGAAGACCTCGGGGCGGTGACCCTCTCGCTGGACCGCGTCTATCTCTTCCTGATCTGGTTCCTGGTCATCGCAAAACTGATCCTCGGGCGCATTTCGTACTTCACCCCCGAAGCGGATTTCATCATGTCCGCCATCCTCGGCATCATGTTCGGCCGGCTGGGTGGGATCGGACTGAGGGTCCGACAATTGAAAGTGCAATACGGTTTCATCCCGAATAAGACTCTGAAGGTCACGCCCCAGGCGTGACCTTTTAATTCCCGAAAGGAGACTCCCATGTCTGTAAACAGTTTCTTCGCAAAATTCCTGCGCTTCATCGGCATCCTGCTGATGGCATTGACAGGCGGTTTCACCCTGCTGGGTGGGATCGGTACCACCTGCGCCGCGCTCTTCCCGACCAACTATGATTCGATGGCCGCGCTGGCGCCCTTCCAGTGGTTGTACATCCTCTTCGTGCTGACGGGCATCGCCCTGGGCGTGATGGGCATCCGCGCCACGGTGCTGCTCATCAAGGGCGCGGACAAGTCCTACCGCGACGCGCTGATCGCCCTGGTGGCGGGCGTGGTGATCGGCTTCATCCACATCGCCGTCTCGCGCGCCCTGCGCGGCAAGTCCATGCCGGTGGATGCGGTGGTGTACACCACCGTGCTCACGCTGATCGTCTTCCTGCTCTTCCGCATCCCCGCCGTGTGGCAGGGTGTGGACTTCAGCAAGGGGAATGTGAAAGCCAACAAGCCCGCGGGCGGCGCGGCGGCCATCCTGCTGGGCGCGCTGACGTTGACCATCCAGTACACGATGGCCTCCACCCACACCTGGGGCGGAGTCAACTACGCCGACGCCTTCAACGCCTCGATGACCCTGACGGGCCTGGGGCTGGTGTTGTTCGGCGCGGCGCTCTTCGTCCGCTGGGAGAAATTGGCGGACGCCTTCCAAAGGTCCGCGCCCGTTCTCGGAAAGGGATAGGGCCGAAGTAAAGAAACACGGCCGCCGATGCACATCGGCGGCCGTGCTGTTTATGGGGAATCAAAGTTCCTTCTTGATGACCTTCAGGAAGACCTGCACCATTGCGGGGTCGAAGTGGGTGCCCGAGTTTTCGATGATGTAGGTCAAGGCCTGTTCCTTGGTCCAGGCGGCGCGATAGGGACGGTCGGAGGTGACGGCGTCCCACACGTCCGCGATGGCGAACATGCGGGCAGCCAGGGGAATCGCCTCGCCCTTCAAGCCGCGCGGGTAGCCTGTACCGTCCCATTTTTCGTGATGATTATAGGGGATATCCAGCGCGGGGCGCAGATATTCGATCTGGGAAAGCATCTCGTGGGCATGTACAGGATGTTTGCGCATGAGCACCCATTCCTCGTCGGTCAATTTGCCTTCCTTGAGCAGGATCGAATCGGGGATGCCCAGCTTGCCGATATCGTGCAGCAACGCGCCGCGGCGGATGTGGGTCTGCTCCTCTTCGCCGACGTGCAGGGCATGGGCCATCTTGAGGGTCAATTCGGTGACGCGCTGGGTGTGACCTTCGGTCTCCTTGTCGCGCAGGTCCATGGCATGGGACCAGCCCTCGATGGTGGCTTCGTAGGCCATCTGCAGTTTCTTGTGTTCCTGCTCGACGTTGTCCCGCTCCTGCAATAGTTTGCGATAGCGGTTGAGGCGCATGATTCCCGCCAGGCGCGCGCGCAGTTCATAACGGTCGAACGGCTTGGTGAGGAAGTCGTCGGCGCCTGCGTCGAGCCCGGTCAACAGGGATTTGCGGTCATCCAGGGCGGTCAGCAGGATGATGGGGATCTCGGCCAGGTCCGAGTCGCTGCGGATCTGCCGGCAGGCCTCGAAGCCGGTCATGCCGGGCATCATCACGTCCATGAGGATCACATCAGGTTGGGTGGTGCGGGCCATTTCGATGGCTTGCGCCCCGTTGGACGCCATCAACAGCGCGTAGCCTTCGCCGTCCAGGATGGACTCGACCGTATCGCGCCCGGCGCTTTCATCGTCCACGATCAAAACAGTACCTGACATTCTCACCTTCCTTCTTTCACCAGAAAAAAACCTGTCTATTTGTACCCTATTGGATGGATTCGTCCAATGGGGGTTTTCCCCACCATCCGGCAGGATTCTCTATGATGCTTCGCGATCCACCAGGCCATACTTGACCGCCAGCCGCACCAGCCCGGCCAGGTTCTTCACGCCCAATTTTTCCATGAGATGGGCGCGGTGCTTCTCCACCGTCTTCTCGCTGACGGCCAGCATGGCGGCGATCTCGCCGCTGGTGTGTTCCTCGGCGATCAACTGGAGGATCTCCTTCTCGCGCGGGGAGAGATTGTCGAACGGTTCGAGCGGGGCCCCGGATAGGCGCGGATTGAGGGCCTGGTCCACGACGATGGCCGAGACCGGGCCGCTGAGGAAGGTCTCGCCGCGATGGGCGGCCTGCACGGCCCAGAGCAGTTCCTCGCTGGCCGCCGACTTGAGCACGTAGCCCTTGGCGCCGCTCTTGAGCGCCTGGTGCACGAGGCTTTCGTCAGAGAACATGGAGAGCAGCACGATGTTGACTGGCAGTTTCAATTCGCGGATGCGCTCGGCGGCCTGGATGCCGTTCAGGATCGGCATGCGGATATCCATGACCAGCACGTGCGGGGTGAGCTTCTGGGCCAGCAGCACCGCCTCCTGGCCGTTGGCGGCCTCGCCCACGATCTCGATCCCGCCCGCTTTTTCGAGCAAAGCGCGCAGGCCCGCCCGCACCATTTGGTGGTCTTCGGCGATCAGGAGTTTGATCATCTAGCCTCCACGGTGGCAAGCGGCAGCAGGGCGGTGATGATGGTGCCGCGCCCGGGCGCGGAGCGCACCGTCAGGCTGCCCCCGGCGATGGTCAGGCGTTCGTGCATCCCTTGGATCCCGATCCCGTTCGTGTGAGCGCCCTCCTGAAAGCCCCGCCCGTTGTCCTGTACGGTCAGGGAGATGGACTGGTCCTCGCTGGAGAGCTCCACCCAGGCGCGCGTGGCCTGGGCGTGACGGGCCACGTTGGTCAGCGCCTCCTGGAGGAAGCGATAGAGCGTGATGGCCACCATGTCCGAGGTGGGCGGGATGGGCTCCGCCTCGAACAGGATCGGCAGGCGCAGACGCCTGCCGTATTCCTGGCAGAAGGAGTCCAGGGCGGACGGCAGGTCGAGCGTATCCACCGCGGGCGGACGCAGGTCCTGGGCAAGCTGGCGCATGCGGTCGAGGATATCCACTGTATCCAGAATAAGCGGATCGAGCCGATCGCGCAAGGCCGGGCCCTGGTCGGCAAGGTCGTCTTGCAGCAGCCGCAGGCCGATGAGATGCGCGGTGAGGGCCTGCCCCAGTTCGTCGTGCAGTTCGCGCGAAATGCGCTGACGTTCCGATTCCTGCGCCGTGACCAGTTTCTGGGCCATCCCGCGCAGGCTTTCGCGCTGTTCGAGCAGGGTGCGATAGCGGTTGAGGCGCGTAATGGTGCGGACGCGCGCGCGCAGTTCCTGGCGGTCGATGGGCTTGGTAAGGAAATCATCGGCGCCCGCCTCGATGCCGCGCAGGCGCGAGACGATGTCGTCGAGGGCGGTGAGGAGCAGGATGGGGATCTCGGCCAGCGGCGGTGACGCGCGCAGGCGGCGGCAGACCTCGAACCCGTCCATGCCGGGCATCATCACGTCCAGCATGACCAGGTCAGGGCGCAGCGCTTCCGCCTGGCTCAGGGCGCTGGGTCCATCCTCCGCCATATGCAGGGTGTAGCCCTGGCCTTCGAGGATCGTTTCGAGGGTCAATCGGCCGGAGGGATCGTCGTCCACGATCAGGATGGAACTGTTCATGCGCCTCCTTCCCTGCGCGGCGCAATGTATTGCTCGAGCATGGAGAGCAGTTCCTGCAGTTTCACGGGTTTGGCGAGGTAATCGTTCATACCGGCCGCGAGACAACGTTCGCGGTCGCCGGACATGGCCAGGGAGGTGAGGGCGATGATGGGGGTGCTCTCGAAGCCTTGCAGGGCGCGCAGGCGGCGGGTGGTCTCGAGGCCGTCCATCTCGGGCATCATCACATCCATCAGAATGGCCTGCGGGCGGACCTGCTGGGCCTGGGCGATGCCGTCGAAGCCGTCGCGGGCCACGAAGACCTGGTAGCCGCGGCTTTCGAGGTAGTCGTGGAGGAGTATGGTGACGGCTTCGGTATCCTCGACCAGCAGGACGGTGGGCCGCGCTGCCTGCGCCTGGGGCTGCCCGCCGACCGAAGCGGATGCAACCTGCTGGGCGGGCAGGGGACCTGTGTGGACAGCGGTCACCCATGGGATGGAGATGGTAAAACGGGATCCCTCGCCGGGCTGGCTTTCCACGTGGACCGAGCCGCCGTGCAGGCGCGCCATCTGGCTGACGAGGACCAGGCCGAGGCCGGTGCCCTGCGCGCCGCGGGCGAGGCTGGCATCGAGCTGGACGAAGGGCTTGAAGATATGTTGGACGTCTTCGGGACGGATGCCGATGCCTGTATCCCAGACGCTGAAGTGGAGGATGCGGCTGCGCGAGTCGCCACGGACCTCGAGGCCGATGCGCCCGCCCTGGGGGGTGAACTTGACGGCGTTGGAGAGCAGGTTGACGATCATCTGTTTGAGGCGGCGCTCGTCAGCCCAGAAGTGGGAGACCGCAGGATCGAGCTCGAGGGAGAGGTCGAGGCCCTTCTTGTGCGCGAGTTCGCGCACCAACCGCAGGCAGGATTGGGCCAGGGCGGCAGCATCCACGCGGCCCCGCTCGAGCTCCACCTTGCCGGCGTTGATCTTGGCGAGGTTGAGCACGTCGTTGATCAGGGTTAGAAGATGCTGGCCGCTCTCCTGGATGGTCTGGGTGTACTTGACCTGTTTTTCATTGAGGGGGCCGGCGACCTGCTCCATGAGGCTCTCGGAGATGCCGAGGATGGCGTTGAGCGGCGTGCGGAGTTCGTGACTCATGTTGGCGAGGAACTCGTCCTTGAGGCGCAGGGCGCGTTCAAGTTCGTTGTTGGCCAGGCGCAGGGTCTCTTCGGCCTGTTTCTCAGCCGTCATGTCATGCATGGTGGAGAGGTAATGGACCTTTCCCTGGATGCGCAGGGGGAAGACGTTAATCTGCACGTTGCGGGAGGTGCCGTCTGCGCGGGTGAGTTTGAAATTCGAGGAGGTGACCTCGGCGCCGGAGCGGAAGTTCTCCTCGATGAACTGGCAGAGGGTCTGTATCTCCTGTGGGGGGAGGAGATCGGTCTGCTTGGCCGTGCGGCCGAGGAAGATCCCGCGTGGGTGGCCGGTGAGGGTTTCGAAGGCGCGGTTCATGCGGAGGATGCGACCGTGATCGTCGAACAGCACGACGGACTCGGGCGCTTCCTCAAACAGCAGACGGTTCTGTTCCTCGCTCTGGCGCAAGGCCTCTTCGGCCTGTTTACGGTCGTTGATGTTGACCGAGAAGCCGATGATCTCACGCGGCTGACTATTTTCGCCGAGCAGCAAGCTCGCCCCGGTGGACATCCACTGATAGTTTCCATCCGGGCGGAGGATACGGCTTTCCCACACCGCATGACCTTTTTCGATCAATCCCTGCATAGCCAGCATGCCCGTATCCACGTCATCGGGGTGGATGAGGCTGATCCAGAAACCCGGGTCTTCGTAATACTGTTGCGGTTCATAGCCAACGATCTCACGCACCGAATCGCTTATGAAGGTGATTTGGAGGGGATAGTTCAGATTGGCCGAGAAAATCATAGCAGGAGTCTTGGAGAGTAGAAAGTTTAGTCGGGCTTCGGAGGCACGCAGTGCGTCTTCAGCTTGCCTGCGCGCGGTTACATCGTGAAAGAAACCACTGGTGATGATTTTTCCATTTATTTCCCTGCGGCTGCTGATACTGCCTTCCACAATCACGGTCGCGCCTAGTTTGGTCCTGAGGAGTATCTCTAATTGCGTGGGATGCTGGCTGAGAATCAGGCTACGCATGACCTGCTGGCAGTGTTCGTGATGAAGTGGGTCCACCACATCGAACATGGAAAGCTGCAAGGCCTCTTCCGAGGTGTAGCCCAGCGTTTCGCACCAGGCATTGTTGACATAGAGGTACCTCCCGTTTTCATCCAGGCTTTGGACCAGGTCGCTGGCGGTATCGAGGAAGTTTTGCAGGTTGGACTGGCTTTCGCGCATTCGCCGTTCGAGATCGTTGTTTAGGCGTGCGTTCTCGATGGCAATTGCCGCTTGATTCGATAGCGTGGCAACGAAACGCTCGTCGGCTTCACTGAAGCCATCCGCCTTCTTACTCTCGATACTAATCACTCCGATCACATTCTCGCCCAGGCTGATCGGCACGTATAAGCCCGAATGCATGCCTGTAAATGACTCGTGGTAACGGGGATCCTTACTGACATTGCTGACACGAATGGCTTTATTGTTTCGCACTGTCCAGCCACTCAGTCCTTCGTCAGATTCAATCACGTTTTTTTCTAAGAGTTCTTTTCCTTTCTGACGTTCCTGTTCATCGGCCAACATGGGCTGACTGAACGCAAGCAAATTAAGTGACCGGTCTACAGAATTGTACAGACGGATGGCGCTGTGATGCCAGTTCATTTTTTGCTCCAGCAATTCAATGACTTTTTCGCCGATTTTTTGCGGACTGGAGAGGCGGTTTAGAAGCAATCCGCTGGTATACAAAACCTCCAGTTCGGTCAGGCGCTGGCGCAAATTTTCTTCCGCGTGTTTGCGGTCGGTGATGTCCTGGATTTGCGAGATGAAATAAAGCGGTTTATCCTGTTCGTCTTTGACCAGCGATACGCCGAGAAGGCACCATACCAAATGTCCCAAGCGATGGTAGTACCGTTTCTCCATCTGGTAGGCCTGGATCTGGCCGCCCAGCAATTTGCGGACATTTTCCAGGTCTGCATCGAGGTCGTCGGGATAGGTGATCTCCTGGAAGGTTTTGGTCAGGAGTTCAGTTTCTCTAAATCCCAAGGAGCGACATAAAGCGCGGTTTACCTTGATAAAGCCGCCCTGAGGGGATACCAGGGCCATACCGATCGTGGCATGCTCGAACGCGCTTGAAAAACGGCTTTCACTCTGACGCAAAGCCTCCTCTGCCTGTTTGCGCTCGGTGATGTCCTGGATGACTCCGACGACAAACGGATTGCCTTGTTTATCCCGGTGCAATTCAGCGATGGAAGATATGATTCTGGGTTCGGAAGAATCCCTCGGATGGATTTCAAATTCCAGGTTGTATGGTTTATCTGCTTCGATCAAGTCAACCAGAGCCTGGCGGACTCGTTCCCTTTCCGGAATACAATTTTCGACATCATCTACCGAAAAATCCGCTTGTTCAGGGTCGAATCCGTATATCCGTTTCGCTTCGGGGGAACCCCAGAAATGGGTCGTTTGGAGGTTATATTCCCAATCGCCGACATGACTGATGGTTTGCGCCATCCGATAACGCGCTGTTCTAAGTCGCAACTCCTCTTCCGCCTGCTTATGTTCGGTGATGTCCTGGAGGATGGCTATCATACGAATCGGTGCGCCTTGCTCATCATACGTGATCTTGCCATGCTGGTGCAGCCAGCGTTCGTTCCCATCGGCCCGTCGAATGCGGTACTCATAATCGATATCGCGCCGATGGGAAAATGCCTGACGGTCCTCCTCTTCGAGGCGCTTGCATTCATTGGAATCCATCATATTTGCGATGGTCCGTTGGTCGATGATCGTGCCGTATGGAATCCCAAGGATTTCATACAGTTCATCGGAACAGGATAGCTGTTTTCCTTTTCCGCTCCATTCGATGTGACCGATGTGCCCGATCTGTTGAACTTCGGCCAGCAGTGACTGGCTTTTGCGCAGGGCGTCTTCCACGGCCGAGACGTTTCCCAACTCGGCGGACCCGCCCCGGGGTCCCAGGGCGCGCTCGAGTTCGACGATCCGCGCCTGGGCGGCTTTCAACTTTGCGATCAGCTCAGCCTTGGTGGTTCTTGTGTTCATTCCTGGATCCTCTTGGAGAAAAACAGGGCGCAGGCGCCACGAAAGTCTTCACAAATCCTATTTTCTTCCATTCTCCGCCTCCAGCACATGGGGGGATTCCCTACTTCGTCCAGATAAAAGCGAAAGGCTGCCGCCCTTGATATCGCGCAAAGTGGCTGCCGCTGGACAATATTGCCCATTATAATGGCCTGGATGCTCCTCTACGACATATGTCTGCCCTGGTATTGGGAATACGACGACGCCTTTGTCGGGATGGTCGAGCGCGCCTGCGTGGCGCAAGGTAAGACGCTCTGGCAGGTGACCCCCACCAACCTGCTGGAGGCCATCACCGCGCTCTACCAGGGCGAGGTCAACTTCCGCGCCCTGCTCGACCGCGCCCAGGGCGACATCCGCTTCGAGCCGATCAATCGCTGGGCCCGGGAGTACGGCGCGCGGCGCATCAATCCCAGCGAGCTTTCGCTCTGGTCCGAGGACAAGGCCACCATGCACCTCGAATTGATCGAGGCGGGCCTGAACACGCCCTATACGATCCTGCTGGCGCCCTTCGTCGAGCAGCCCGTCGTCGCCCCGCTGGACCTCTCTCCGCTGGGGGAGCGCTTCGTGATCAAGCCGTCCAACGGGGGCGGGGGCGAGGGCGTCATCCTGGGCGCGGAGTCGCTCGAGCAGGTGCTGCGCGCGCGCACCGAGTTCCCCACGCACAAGTATCTGATCCAGGCCATCGTCCAGCCGCGCCTGCTCGACGGGCGTGTGGCCTGGTTCCGCTGTTTCTACGCGGCGGGCGAGGCCTTCCCGTGCTGGTGGCATCCCGAGACGCACGTCTACTCGGTGGTCACTGCGGAGGACGAGTCCCGTTATGGCCTGGCTCCCTTGCGCGACCTGACGAGGCGCATCGCCGCCATCTGCAAGCTCGACTGGTTCTCGACCGAGATCGCCCTGGCCGAGGACTTCGTGGTGGTGGACTACGTCAACGACGGCATCGACACCCGCGTCCAATCCCGCGCCGCCGACGGCGTGCCCGACGAGGTGATGCGGCAGATCGCCGAGCGCCTGGTGGGACTGGCCTGATCCTTATTGCGGACTGAAGTCCGCCTCTCATTTTTTATTTGGAGGAACTATGACCCGTGCCCGCGATTTGGGGATTCCGCTGGAGGGGACGCCCGGTCCGCTCAACGCCATCACCGACATCCCCGGCCTGACCGTGGGGTTTGCCACCGTCATCAAAGGCCACTCGGCCCGAACGGGCGTCACCGTCCTCCACCCGCGCGGAGGGACGAATCACGACCCCGTCTTCGCAGGCACCTTCGCCTTCAACGGCAACGGCGAGATGACGGGCGCGGCCTGGGTGGACGAGGGCGGCCTGCTCGAAGGTCCCATTGGCCTGACCAACACCCACAGCGTGGGCATCGTGCGCGACACCATCATCCAGTGGCAGGCCAGCCAGGACGCCTTCTTCCAGAAGTGGTCCTGTCCCGTGGTGGCCGAGACCGCCGACGGCTGGCTAAATGATATGAATCAATTCCACGTGGAGCCCGAGCACGTGCTGGCGGCGCTGGCTTCCGCGCAGGGCGGGGCGCTGCCCGAAGGCAACGTTGGCGGCGGGACGGGCATGATCTGTTACGAGTTCAAGGGTGGCACGGGCACCTCCTCGCGCAAACTGCCCGAGCGGCTGGGCGGCTGGACGGTCGGCGCGCTGGTGCAGGCCAATTTCGGCCGCCGCTACCAGCTGACGGTGGCAGGTGTGCCCGTCGGCCAGCACCTGACCGAGGATGCGCCCTTCACCAACGGCGAGAATCCGCTGGCCGAGCAGGGTTCGCTGATCGTGGTGCTCGCCACGGACGCGCCGCTGCTCCCGCATCAGTTGCGGCGCATCGCCAAACGCGCCACGCTCGGCATGGCCCGCACGGGCAGCCTGGGCGGAAACGGCAGCGGCGACATCTTCCTGGCCTTCTCCACGGCCAACCCGGGCGCGGCTCACGGCGGCGAGGACGGCCTGGCCACACTGCAAGCCCTCTCCAATGACAGAATCGACCCGCTGTTTGCGGCTTCCGTCTACGCCACCGAGGAGGCCATCCTGAA
>CAZGFR010000015.1:17548-25922 GCA_964524485.1 uncultured Anaerolineaceae bacterium | reverse complement strand
GAATCGACCCGCTGTTTGCGGCTTCCGTCTACGCCACCGAGGAGGCCATCCTGAACGCGATGGTCGCCGCCGAGACCATGACAGGCAAGGACGGCATCACGGTCAAGGCGCTGCCGCACGAGCGGTTGCGCGAACTGTTGAAAAAATATGGCAGATGAATTCATAGGGACGGTGGAGGTGCCCAGCGTCATGGCTGTGCCATATCCCTATATCATTCGATACAACATAATTGAGCCTATTCCGTATATTTTGTAGTTTTCATTTCAGGAGGCTGGCATGACCCATATTCTGGAGGTCAAAGACCTCGTCAAACATTATGGTGATTTTCAAGCGGTGAAGGGTGTGTCGTTCAACATCGCGGAAGGCGAGATATTCAGCCTGCTCGGGCCGAACGGCGCGGGCAAGACCACGACCATTTCGATGTTGTCCACGCTGTACACGCCTACTTCAGGGGATGCCGTCATTGCCGGGCATTCCGTCACGCATGAGCCGATGGCGGTGCGCGGGGTGATCGGCGTGGTGCCGCAGGACCTGGCGTTGTATGAGGATTTGACCGCCCGCGAGAACCTGGTCTTCTGGGGTCAGATGTACGGCCTGAGCGGAAAGGCCCTGACCGCCCGCGCGGACGAGGTCCTTGCGCAGATCGGCCTGACCGACAAGGCCAACCTGCGCGTCAAGACCTATTCGGGCGGCATGAAGCGGCGCGTCAACATTGGCGTGGGATTGCTGCACAAGCCCAAGCTGCTCTTCATGGACGAGCCGACCGTGGGCATCGATCCGCAGTCGCGCCGCGCCATCCTCGACACGGTCAAGGACCTGAACAAACAGGGCATGACCGTGCTGTACACCACGCACTATATGGAAGAAGCCGAGGAACTCTCTGACCGCGTTGGCATCATCGACCACGGCGAGTTGATCGCCATCGGCACGCAGAAGGAACTCACCCGCCAGGTGGGCGAGAGCGAGACGCTCGTGCTGCACGTCGGCGAGAACGATGACTCCGAGGCGCTGGCGTCCGCGTTGGGCGGCGTGGCAGGCGTCATCAAGGCCGAGGCCACCGACCACGAAGTCTCGGTCATCTGCCCCGAGGCTGAGGATGTGCTGGCAGGTGTGGTCACCAAGGCCAACGAGCGCGGCATCAAGATCCGCTCCATCGACATCCGCGAGCCAAACCTCGAAGCGGTCTTCCTGCATCTGACGGGGCGCGCGCTGCGCGATTGACCATGCTCAAGACTTTTCTCATCGGTCTCAAAGACGTGCGCCTGGCGTTTCGCGACCGCGCAGCCCTGATCTTCATGCTGGCCGCGCCCTTCGTATTGACGCTGGGCCTGGGCCTGGTCACGGGCCGCTTCAGCGGCAACGGCGGCAGCGGCCTCTCCGACATCCCCGTGATGATCGTCAACCTGGACGACGGCCAGATTGGCCAGGCTTTGGTGGATACCTTCCAATCGGCGGACCTGGCCGATTTGGTGGAGCCCACCCTGGGGTCCGACCCCGAAGCGGCCCGCCGTTCCATCGACGAGGACAAGGCTGCGGCGGCGATCATCATTCCCGCAGGCTTTACGCGTTCCATCATCCCGCAACCCTCGGACTACACCGCGACGGGGGCGATGCCCGAGGCGGTGCAGATCGAGGTGTATGCCAATCCGCAGCGACCGACCAGCGCGGGCGTGATCAAGGCCATCGTGGACGAGTTCCTCAGTCGCGTGGAAGAGGGACGGCTGGGCGGCGAGGTCGCCATTTTGCAGATGCTTGCCAGTGGACGTATCACGACCCAACAAGCCGAGGCGGCAGGGACGGCGATGGGGCAGCGGCTGCAAGACCAGCCTGCCAGCGACGCGCTTGCCATCCAAGTCAATTCGTCCACGCAGGGCGGGGAAGCAGTGCAGTTCGACGCCCTGGCTTATATAGCGCCTGGCATGGCGTTGATGTTCCTGATGTACACCGTCAGCTATGGCGGGCGCTCGATCCTGGCGGAACGCTCGCAAGGCACCCTGCCGCGCCTGCTGGTTTCGCCGACCTCTTCGGTGCAGATCCTGGGCGGCAAGGTTTTCGGCATCTTCCTGACGGGTGTCGCGCAGATGCTGATCCTGATCGTGGCTTCGTCGCTGATCTTCCAATTGAAATGGGGCGATGCGCTGGGCGTGCTGCTCCTGGTGCTGGCGGCGGTCTTTGCGGCCACAGGCTGGGGCATGCTCATCACGGCCACGGCGCGCACCACTGCGCAAGTGGCGAACACGGGTTCGGCGGTCATGTTGATCTTCGGCGCGTTGGGCGGCAGTTTCATCAGCCTGGAGCAGATGCCGCTGCCCGTGCAGCTAGCCAGCAAGATCACGCCCAATGCCTGGGCCCTGGATGGCTTCACCACCCTGGGGCTGGGCGGCACCTTGATCGACCTGGTCCAGCCGATTGCGGCGCTGTTGATCATGGGCGTGGTGCTGTTCGCCGTCTCGGTGGCGTTGTTCGGGAAGAAGGATCTGGCGCAGAAATAACCCTCACCCTGGCCCTCTCCCGAAGGGAGAGGGGGAAGAGTGGAATAATGAAAAAACTTTTCGCAATCGCATGGAAGGACGCGGTCATCCGCTTTTCGAGCGCGGCGGAATTGCTGTTCTTCATTATATTGCCCGTGGCTTTCACGTTGATCATGGCGGGCGGCACCCCCTCAGGCGACGGGGATGCCCGCATCCGCCTGGTGGTCGTGGACCAGGCCCAGACGTCCGTGTCACAGGGCATCCTGGCCGAGTTGGAAAAGTCCACGGCGGTGCGGCCCGAGGTCTTGACGCTCGACGAAGCGCAAAGCCAGTTCGACGCGCGGCGCGCTTCGGTGGTGCTGATCCTGCCCGCAGGGCTGGACCTGCAGTCCATTCAGGATGGCGCCGCGCAGGTGGACCTGCGTGAGCAGCCCAACAACCTCAATGCGACCGTGGCGGCGCGCGCCGTGCAGACTGCGATCCGACGGGTGAGCAGCGCGGTCAATGCGGCCAATATGGCTGTGCAGGAGGCCGAATCCAACGGGACCTTCGAGTCGGAGACCGACCGCCAGGCTTATTTCAACGACGCCCTGAAGCTGGCCCAGACCGCCCAGGCGCAGACGCCCGAACGCGTGACCGTGGTCGAGGGGTCCACGCCCGACGAGGTGGAGTACGACCCGCGCGCCAACCAGTCGGCGGGGCAGTTGATCACCTGGGTATTCATCCCGCTGTTCGGCATCTCGGGCCTGTTCGCCTACGAACGCCAGATCGGCACTCTGCGCCGCGTCCTGACCACGCCGACCACGAAGGCCACCTATCTGTTTGGCACGATCACGGGTCAGGTATTCATGGCGTTGATCCAGATGACGATCCTGGTGTTGTTCGGCATTTTCGTGATGAAACTGGATTGGGGCCGTGAGCCGTTAGCGTTGTTCATCGTCATGCTGACCTCGGCCCTGGCCGCGGCGGCCATCGGTACGACGATGGGAACTTTCGTCAAATCCGAGGGACAGGCCAGCGGGTTGAGCACCATGTTCGGCATGGTCATGGCCCTGATGGGCGGCTGCTGGTATCCGCTGGAGTTGTTCCCGCCTGTGGTGCAGCAGATCGTCAAGATCCTGCCGACCACCTGGGCCATGCAGGGACTGCTCGACCTGGTCCTGCGCGGGCGCGGTCTGCTGGATATCCTGCCCGAGGCGGGCGTGCTGGTCGGTTTCGCGGCGGTCTTCTTCACCGTGGGCGTCTGGCGATTCAGATACGAATAAGGCAAAAGCAAAGTCCCGCCATCCAGCGGGACTTTTTGTTGGGCATAAATGAATTCCAGCCGCTCTCGGCAACGATGGAACTGTGACGGTGAGAGCAGGCTGGAATACGTGGGCGGAGGCGTTGTTGGCTGTTATGCTGCCCACGCATCCGATGATAGCACCATCTTCCCGATTTGCACTTATCAAAACTGAAAACTATTCCGCGGGTTTTGCGGGGGAATCCGCCTTTTGGGAGGTCGCGGAAAAGAAGAGGGTGAACGCGATCAAGGCGACGGTGGTCGAGACCAGGCCGTAGACTGAATCCAATGTCTGGACGGTGAACACCGAGGGGCTGGGCAGGGCGCTGACGGGATAATTGACGAACAGCACCATCAGGTTGTTGGCGGCGTGCAGACCGAGGGCCAGTTCCATGCCGTTGTCCTGGAGGGTGATGAGCGCGGCGAAGAAGCCGAAGGCGAAATAGCCCAGGGCCATCAGGAGCGCGTTGGAGGAGACCGACATCTCAGGGTTGGCGAGGTGCGGCAGGAGGAAGATCACACCGTTGATCAGCGCCAACAGCCATTTGTTCTTCAGGATCAACCCCATCCATTGCAGCAGGTAACCGCGGAAGAAGAACTCCTCGGCCGTGGTC
Source organism: uncultured Anaerolineaceae bacterium (assembly GCA_964524485.1). GTDB lineage: Bacteria > Chloroflexota > Anaerolineae > Anaerolineales > Villigracilaceae > JACPVF01. The sequence continues at coordinate 21,555 of CAZGFR010000015.1, read as the reverse complement.
TGGATTGGGATGAGCAGCAATGCAAAGACCGCGTACACAAGCAACGCCCGCGGTTGGAGGGTCAGCACGTAACGGCCTGGATATAAAGCCGACTCGACGACCGAGATGACCACGGCCAGAACGAACCAGACCGCCGCCCCCGCCAGCAGCCTGCCCCAGCGGACCCGCGGCGCAGCTGTGATCAAGGTCTGCACGGGGCGCGCATGGATGAAACGTACCGCCAGCGGAGTAGCGATGATGAAGGGGAAGAAGGTGATCATCACGAGGATGAAATTCCCCACCACGGGGATGCCGATGAAACCCGTCGAGTCGTAGGTGGTGGCAGGATTGCCGTCGCCCAACACCCAAAACACAAAGGGCAGGGTAAGCAGAACCCCTCCAAAGATCCATACGATAAGGATGCCTGGGAAGGAAATCAGGTATCGCCACCAGTCATTTTTTCCTGTCCGCGCAATCTCAAGGTATTCCATGATGCAGCTGCCTCCAGAAATGGATATCCCAGGATTGTACCCGAAGCCAAGGATGAAAAAGCCCCGCTGCCTGCGGGGCTGTGAGAACGATTTTGGCTATCTGACCCAGAAGGGTTGGATGAAGTTTCCTTTTTTCCATGCGGCCCGTGTCAGGTAAACGCCCGCGGCCAGGCAGACGATCACCGCGAAGATGGATGCTTCCGCGCCGAACGCGCCGCCTGAGAGCAGGGGCGGACCGCTGAGCGTGGATTGCAACAGCCCCTGGACCCCGTTGCCTGATACCGCCACCCCGAAGACCCCGCCCTGGACGAAATTCCACGCAAAGTGGATGCCGATGGCCAGCCACAATCGGCGGGTGAAGATGAAGGCCGCCGCCAGCATGATGCCCGCCTCGATGGCGATGGCCAGCGCGCCCCATAGCGTGGCGTTTGGGTTGGAGATGTGCATCAGTCCGAAGAGCAGCGCAGAGATCGCCAGCGCCAGCCAGGTGCCCAGCGCTTCTTCCATAATGCGGAAAAGCACGCCGCGGATCAGCAATTCCTCGACCACGCCCGAGACGATGGACAGGCTAAGGGCTGGCAGGAGCACGGTCCAGGGGTTGAAGCCCGAGACATGGTAAAAGCCGAAGAGCGCGATCAAGCCAATGGTGACAGTGAAGAGCACTCCGCCGAGCAGCACGCCCTTTCCGAGTTCGAGTGGCGCGCCCGCCGTGGATAACTCCGTGGCTGCGCGTCTCTCCACCAGGCGGACAAATCCAACGTAGGCGAGAACGGCCATCAGCGCCACGGCAGCCGCGCCCAGCACCTCGGGGACACCTTGATGGATGCCAGGGATCAGGTCCAGGGCGGATTGCATCAGCATCAGCGCAGCGAACAGGACGCCCAGCCCCAGGAAGATGCGGGTGACAGGAAATTGCACGAACTTTTGGCCCCAATTGGGGGATCGAGTCGCTGTGGATTCCATGTTATTCGCTGACCAGCATCCACTTGGCGAAGCGTCCATGCAACTGGCCGACGCCGCGCGCGATGTTCATGAAGATAGTCCATAGGAGGAAGCCGCCCAGTACGCACAGCGGATAGGACCAGGTCGGGAAGGAGTGTGAGGTCCCGTTGTAGTACATGATGGCTGTGCCAGGGAATAATGATTGGAGGAACGGGATGGCCATGAAGGCCAGCGAGATGCTCAGCACTGTCACGATCACCACGAAGTAGGCGGTGCCCAGCACGAACTGAACGACCATGTACACCAGCATCAGCCAGGTGGCCTTGTCGGTGAGCAGCGCCTTGAGGCGGTCCATCCACTTCATGCCCTGGTGAGAGAACAGCGGACGGCGCGGCATGCGCACGCCCAACAAGGCTTCCACCAGACGGCCTTCGAGCAGGGCCAGTCCGCGCACGGAGAGCAGGAACAGCAGCGCCAGCGGCAAGCCGAAGATGAGGATCAGCAGCGAGACCGAGAGCGACACCCCCGTCACCGCCCAGGTGAAGTAGAAGATGCCCGTGATGAAGGCGATCAACATGTAGAGCAGGGCGCCCCACGCGCGCGGGTCGAGGTAGACGCCGAAGAAACGGCCCAGCGCCGACTGCGGCTTGATGGTCTGCTTGAGGACGGGCGAGGTGCGGCGCTCCACTTCGCGATAGGCGGAGGCGGTCTCTTCGGGCGAGCCGTATTCCTCGATGATCTTCCCCAGCGCGTCGGCCTCGCTGACCTCGGGCGCCTTTTCGCGGACGGCTTCCAGCGCATTGGTCAGGTGCTCGCGGGCGTCGGCCTGCGCATCCTGGATCAGCGCAGGATCGGCGTCCTTCATGGCATTTTTCAAGGCATCCAGATATTCTTCGATCGTTTTAAACATGATGTCATCCTCTTAACGTAGCGTCCACGAATTTCTTCGTTTGTTTCCAGATCTCGAGCCATTCAGCCAGCGCGGCGCGGCCGTCTTCGGTGATCTTGTAATACCTGCGCGGCGGACCTGAGACGGACGGTTCGACCGTGCTTTCCAGCAGACGATTTTCTTCGAGCGAGCGCAGGACGGGGTAGAGGGTCCCCTGTTTCATCATGGGGATGTCGGGTCCGCTTTCCTCGAGCATCTTGGCGATCTGATAGCCGTACATCGGCTCGGGGCTGCGGTTCAACACGCCCAACAGGACCAGGGAAGAGGTGCCCGCATTGAGTTCCTTCTGAAATTTCTTGGTGGTGGCGCCGATATCGCTCATCGTGTTCCTTTCTTGATACTTTCAATTTATTACTACTAATAAATTAATAATAGTATGAGATTGATACTATGTCAATGTTTTAAATAGACATTCCCCGTCCGTGCGGACGGGGAATGTGCACAGATGCGATGCGGCTCGAAAACGGGACCCGGCTCCAGGTCAGCGGTTGCCAAAATCTTTTTGGGGCAGGCTCTTCAGATAGACCCAGACCGCTTTGAGTTCCAGATTGTCCATGTAGCGGAAGGAGGTCCAGGGCATGTAGGTCGAGTTGATGGGCTGTCCTTGTGGTCGTTTGCCCGTGCGCATGGCGGTGATGAAATCCGCTTCGCTCCAGCGGGGCAGGGCGGAACCGCTGCCCCAGGTGAGATTTGGTGCGGCGGGCCAACTGGATGGGAAGGCGGGAATCTTGCCGCCCGACATGGTCAGGCCGTGGCAGACCTTGCAGGACTGGGTCAGGTATTCACCGTACTCGGGGGTGACCGCAATTTCGGGGGCGATGGGGCGCGGCGCGTTGTGGGGGATCATCTCGGCGGGCATGAAGGTGACGGCGGGAACGAGCGTCATGAGGATGCGGCCTGTCATTGAGACCTGGCTGACGGGCAGGACGTTGTCCACGGGTGGGACGCTCTTGACGTAGGCGATGACTGCGCCCAGGTCCGCGTTGCTCAGGAAATAGAACTCGGTGGAGGGCATGAACAGCAACGGCTTGCCATTGTAGCGGACCCCGTGGCGGATGGCATGCACCCAGGTCTCGTCGGTGTATTGGTCGGCCATACCACCCTGGCCCGAAGTCAGGTTCGTGGCGACGACCTTGCCCACGGCGGGATCGTCCATGTAGACGTTGCCCTGCAGACGGTCGATGTCCTGGATGTCGTGCGGCAGGCCGCCGTCGGCCTGGGACTGGAGCAGGAGCGGGTTGTATTCGTCCGTGCCGCCGTGACAGGCCTGGCATCCGCGAAATTGATAGACGTGTTTGCCGCGCGCGATGGAGGCCGCATCCGTTGGGATGGCAACTGTCTCTTTTGGGAGTCCATAGACCTTGTTCAAGCGGGCTTCGGTCTTGAAATAAACCACCCCCAGCCCGACGGTCAGCAGACCGATCAGCATCACCAGCCCGATTCCCACCCATTTCAACACCTTCTTCATTCTCTCACCTCACCAGGATTTGATTCGATCAGTCCCGCCTTGCGACGGGACTGTGATTTACGGAGGGCCATTCCAATTCTGTTAGAGATGCAATTGCTGGCAGAACCTTGGATTTCAAGTTACGGATTCTGGATCTGCGAGGCGCGCAGGGTGTTCTGCATCAGCATGGCGATGGTCA
>CAZGFR010000015.1:14394-17448 GCA_964524485.1 uncultured Anaerolineaceae bacterium | reverse complement strand
GGATTCTGGATCTGCGAGGCGCGCAGGGTGTTCTGCATCAGCATGGCGATGGTCATCGGGCCGACGCCGCCCGGGACGGGGGTGATGAAGCCTGCCACTTCCTTGGCCTCATTGAAGTTGACGTCGCCCACCAGACGGTGTCCGCTCTTCTTGGTGGCGTCGGGCACCGAGTTGATGCCCACGTCGATGATGGCCGCGCCCGGCTTGACCCAGTCACCGCGCACGAACTCGGTCTTGCCGATGGCCGCGATCAGGATATCAGCCTGGCGCACGACGGCGGCGATGTCCCTGGTGCGCGAATGGCAGACGGTCACCGTGGCATTCTTGCCGATCAGCAACAGCGCGGCGGGCATCCCGACGATGTTCGAGCGGCCGAGCACCACGGCGTTGGCGCCCTCGATCTTGACGCCCGCCTGTTCGAGCAGGTAGATGCAGCCGTACGGCGTGCACGGCACGAAGAGCGGTTCGCGTCCCTTTTGCGCCAGGCGGCCAATGTTGAGCGGGGAGAAGCCATCCACATCCTTTTCGATATTGATCAGCGAGAGCACGCGCTCCTCGTCGATGTGCGACGGCATCGGTAACTGCACCAGGATGCCGTTGACCTTTGGGTCGGCGTTCAGGCGCTTGACCAACTCCTCGACCTGTTCCTGGGTGGCGTCGGCGGGCAGGTGCTCGCTGATGGAGCCCATGCCCAACTCCTGGCAGGCCTTGCCCTTCGAGGCCACATACGCCGCCGAGTCGGGACGATCTCCGACCAGCACGGTGGCCAGCACGGGCTGAGGCTTGCCCTCCGCCGTCCGTTTGGCGACCTCTGCCGCCACTTCCTCGCGCACCTTCTGGGCGATCGCTTTTCCATCGATCAATTGAGCTGTCATGGTTGCTCCTTATTTTTGTGATTGCATGCACGAAAATTATACAATCAGTTTCCCCGCCTGCATAAGTGACAGTCCTCCTGATTCAGGGACGGATTACGCCTTTCATCCCACCCGCATGAACCTCGGTCAACTCCACCGTGTCGACTTCGTTCCACCTCGGCGACGAGGCTGACGCCGACACGCGCAGGTAATTACCCGTCAACCCTTCCATCTGCCAGCCCCATTCACCCAACTCGGAAACCGACTCCCACAACACGGGCAGGGTCCGCCCGAGGAACTTCTGACGATAGGATTGCTCCGCTTCGTCGAGTGCGGCGCGCAGGATGTGATTCCGCTCCTTGCGGACCTCGGGCCTGACCTGGCCTCCGAGGCGCGCGGCGCCCGTCCCCGGGCGGGGGGAGTAGGTGAAGACGTGTCCGCCTGCGAATTCCATCTCACGGACGAAGTCCAGGGTGGCGGCGAACTCGTCCGCGGTTTCGCCTGGGAAGCCTGCGATGAGGTCAGTGGTGACGGCCACGTCGGGGATGAGGCGGCGGGCAGCGGCGACCAGCTCGCGGAAGGAGGTCGTGCTGGTCTTGCGGGCCATGCGCTTGAGCGTGGAGTCGCAGCCACTTTGCACGGGCAGATGCAGGTGGGGTTGAAGTCGCGGTTCGTCCCACAGCGAGAGGAACTCCTCGTCCAGGTCCCACGGCTCGAGCGAAGACAGCCGCAGACGCAAAACGTCCGTCTCGCGCAGGATGGCCGCCACCAGGTCGCGCAAGTGGAATCCGAGGTCCTGTCCCCATGAGCCGAGGTGGACGCCCGTCAGCACGATTTCCTTCGCGCCGCCCCGCAGCGCCGACTGAATATCGCGCAGCACATCAGCCAGTGGACGCGAGCGCGACTCGCCGCGCGCCAGGGTGGTGATACAGAAAGTGCAGTGATTGTCACAGCCATCCTGCACTTTGATGAAAGCGCGCGTGCGGTGATGCAGGCCTGGCAGGGGCGCGCGCGCGATGGGTTCGAGGTCGAAAGGCAGGATGGCGGACGGTGGAAGGCCCAGGGTCTCAGCAACCAGCGCATCCTTGCGTTGGTTGGGAATGGTCCGCTTGACGTGCGGCAGCGCAGCCGCCTGCTCGGGCTGGAGCGTGGTCCAGCAGCCCGTGGCGACGATCTCCCCGACGCCTGTGTTCGCCAGGTGACGGATCTTGCGGCGCGAGTCGGCGGCGGCATCCGTGGTGACGGCGCAGGTGTTGACCACGGCCAGGTCCGCGCCCTCGGCGGACGCGGCAATCTCATGTCCCGCCGCGCGGAACTGCAACGCCATGGATTCGATCTCTGCCTGATTGAGGCGGCAGCCGATAGTATCGAGGAAGATCTTCATGAGCGGGAGCGGATGACCTCAGGGCTGGATCGCCACGAAGTTGTCGAACAGAACGTCCACGCCAGGCTCGGAGAAGGTCCCAGCCAGGACGCCGACCGCGCCATGCGCCAGGGTATCGTCCTTGACCTGGGCCAGCTGCTGGCCGTTGACGTAGAAGGTCAGGACGTTATCTACGCAGTCGGCGCGCAGGTGGTTGACGCTCACGCCGCGGTTGATGAGCGGGCTGGCCTGCATCTCCGTCCCGCTGAGCAGGCTGGTCTTCCCGTCGAAGAACAGGCCGATGGCGTAAAAACCGTCATGGGTGACGATGAAGAAATAATAACTGTTTTTCGCATAGCGACAGATCAAACCCGCGCGGTTTTCATCGGGACCGCTCAGTTTGCCCTCGTCCACCTCGACGCGGACATCCTGCAAGTCGCGCGCGGTCGAGGACCAGAAGTTGGTCTGCGGCGCGTTGACCAGGATGCGGAAACCCTCCAGGCTGTAGTCCATGACGCCCTCGGCGGCAGCGCGACGGTCCCAGCCCGAGGCGGCATCGGAGAAATTATCCTCGAAGATCAACGCGCCCGAGGGCAGGGTGGTGGCTACCTCGGGGATGGGGCGGGTTGGGGCGGCGGTGGTGGGCACCTGGCAGGCCAGGGCAATCAACAGGAATAAAGACATCAGGAGGAAAGAACGTTGTTTGTTCATGGGAAAATTTTATCACGCGAGGATTTTTACTGCTTAGAGGAGAACGCTTTACGGAAAATTTTGTTTCAGCAGCAGAGTCGCTTGCTGGCCCGTGCCGCCGTTGGGATCGAGGTCTGCGGCGCGGCG
>CAZGFR010000015.1:9652-14294 GCA_964524485.1 uncultured Anaerolineaceae bacterium | reverse complement strand
ACCAGGTCACCCAGACGCGCATAAGTCTCGCCGAGCGACGCCTTCCAGGCGGGGTTTTCGGGCTCGAGCGCGGCAGCGGATTGATACTCGGTCAGCGCCTGGCGGTTGTCGCCGATGCGCTTCCAGTACAGGCCGCGCAATCCGCGCACCACGACCGAGTTGGGATTCAGCGCCAGGGCCTGATCCAATGCCGCGCGCCCGTCCTGACCGAGGTGCTGGTTCGCCTCCCCAAGCCAGGCCCACGCCTCAGCCTGATTCGTGTCCGCGTCCACGGCGGACTGGAAGGCCCGCGCCGCCAGGGACCATTCGTCCACCAGCGCCAGTCCGCGCCCGAGGGTGACGAGGCGTCCCGCCTCGGTGGGGTCGAGCTCGGCCAGGGTCAGGGTGGAGCGCAGCGTCTCGAAAACGGGACCATACTCAGGGTCCAGTTGCGAGGCGGTCTGGAGGTGGGTCATCGCGGCGTTGATGTCCAGCAGCGAGAGCAGGAGTCCCAGGCGATACTGCGCGGCGGCGTCCTCAGGCGCGAGCAACAGTTGATTCTTCAACGCGGCGCGTTCGGCTTCGATATCCCCGCGTTCGTGCTGGATATGCGCGAGGCCCGCATAGGCCTGCGGCAGGGCATGGATTTGAATGGAGGATTGAAACGCCTGCAAGGCTGGGTCGGGTTGATTCGTTTGCAGGTAAGCCTGTCCAAGCGCCAGCCAGCCCTGCGCAGACAGGCGCGGAGCACGCCTTAGCAGGTCGACGGCCTTTTCGGGTTGGTCGGCCTGCGCGGCTGACAGGCCCGCCTGCTCCCACAGATCCTCCCGCCAGAACAGACGCTGCGCCGCCGTCTCATAGAGCTGCGCCGCGCGGGTAGGGTCCGTTGCGGATTCGGCCTGACGCAGGGCGTTCCATCCACTGGCGAGGAAGGGTCCCACGATGAGCAGCGCCAGCGCAAACAGCAGGGCGACCTGTGAAACATGAGAATTTCGTTGCATGTTGCAATTATAGCCGCCCTGTGCGCCCAAAATATACGACTGGCAGTATAATTCAATGCGCATGAACGCGTTATTGGATCAAATCTTCACGTTCCTTGCCAATCCCAATGGTGATGTGTTCTATCATTACGCGTTGGTCTTCTCGATTGGCTTTGCGTTATACGCCTCCTTCAACAACTGGCGCTCCAGTGAATTCCCCCAGGTCAAGCGGACCATGCTCGGCCTGGGGTTGTTGTTGCTGGCCCAATTTTTGATGTTTGGGTTCAGCCTGCTGGGGTGGTGGGGACTCATCAATCCCACGGCCAGCCTGCCGCCGCTCGACCGGGCGTTCACCCTCTTCAGCATCATCATGGTCATCTGGCTGTGGAGTTTCCCCGAACCCAGCCCGATCGCGGATTTCGCCACGGTTCTGGTGGTCATTACTTTGGTGGTGGCGACCCTCATCAGCCTGCAGACCTGGAACGGACAAGCCTCCAGCATGATGTACAACCTGACGCTGGATGAATGGATCTGGCAGGTCGCGTCGCTGGTCTTCCTGCTGGCGGGGGCGATAATCCTGGTTGTGCGCCGCCCGAACGGCTTCTGGAACGGCCTGGTGATGATGGCCATGCTTTTTGCGGGGCATGCAGGGCATCTGATCGCCCCGTCTAACAGTAATTATTCGGGCATCCTGCGTTTGGCGTACATGGCGGCCTTTCCGCTGTTGTTGACCCTGCCGCAGCGCTTCCCCACACCCTCCACGAATCAGCCGCGCAAACCCGCCGCTGCGGTCTCGCGGTCGGCGTCCGACCGCGAGGAAAAGCCCGAAGTTGGCGGACCGCGTCCCGAACGCCGACGTTACAGCACCGACCCCAAGACCTTCCACGCCATGCTGGCGCTGGCGGCCGAGACCAACCCCAGCAAGATCAGCCAGACCCTGACCCGCGCCATCGCGCAGACCATGCTGGCCGACCTGTGCTTCCTCATCTACCTGACCGACAACAAGAATCAACTGATCGTGGCCAGTGGCTACGACCTGATCCGCGAGGAAATTCTGGAAGGCGGCAGCCTCAACAAGAACATGATCCCCATGCTGGCCAACGCCATCCAGCGCGGACGTCCGCTGCGCATGCCCGCCAGCAGCACCTCGGCCGACATCCGCGGCCTGGGTGACATGCTGGGCCTGCCCAGCCCTGGACACCTGATCAGCGTCCCGATCGTCACGCCCGAAAAGGACGTGCTCGGTGGTGTGATGCTGCTTTCCCCTTATTCCAACCGCTTATGGAGCGCCGAAGACCAGGCCTTCCTTGGCAACATTGCCGTCTCGGTGGTGCCCATCATCCAGCGCACACAGACTGTCAACCGCATCGAGCAGCAGGGCGAGCATACCCGCCAGGCATTGGACCTGGCGAACAAGCGCGTCGCGGAATTGGAAGAGCGCGTGGCTGAACTGCTCAAGGAACTGGAAATTCGCAAGCAGCAGCCCAAGGGACCCGATGTGGCCGCCCTGCGCGCCGCCCAGGAAGAATCCCAGCGCATTGTGGAACAGTTGCAACAGGAGAATCTCGACCTGCGCGCGCGCCTGAAGGCCAACCAGGGCGTTGAAGTCAGCCAGATGGAGAAGGAGTTGCGCGCCACGCTCGAGCAGACCGCCCGCCTGCAGAACCAACTGGCCGAAGCCAACATGCGCCTGCTGGAACTGGAGAAGGGCCATCATGCCACCCGTTCCACCGAGCAGGCCGAGGTGATCGCCTCCATCTCGCAGGAACTGCGCCAGCCGATGTCGTCCATCATCGGGTACACGGACCTGCTGTTGGGCGAGTCGGTGGGCATCCTTGGGTCGCTCCAGCGTAAATTCGTCGAACGTATCAAGACCTCCATCGAGCGCATCAACAGCCTCATCGATGACATGATCCAGCTCAACACGCTGGAGACAGGCCTGGCCGACCTCAAACTCGAGCCCGCCGACCTGAACATGGTCATCGATAACGCCATGAGTTACACCAGCAATCAGGTGCGCGAGAAGAATATTTCCATTCACCTCGACCTGCCCAAGCGCCTTCCGCCCATCTACGCGGACCGCGAAGCTCTCCAACAGATCCTGGTGCACCTGCTGCAAAACGCGGGGGCGGCCACGCCTGTCGAAGGAACGATCAGGCTCAAGGTCGACATGAAAAACGAGGAATCTCAGGACTTCGTCCTGATCCAGGTCAGCGATACGGGCGGCGGGATCGCCGCCGAGGATTTGGGCCGCGTCTTCACCCGCCTGTACCGTGCTGACAACGTCCTCATCCAGGGGGTGGGGGATACGGGCGTGGGACTGTCCATCGCGCGCACGTTGACCGAAGCCCAGCACGGCCGCATCTGGGTCGAGAGTGAACCCGGGGTGGGCGCCACCTTTAGCGTGCTTCTGCCCATCTCGCAGGAGGAGCGGCCCGTGGTGGACAAAGGGGCCAAGTAATGCAGGGACTGCGCCAGTTCGGCATGGCGATTCTGGTGGGGATCATTTCCCTCGGCCTGGTGGTCGGGGGATTTTCGCTGGCCCTCTCTGAGAGTTTCACCCAGCCTCTCTCCACGCCGACCGAAAGCCTGCCGACCGTGCCCGTCTTCCTGACTGCCACCCTCTCGCCCGCCGCCACGCTGCCGCCCACGGACCTGCCCACCCTGACCAACACGCCGCTCCCGCCGCCCGCCTGCATCCCGCCCTCGGGCTGGATGGCGGTCGCCGTCCAGCCTGGCGACACACTGGCGGGGATGGCTGTCCGCTACAACACCACGCCTGCATTGCTCAGCCAGGCCAACTGTCTGTTGAGCGAAACCCTCGTGCCCGGGACCACGCTCTTCGTCCCGCCCATCCTTGTCAACAACACGCCGATTCCCTGTGGTCCTCCATTTGGATGGACGCGCTACGCCGTCCAGCCGGGCGACACCCTCTACCGCATCGCCACGATGTACGGCACCACCGTCAGCCTGCTCCAACAGGCCAACTGTCTCGGCAACTCCACCGCCATCCGCGCGGGACAATTGTTATGGGTGCCGAACGTGCCGCCGCGCACGCCCATCCCCAGCAACACCCCAGGCGTGACGCTCGTCCCTGAATTCTCGACCCCGACCGAGATCCCGCCTACCGAGCCGTTGACCGAAACGCCGCCCCCGACGAGCACATCCGCGCCGACCAGCACCACTGCTCCCACCGAGCCGCCGCCTGCTTCGCCCACGCTCACGCCTTTCCCGCCCTAGCCTGCAAGCGGGGGAGACGGTTTTCCCTTTTATCGTATGCGCTCATCCCATCCTCTTCATGTAACCCTTAGCCTGCTGGCTGCTCTGGTGCTGGTTGCCAGCCAGACGGGTTGTTCCGCGCCGCCCGCTGCGGCCGCCGAACAGGCTTTGCCGTTCGCGCTGGTGACGGCCGCCCCCAACGCCTCGCCCACGCCCACCCCGTTCCAGCCTTCGCTCTACACCCCGACACCGTACGAGGTGTCACAGCCGATCCCGACGGCCACCGCTTCGGCGACGCCGATCCCGCCACCCGAGGCCACGCCCACCGTGGACTTGAGCCAGCTTTTCCCGACTTCGGTCGCCCCGCCGCCCGCTGCCGATCCCAACCTTCAGCCGACCGCCCTGCCGCCGCTCACCGATAACGAGACGGTCAACTTCCTGCTGATCGGCTCGGACAAGCGCCC
>CAZGFR010000015.1:0-9552 GCA_964524485.1 uncultured Anaerolineaceae bacterium | reverse complement strand
GTGGATGTGCCCGTCGGCTGCGCCTACACCGACTGGCGGCTGATCGACCCCTCCTACGACCCGTACAACGAGAATAACTGGTGGCTGTACACCGTCGGCCCGGGCTACGTCCACATGGATGGGGACCTGGCCTTGTGGTATGCCCGTTCGCGCTCCAAGTCCAATGACTTCGACCGTGGACGCCGCCAACAGGAAGTGTTGCGTTCCATCTTTGGCCAGGCCCTGCGTACCGACACGCTCAGCAAAATTCCCCAGTTGTACAACGACTTCTCCAGCGTGATCGTCACCGATCTCGGGTTGGGGGACCTGCTCAAACTGGCTCCGTACGCCCCACGCCTGACCAATGCCAACATCCGCGGCTACTACATCCGTCCGCCGTACGTCTCCTCGTGGATCACTCCGGGTGGAGCGTCGGTGTTGCTGCCGAACGACGCCGCCCTCCAGCAGATGCTGACAGAAGCCACTACGCTGTCGCAGGTGGCGGTCGTGCGCCAGACCATCAAGATCGACGTGCAGAACGGCACTACGGTCGACAACCAGGATGTGTTGGCCGCCTCGAACCTGAACTACATGGGCTATGAAACCACCCTCTCCGCGGCAGACAACCGCAACTATGCCACCTCGGTGCTGGTGGATTACACGACAACGCAAGACCCCAACGAGCGCTTCATCATCCTGAACGCGCTGGGACTTTCGGGCACCGCCAACCAACTGTCCATGCCCGACCCGAACAGCCCCGTGCCGTACCGCCTGATCCTCGGCTACGATTACGACTCCTGCTTCCGCCCCGAAGAGTTGTCGCACTGACCCGAATCCGTGCCGCGGAAGTGACCTGTCACGGGTTCCGCTGGCAGGTTGACATAAACCCCCATTGTTTGCTAAACTATACGCAAAGATTATGCGCTATCGTGTAAGGAGGCTCCATGAGCCCATCGAGTGATTTTGCCCACATCAATTCTCAAACCACCCTCGCGCCCGCGCTGAAAGGGTGGGAGATGTTCCTCAACGACCAGGGGCGGTCGCCCAACACCGTCAAGGCCTTCCTGTCGGATGTGCGCCTGCTGACGGAATTCCTCGCGCCCGATACCACCATCGGCGCGATCAGCACCAACGACTTGAACCGCTTCTTCGAGTGGATGGAGAAGCAGCGCGCCATCCCGTGCAGCCCCAAGACCCTGGCCCGCCGCATCACCTCCACCAAGTCCTTTTTCCGCTGGCTGCACCAACACGGGGCCATCCTGATCGATCCCGCCGAGAAGGTGCTCCAGCGTTCGGCCATCAGCCCGCTGCCGCAGGTGCTGACCGAGGACGAGGTCCAGGCCGTGCTGCTGGCGGCCGACCGTCATCGCCGCGAGCGCAAGCCCGATGCCCGTCCGTACACGTTGCTGTATCTCCTGTTGACGACGGGTATCAAGAAGAGCGAATGTCTCGGCATCCACCTCAACCACGTGGACCTGGAAGCGCCCTCGGGACCGTTGGTTTTCATCCGCTATGCCAGCCCCGCCAACCGCTACAAGGAACGCAAACTGGCCCTGGCCGACGACTGGGTGCCCGCCTACAAGGAATATCTCAGCCAGTACCCGATCGTGGACCAGCTCTTCCCGTGGTCGCCGCGCCGCCTCGAGTATTTGCTCGAAGACATCGGCGAGGAGGCAGGCTTGGGCAAGAAGCATCTCTCCTTTGACATGTGCCGCTGGACCTGCGCCCTGCGCGATTACCAGTCGGGCATGGAGATGGACAAGATCCGCCAGAAGATCGGGGTGTCGAAGATCCAATGGCGCGAGATCAACCTCAAGCTCCGTCAGTTGAACAACGAGGTCAAGTAAACGAACAGGCCAGCCTTTCGGCTGGCCTGTGATTTATACGGCGGGTTTTTCAGGCGGTTTGGTCAGGGAGAAATACACCACTTTGCGGGAGGCGGATGTCAGGCGGAAGGGGTGAGCGGGGCGGTAGCCCGGCACCCAGAGGATCGTTTTTCCCGCGCAGAGCAGGGGCCAGCGATCACGGGCGCGACGCGGCATCTTTTCGTTGACCAGAAAATCGGACAATTTCAGGGAATGTCCTTCCATGCCGAGCGGCTCGAAACGGTCGCCCGCGCTGCGCATCCGCAACTGCAGGGAGGGGGGCAGGGTCTCGGCGTCCAGCCAGACCTGGTAGAGGTCCTCGTTGCGTTCGGCCTGTTCGCGGGCAAGGGCAGGCAGCCGCCAATGCTCGCAGGCAAAGCGCCACCCGCCCGCGAGCTCGACCCCGCTGGGGATCGTTACGGGAATGGGCTCCGAGTCCACGGGCATTTGCGGCCATTTGTCGAAGGGCAATTCGGCGTTGGGCGTGGAGAGGTAGAAGTATTGTCCCTCGCGGAACAGAATCAGGCCGCCCAGGAGGTCGGTGCGGGTGGCGGCGGACTTGTTGATGAAGTTCGCGGCGCGCTCGAGCAGGGCAAAGGTGACTTCCTGCCCGGGCCGCAAAGACTCGACCGCGCGGCGGATCAGATTCCGTTGGAGGCCGATGGAACGCCCCGCCAATTTGGGGGCGCTAAAGGCGATCATTCCCGTGGTCTCTTCGGCGATGCATTCCTTCCAGGCCGTGTCGAGGGTCTCGCGCAGGAGGGTATGGTCGGCCTTGAGGCTTTGGGCCGAGCGCCAGACGGCCTCGCGGAATTTGGGGTTGTAGGTCTCGAGGGTGGGGATGAGCAGATTGCGCAGACGGTTGCGGGTGAAGTTCAGCGAATCGTTGCTGGGATCGTGCATGGGACGCAAGCCGTTGGCGGCGCAGTACACGACCGTCTCTTCGCGCCAGAGATCGAGCAACGGGCGGACGATGGGAACCTGCGGGTCGAAGGCGGGCAGCAGGCTGCGGTGCGACATGCCCTTCAGCCCCGTCAGCCCCGCGCCGCGCAGGAAGTGCATCAGCACGGTCTCCACCTGGTCATCGGCAGTGTGACCGACGGCCACGGCCTGGGCATCCAATCTCCGAGCCTGCTCGAAGAGAAAGCTGTAGCGCATATGACGGGCAGCCTCTTCGAGCGACATGCCATGCTCCTCGGCGTAGCCGCGCACGTCGCCGCCGTCGATGATGGGCGCGATCATCAGCCGCACAGCGGTCTGCTCGACCATGGTGGCGTCATTGTCCGATTCGGGACGCAGGTGATGATTGAAGTGGGCCACCACCAGCGGATATCCCGCCTGGCGGATGGACTCCATCAGACACAGGCTGTCAGGTCCGCCCGACACGCCTACGATGATCGGCCTGTCTTTGACCAGGCCGCATTGCTCGCGAAGAATGGCATCCATGTGATCCAGCATGACGCCTATTAAACCACAAAAGAGTCAAAAGGCAGATCGACGATTGCAATAAAAAAGATGCGGGAGATCATCCCGCATCTCGATCCTGTAGATTCAACTACAGTTGATACAACTCGACCAGCACGCCGCCAGTAGATTCGGGATGGACGAAGGCATACTTCTTGCCGTCAGCGGCGACGCGCGGCTGCTCGTTGATCAAGCGGATGTTCTTCTCGCGCAGGACGGACATCATGCCCTCGATATCGTCCACTTCGAGGCAGAGGTGATGCATGCCAGGTCCGCGCTTGGCGAGGTATTTGGCGATGCCCGAGTCGTCGGTGGTGGGCTGGACCAGCTCCACCTCCGCGCCCGCCAGGGGCAGGAAGGCGACCTGGGATTTTTCGGCGGGGACATCGCGCAACTCGTGCAGGGGAATCCCCAGCGCGTCGCGCCAGAAGGACAGGGACTTTTTCATGTCGTCAACGACGACGGCTACGTGGTTGATGGCTTTGATGACAGGCATTGGTTTCTCCGTGTGATTAGGCAGGCGACGGCTACTTTTAAAGTAACTGTCGCCTTGAAATAACTATGCTACCTTCATGAACCCGAACAATTTCCACATGCTGCGCATCATGCCGTGGCCGAAGTCGGGTTTGAGGAACTGGTTGGGGCAGGAGCCTGGGATGACCGTGATGCCGTTGGCCTTGCACAGGTCCACGGCGCTTTGCGAGACGCTGGTCATGCCCTGCGCGAGGCCTGGCTTGGTGCCCATCATGCAGTGCATCCAGACGCGCTTCACGCCCAGGTCCACGCATTGCTGGACGATCTGCTCGGTCACCTTGGGGCTGGCGAGAATGAATACCCCGTCGGGTTTCTCGGGCAGCGACTTAAGGTCGGGGTAGCAGGGGTCTCCTTCGAAGGAGGAGATGCGCGGGTTGACGGCGTAGACGGTGTAGCCGTTCTCCTTGAACTTGCGGTAGTTCAGGTTACAGCCCGTGTCGCGCTGGTCGGACACGCCCACGACGGCAATCTTCTTTTGGGCCAGGAAATCCTGCACCAGGGTCTCGATCTTCATTTTGCCTCCAATCGTATGAGTCTTTCACTTTTTGACAGGCCAGGCGGCCAGACGGATCGCGCCTTGTCCGCACTGGGCGGACAATTGGTCGAAGACGCGGCTGGTTGGATCATCGAGCGGCAGATATTGATTCAACAGCAATTCTCCATACGGAGTCAGGGACACTGTGGTTGCAGTGGCGTAGTTCAGGTGGCCGAAATCGACTTGCGTGTATGAGAACAGATCCACATTAGCTTCACGGTCCTGTTCGACGGACGAGGCCAGTTTCCAGAAACGGTCGAAGAGCGGATACTCGGCGGGGTTGCGAAACGCCTTCATTAAACTCTGGAAATATGGCTGGGCGCGATAACGGAGACTGACCTCACGGAAGAAGCGCATGGTACGCAAGGCGTACTCATCCCAATTTTCTGTGATCTGCGAACGGGCGGCCAGGTCCTTTCCGAATACCAGGCGGATGGCGTTATAGCCGCCCACAGTGGTATCTGCGGTCTCGAACATGGCCTGGGGAATCTGGAAAAATGCCACGGCGATCTGATTGATGGCCAGCACGTCGGAGTATACATCCAGCAGGAAGGCAGGGACCCGCAGCTGCCCGACCAGGTTGACCATTTTCTTGAGGCTTTTGTCCGCGTCCAGCGTGTCGGTGGCCAGGGCAGCGGACGGTTGGCGCACAATCTTGTTCGGCTGGACGCCCGTGGAAGCAAAGAAGAATTCCCTGCGCTCGAGGGTGGTCAAGTGGAACGCGTTGGCCAGTTTGACCAGCAGTTCAGGCTCGAAATGTTTTTTCGCGCCGCGCTCAATCTGGCTGATCACGGCCAGGTCGATGTCGGCATATTCAGCCAGGTTGAATTGCGTCCATTCCATGTCCTGGCGGAGGGCGGATACCAGTTTTCCGAAGTTTTTTCTGTCCATGGTGGTTGTTTTACCTGTAAAGGGCTGTAAAAAATTTTTGAGTCTATTATAATTTTTTTTGCTGGACACTCCAAGGCCGGTCTTATAAAATGAAACCGATGCCGTTAGCCAGTTCCTTGTAGGTGTTAGGGACCCTGCAACCAGAGACCCCGATCTTCGGGGTCTCTTTGTTTTTTATGCCAGCCCTTCGATTAAACCATGAAAGCCTGCCTGGGAAGTCACCAGATTGACATGACAAAGTTTGAGGGGTGGATGCCATCCTCGCAACGACATGATTGATTCGAAAGGAACTTAAGCCTACCATCATTGCCAAGAAGTTCAATACCTAAAGGTTCATCGACCTGCTTGCCCGCATCTATGCCGTCGGTGTGGAGACGATGAAGATCGTCAAGGAGATGCCGTAGGTTGAGCAGGGCTTTCTCAAAGTCCAATTTGTGTCGCTCTCCCGAAGGGATACCGCTTCGGGACGGTGTGAGGGCGCGCGCTCCTCGCGACCGAAGAGTCTCTTAGCCGTGGCATGGACCCTTCGCTGCCCCTTCACTACATTCAGGGCTTCGGCTCAGAGCGACACATTTATAGTTCGTCAAGCTACCTTGAGAAGACCCTGCGTAGGTTGAGACGGTGCGGTTGAACCTGCCTCGAAAACATGGTAGTATAAAGAGGCTGGCAGGCGTCAACCTGTGTTGGGTTTTGTACGAACCCGACGCAGCGGGTTGAAGAACGCGCTCCAGGTCTATGGTTTTGAAATGGTCTGGCTGCGTGGCGCCTGTTCTGAATCCTGAAGTGTACATGCAAGGAGGCGCCTGGGGACTGGATAACGCAAGTTAATGTTGCAGGAAAGACGACGAAGGGCCTGACGGCTGTCGAGCGGAATATTCCTTTTTCATAACTTGGAGGTCCAAATGAATCTCAGCGCTCCCAAACAACTCACCTTCTGGATCGCCGTCGCCGTTGCGGCGATTGGCGTGATCGCCAGCCTGGTGACCATCCCAGTGTTGTCTGGCTTCGCGTTCTGGCTGGTCGTGATCGGCTTCCTGATCCTGGCCGCTGGCAACGTGATGGAAGGTTTGTAATTTATCCGAGGGATGTAAGACGCCGTCTTACATCCCTCCAGGAAGATGAACGGAGGGCCTGTGCGTCTCAGGATGAGGTCGTTTCCTGTTTTACCTTGTGTTCCGCGTCCCTTCCGTTATAATGACCTCATCGTCGGCGGAACTTGTGTCCGCCTCCAACCTATTTGTCGAAAGGACATATCATGAGTTTCTTCAGCACGATCCTCCAAAAACTGGGGCTGAAAAAGCCTGAACCCACGCCTGCCGCCCCCACGCCCGTCGCCTCGGACAAGGGTGAGAAGGACAACGCCGCGCCTGCGGCTCCCGTCATGCCCAAACCCGCCGTCCAGTCGGCTGCGGCCTCCAGGCCCGTTGCGCCTGCCGCTCCGCCCGCCGTCCCGCCCGCGCCCGCGGCTCCCGTCAAACCCGCCGTCCAGGCTGTCTCCGAAGTGGACGTGGTCAAGAAGTTGGAAGGCCTGGCCGAAGGCTCTGGCCTCGACTGGAAGGTCTCCATCGTGGACCTGCTCAAGCTGCTCGACATCGACAGCAGCCGCGAGGCCCGCAACGAACTGGCCAAGGAACTGGGCTGCCCCGAGGACCTGATGCGCGACTCGGCCAAGATGAACGTCTGGCTGCACAAGACCGTCCTCAAGAAGATCGCCGAGAACGGCGGCAACATCCCGCAGGAACTGCTCGACTAGCTCGAATTGAAACGGCGCAGACATTGGTCTGCGCCGTTCGTTTTTCAACCGAGGAGAAATACGATGGGCATGGTCGGAACTTTACTCTGTTTCGTGTCCCTGGTTTTGGTCATGGGCATAATCCTTCTGTCCAGTTCCATCAAGATTGTGCCCGAACACCAGCGGCTGGACGTCTATCGCCTGGGACGCTACATCGGCGAGAAGGGGCCTGGGGTGGTGCTCATCATTCCCATCATCGACCGAGGGATCCTGAAAGACCTGGGCGAACCCGCGCTGCATGAGAAATCTCCCAGCCGCAGCCTGGTGGGCGTCGTTGGCCAGACCGAGTCGACGGTCTACACAGATGGCAAGGTGCGCCTATCGACGGGCGAGGTGTGGGACGCCGTCAGCCCGCGGCCCATTTCGACGGGTCAGCGGGTGCGCGTGGTGCGCGCGATCCTCGAAGTGGAAGAGGAGCGGGCATAGCCCTTCCTTAATCCCATCCCATCTGATACAATCCAGCCCGCACGATTCATGAAGTACCGAGAAAGCCTCGGCCACCCAGGTCGGGGTTTTTGTGTGTATTAGGCCGTGGATGAAAATTCCGCCGCGGGCCGCTGTCCAAAAATCCGCTTTACGAGTTACGAGACCTCATGCAAATCGAACGAACCGACCTCCGAAACATCGCTATCATCGCCCACGTCGACCACGGCAAGACCACCCTGGTGGACTTCCTCCTGCGCCAGGCGCACACCTTCCGCGACAACCAGCACGTCGAAGAACGCGTGATGGACTCGAACGACCTGGAACGCGAACGCGGCATTACCATCCTGGCCAAGAACACGGCCATCACCATCCCCGATCCCAAGACGGGCAAGATGGCCAAGATCAACATCGTGGACACGCCAGGTCACGCCGACTTCGGCGGCGAGGTCGAGCGTATCATGAACATGGTCGACGGCGTGCTGCTGCTGGTGGACGCCGCCGAGGGTCCCATGCCGCAGACGCGCTTCGTGCTCAAGAAAGCGCTCGAGCGCGGACACAAGGCCATTGTGGTCATCAACAAGGTCGACCGCAAGGATGCCGAACCCGAGCGCGTGCTCAACCAGACCTTCGACCTGTTCATCGAACTCGGCGCGACGGACGAGCAGGCCGACTTCCCCGTCATCTACGCCCAGGCCACGGTGGGACGCGCAGGCCGCACCCCCAACCTGGACTCTGACCTGCAATGCCTGTTTGACGCGATCCTGACGCATGTCCCCGGGCCCAAGGTGGATACCGACGCTCCGTTGCAACTGCTGGTCACCACCCTCGGCTACGACGATTATCGCGGTGTGACCGCCGTGGGTCGCATTTTTGCGGGCAAGATCAAAGCGGGACAGAAACTGGCGCGCCTGACCACCGACGGTCAGAACCTGCCCGAGACCGCCCGTTACCTGTACACCTTCGTCGGCCTGAACAAGGTCGAAGTCCCCGAGGCCACCGCGGGCGATATCGTTTCGCTGGCGGGCCTGGAAGGCATCGGCATCGGCGAGACGCTGGCCGACCCCGCCAACCCTGTCGCGCTGCCGACCATCAAGGTCGAAGAGCCGACCGTCCGCATGACCTTCGGCGTCAACACCTCGCCCTTCTCGGGGCGCGAAGGCAAGTGGGGCACCTCGCGCAAGCTGCGTGAGCGCCTGTACGACGAACTCCGCACCAACGTGGCCCTGCGCGTCGAGGATACCGACTCGGCGGAGAACTTCCTGGTCAGCGGACGCGGCGAGCTGCATCTCGGCATTTTGATCGAGACCATGCGTCGTGAGGGCTACGAGTTCCAGGTCTCGCGTCCCGAGGTCATCTTCCACAAGGCGGATGACGGCGCGCTGCTCGAACCGTTTGAGGAAGTCCACATCGAGACCAGCAACGAGACGGTTGGCGCGGTGGTGGAGATGCTCGGCGGCCGCCGCGGCAAGATGATGGAAATGCACGACTCGGGCCAGGGCACCACCCGCATGGTCTACATCGTCCCGACCCGCGGCCTGCTCGGCTTCCGTTATCAGTTCCTGACCTCCACCCGCGGCGCGGGCATCATGAATACCATCTTCCACGGCTACGACGAACTGGCTGGCCCGATGAGCTCACGCTCGAACGGCTCCATTGTGGCCTGGGAGGCGGGGACAACCACGGCCTATGCCTTGAAATCAGCTGAGGAACGCGGTGTGTTGTTCGTCGGCCCTGGCGTGGAAGTGTACGAAGGCATGGTGGTCGGAGAGTACAGCCGCGGCATGGACATCCCGATCAACGTCTGCAAGAAGAAGCATCTGACCAATATCCGTTCGGCGCGCGGCGATATGGAGATCCGCCTGACCCCGCCCCGCGCCATGTCGCTTGATGAGGCCATCGAGTACCTGTCGGACGACGAGCTGCTCGAAGTTACCCCTGAGTCGTACCGCATCCGCAAGCGCATCCTGGATACCGAGGAACGCGGCAAGCAGACCAAGAAGACCAAGGAAGCCCTGGGCGAAGAGTAAAACGAAACAGGCTGGAGAATTCTCCAGCCTGTTTTTTTT
>CAZGFR010000014.1:0-51298 GCA_964524485.1 uncultured Anaerolineaceae bacterium | reverse complement strand
CGTACGAGGCGGCGATCACGCCATCCTGCAGCATGGCGATGTATTCTTTTCCGAGACCCGATAGGTTCGTGGAGCCTGTCGGGTCCAAGGCGATGCGGAACTTTCGGAACGACTCGATCAGGCTGGCGGCCACGCGCACGCGGTCGAAGTCCGCGTGGTAGCCGAAGCCAGGCTGCGACAATACTTCGCCGAACAGTTTCCGCAGGAAATGGTCGAGCGGAAGCGGCTCCGCCTCGCGCTGGGCCAGCAGCCAGTCGCGCAGGATCGAGTAACTCAGCCCGAGCGAGAAGGTGATGCGTTCCTGGACCTCGGGCTTGATCCCGTCAAACGGAGCGAGCGCCAGCTCGCGCGGGCGGTAGACGATCTCCGTCAACAACTGCGCGCGGATCAGGTCCAGGCCGTCGATGGCCTGCATCAGGGCGTAGGCCACGTCGAACTTCGGCGGGCGGATCTCCCAGTGCGGATGCGCCAGAGTCGCCAGGGTCAGCAAGGCCTGGCTGGCGGGTTCGTCGCGCAGGGAGCGCGAGGGACGATGCGAACGCCACGGGATGCCCAGCGTTTCAAGGCGGTGTGTGAGCGAGAAGCGCAGCGCATCCGAGAGGTAGGGCGCGAGGATGACGACCTCCGAAGGCGGCAGGCCGCCGTCCAGCAGTTGCCTGACCTCGCCCGCCACCGCATCCAGCATCTCGGGATAGAAATGCGACTGAATGATGTGCAACGCCTCGACGCCCGTGGAGTCCCCGCTGGGTGGCGGGACCAGGCTCGGGGCGATGGCGTGGGGTAGGTGGGCGCTCAGGTCTTCGATGGGCGGATGCATCACGAAGGACTGGTCGAAGACGACCTGCTGATCGCACAACTCGCGCAGGGCGAAGCCCGTGCTCATGTCCGCGCCGAGGAAGTAGCGGAAGCCGCCGCCCTCGTCGTAGATCAGCAGCGCGGAGTCGAAGTCCGCCAGCCAATCGCGCATCAGGTCGTGCGCGCGCGGACCGTCTTCCTCCACGTTGTCGTAGATTAGGTGGCGATAGGTGCGGGCCATATACTCGCGGACAGGCGGCTGCGGCCAAAGCACGTTTGCGAAGACTTCCAATTGAAGCGAGAAATCCAGCAGGTTGTTTTCCAGGCAGTAGGCGCGGAAGCGGTTGGCGCATTCCTGCGCGTCGGCATACACGCGGCGCTGGGCAGGCTCGCCCACGTAAGCCGCATCCAACCGTGCGCCGATCTCGGTGTGCGGAAAGCCGATCACCGCCGACTTGTTCAGGTTGTCGAGGATCTGTGAGTACAGGCGGTTGCGGTCGATGGTGACCGATTCGAAGAAGCCCTGGTCGAGCAAGGGGCGGACGAGATGCGCCATGTAGTATTGCGCGGTCTCGAGGGTCAGGAAGACGGGCGGCAGGTCGGGACGGGCGAAGCCGCCTGCCTCGGCAGCCAGCGGCCAGAACAGGTCCACCATGCGGCGGGCCAGGCCGCCCAACGTGGCGGGAGTCACCTCGCCGCCCGTGTACGGGTCGAGATACAGGCTTTCGAGGTAGGGTTCGTGCAGGGAGCGCTGCGGCGCGAGCAGCAGGATCGAGTCGGCGCGCACGCCCTGGGACAGCAGGAAGCTCATCCGCTCCACCGCCGCCGAGGTCTTGCCCGTGCCCGCATGGCCGGAGAGAAAGGTCTTCGCGTTTAACGGGGCCTGGGCGATGGCGAGTTGGTCGGGCGTTGGGTCCATGCTTCTATTTTCCCACAAAAAAGCGGCAACAGACTTTCGGGGCGGGTACAAAACGCAAGGACGCAAAGACGCCCGGAGCAAACTTCGCGTCTTTGCGCCTTTGCGCTGGATGCGGCCGTCCTAATTGAGGTGTTTCGCGAAGAATTTGGTCACCCGCTCCCAGGCATCCCGGGCGGCCTCGGGTTTGTACACGTTCGGGTCGCTGTCGCGGAAGAAGGCGTGACCCGAGTCCGGGTACATGATGACCTCGTGTTCCACGCCGATCTCGCCCAGCAGTTGATCGAATTCCTGGACCGTGCCCGCAGGGATCGAGACGTCCGCGTCGCCGAACAGGCCGAGCACGGGCGCGTGGAAGTTCGTGCGCATCTGCTCGAAGAGCACCTGCATCTGTCCGCCATAGAAGGTACAGACGGCGTCCACGGGGCGGCGCAGCCCGAGCGCCAGCGACATGCGTCCGCCGAAGCAGAATCCCACTGAGCCGACCTTGCCCGTGCAATCGGGATGGGACTTGAGCGCGTCGAACAGCTTTTCCAGGTCGGCGGGCGCGCCTGGGGCGTATTTCTGCACCAGGGTCATGGCTTTTTCGCCGTCGCCCAGGGCGGCCAGTTCCCCGTGATACAGGTCGGGAGCGAAGGCCAGGTAGCCTTGCGCGGCGAAACGGTCCGCGATGGACTGGGTCTGGGCGTCGAGGCCCCACCATTCCTGGATGACGATCACGGCGGGCCAGGGACCCGCCCCGACGGGTTTGGCCAGATAGCCGGGGACAGAGCCAAGTTCAGTGCGTGTGCTCATGGATACCTCTCAAGTGTGGAATCAAAGTCCCATCGGGAGTCGCCCCGATGGGACAAAGGATGGTTTTATCCCACGGGCGTGGGCGTGGCCTCCACGGGGGTCTCAAACGGCGTGGGAGTTTCGCCAAAGTAATCGCCGCCTGACGAGCCGTCCGAGAAGCTGCCGCCATAGCCGATGCTGCACACGCCGATGTCACCCTGGATCACGCAGCCGTACAGGCCGCTGCTGAGCGTGTCGAGCAGGGTGGTGACATCGTCGGTGGTGTCGGCCAGCAGGACCAACGTGTTGCCCTGGTCGCTCGTCTTGAAGAGCAACAGGCCGTTGCCCGTCCGCCCGACCTTGCCGAAGCCTGGCACCTCGATGAAAGAGGAGAAGTCCTCGGTCGTCAGGTTAAAGCCTTTCAGGAAGGGAGTCAGGTCGTCGCTTTGGGTGAAGGTCCCGAGCACGAGCAGGTCGCCCGAGCGGGGAGCTTCCTCCACCATCTTGAGGTCGACGTTGAGGAAGTGCAGGGACGACTGCATGCGTCCAAGCGCGCCCACCATCTCGGCGGTCATCTGCACTTCGGAGGTCGGCAGCACCTGCACGGTCTTGCTGTTGAAGACGAAGGGGAAGTTGGCCAGTTCCGCCTTGCGCATGCCGCCCAACAGGAAGTCCGCGATGTTGGCGATCAGCGTGGAGTTGTCGGCCACTTCGTTGTAAGGTGTGTTGAGGAAACTGAAATCGCCGAAGACCAGGACGTTGCCATCCGCGCTGAGGGCGGCTCCACCTTCGAGCGGATCGTGCGCATCGGTCATCGACGAGAAGGTCTGGTCGCCGCTCGAGAGCAGAATCTGCCCCGAGTCCGTTTTGACCGAGTGCGCCCCGTAGAGCACCACCCGCTTCAAGCCGATGGACAGCGTATCTTTGCCGAACTGGTCGAAGTACACGTTGCGGAAGTTGCCTTCGTTCTCGATCAGGTTGTAGAGATAGTCGTTGTTGACCGTGATGCCGAACGAGGCCAGCAGCGGATTGACGGCATTGCTGTCGGCGAACTGGCTCTGGTTGCCTGTGTTGTAATCGTACATGAGCGTGCCGCGTGTGGCGTCGGTAAAGACGACCAGCCGTCCGCCGCGCTCGACGAAGCCCGTCAGGATGCGGATCTCGTCGCTGGAGAAGTAGGCGTTCGGCGCGATGGTCACGTAGGCGCTGGCGTAGCGCAGGCGCGCTTCGAGCGTCCCGTAATCCATGTCATATTCCACGCGCGCGCCGCGCAGGTTCAGGGCCTCGGTCAGTGACTGGATCTCGCCCTGCTGATACTGGTTGGCGTGCATCGAGTCAAAGATCACCACGCCGCCCATCTGGCTGACGGGTGCGGCCGCATTGGGAGTCTGCAGCGGCGCGACGGGTTTCTTCATCGAGGCGTAATCGGGAGTCTTGACCTCGGGCCGGGTCGAATAACCGGGGAAGTACCACAGTCCGCGCGCGACGATCGGAAGCAGGAAGGCGACCAGGGCGATCCAATACCATGTGCGTTTCATGTCGGCCTCCTATTTTTCTGCCGCAGGCAGGGACGGGATGTAGAGCAGGTACAGGCCTGGCTCAGCGGGGTAGGGCAGTTTCATGCCGTCGCTGTTGGTCTGGAAGAACAGGCCCGAGTAGCTGGTTTGGAGTCCTGCCAGATCATACAGGTCGGCAGAGTCGTAATTCCACAAGTTGGCCATCTTCGCCGCCTTCTGGATGGCGTCGCTCTCGGTGCCGATCTCGTCGATGATGCCGAGCTTCGTGGCCTCCACGCCCGTCCACAACTGTCCTCGCAGGACGGTTTCAGGTCCCACCTTGAGCGCATCGCCGCGGCCCTTCTGCACGGCGTCGAAGAAGACGCCCTTGATCATGTCGATCTCGCGCAGGTAGGCGTCGCGCGGTGAGCCCCACAGTTTGTACGGCCCGGTAGAGATGATGTCCTCGAAAATGAAGGGACTCGGCGGCAGGTAGCCGATCACGCCCACGTTGCCCACCTCCGAGGTTGGTTTGGCGTAGATGTAATCCGTGCCGACGGCCAGGTAGTAGGCTCCGCTGGCGGCCATCCCGTTGACGGAGGCCACCACAGGCTTTTCCGCGCGCAGGCGTTCCAATTCCATGTAGACCGCCTCCGTGTCCACCACGGTGCCACCCGGGCTGTTCAACACCAGCACCACGGCTTTGACCTCAGCGTGCTCGCGCGCATACTTGATCTGGGCCAGCAGGTCGCTGGCGGTGGAGGAGTAGATCGCGTCATCCAGGTGGATGATGCCCACCACGGGCTTGGGGATGAAGGACACCGCCGCCAGGATGCCCAACAGCAGGGGAAGCGCGATCCACAACAATCCGCGTTGCACGTGCTCCCATTTCCATTCAGGGAATTTCATGGCAACTCCTTTTCGGTCAGGATGGTTTCAGCATATACGAGGTAGGAGAGTTTGTCAATCGCCATTGTGGACCAGGCGGTTTCAATGTATAGTTGCCGAAATTCAACTCGGAGGTATTCCATGCCCACCCAGCCCTCTGGCCGCACTGGCCTGTCCAGCGTCAGCACATCCGCAGGTCAGGTCTCCTACGTCAAATTCTCGGACAAGCTGACCGACTCGCTCAACGACATTGGCCACATGATCCAGGAACACAAGGACATGATCGACGCCATCCAGGAAGTGGCCCTCGAGCTGACCAACTCCATCGGCTCGCTGCACACGCTCACGGTCAAGTATGCGGGCATCGCCAATTCCATCCTCGACGTGCTGCTGCCCATCGTCAAGGGTCTGCCTATCATCCCCAAAAACATCATCGACATGCTGGTCAACCTGGAAAGCATGACCCAGAAGATCATCGACAACCAGGCCTCCACCGCCAAGACCATCACCGACGTACAGGGCGGCCTGCGCAGCGGCGACGTCTCGAAGATCAAGGGACACGCGGGCGAGCTCCAGGCCGTGACCCGCGCCATCACGGGAATCCTGCCCAAATAGCGCTGAATCTGTGCCGAGCGTGGTCCAACGCCCTGGACCCTCGGCCTGCTCCCATTAAATTGGCGCGTCCCGCCCGTTGACACGGCCGCCGCGCCCGTAGTATAATACCGCCCGCTTCTGCCTCAGCAGTTGGTGTTGCTGAGGCGAATGCTTGTATATCCCAGCTTCCCCGTTCGCAGGCGCAGGTTCACCCCAGATGAATCAAAGGGTCGCAAGAAACCCGCAGGCACACGGCGAAGTGAATGACTGGAGAGTCAAAAACAATGAGATACGCGATCGTTGAAAGCGGCGGCAAGCAATACCGCGCCGTCGAAGGCGGCACCCTGGATGTGGACCGCCTGCCCGTGGAAGCGGGCGCCAAGCTCGACCTGCCCGTCCTGCTCATGTCGGATGGGGATGAGGTTCTGGTCGGCGCCCCAACCGTCAGCGGCATCCTGGTCAAGGCCACGGTGCTGGCTCACGTCAAAGGCCCCAAGGTCCTTTCCTTCAAGTACCGCCCGAAGAAGCGCATCCGTGTGCGCGGTGGCCATCGCCACCAGTACACCCGCCTGATGGTCGACTTCATCGGCAAGGAAGGCGAAGAGCGCAAGGCGGAGAAGGCTCCCAAGGCCAAGAAGGCTGCTGAAGTGGAAGCTGTCGCTGCCGTCGAGGAAGTGGCTGAAAAGCCTGCCAAGAAGCCCGCGGCGAAGAAAGCCGCCGCCGAGAAGAAGCCCGCCGCCGCCAAGACCACGGAAAAGAAGCCCGCGGCCAAGAAGGCAACCGCCGAGAAGAAACCCGCTGCGAAGAAGACTTCGAGCGACAAGAAAAAGTAGGAATGTGAGAGGTAGAAATGGCTCATAAAAAAGGCGGCGGTTCCAGCCGCAACGGACGAGACAGCAATTCCCAGCGCCTGGGCGTGAAGCGCTACGCTGGTCAGTTCGTGCTCTCTGGCAACATCCTCGTTCGCCAGCGCGGCACGAAGATCAAACCCGGCCTGAACGTGCTGGTGGGCAAGGATGACACCCTGTTCGCCACCGCCGACGGCGTGGTGATGTTCGACATCATCCACGGCCGCAAGCGCGTCAATGTTGTGCCCGAGACCCCGGCGGAATAGGATTCCCGATGAAAACTGATATCCATCCCACCTACTATCCCGACGCCAAGGTCTCCTGCGCCTCCTGCGGCAAGACTTGGACCACAGGCTCGACCCGCAAGGAACTGCGCGTGGACGTGTGCTCGAACTGCCACCCGTTCTTCAGCGGCGAGGCCGCCCGCCTCATCGACATCGAAGGCCAGGTGGATCGCTTCTATAAGAAGCTCCAGGCCCGCCAGAGCCATGTCGATGCCCAGCAGGCCCGCGAGGCCGCCAAGGCTGCGCCCGAGCGCACCGTCGACGATCTCGGCCTGGCCGCCCGCGCCACCGAGGCCCTCAAGAAGGCTGGCATCTCCACCGTCACTGAACTGATCGCCAAGCTCGGCGAAGGCGACGAAGCCATCCTGGCCATCTCTGGTTTCGGCCAGTCCTCGTTGACCGCGACCAAGAAGAAGCTGCGCGCTCTCGGTTACGAACTCCCCGAAGCTCCCGCCGCGGCGTAAGTTCCTTTTTTCTGGTAAAACGACAGGCAGACGTGAAAACGTCTGCCTGTTTGCTATAATAGGGCCATCGCAAGTCATCCTCGCAAGCGAGAAAAGGACTCATGAGACATACCCACGGTTCCATCGAAGTCGTCTGCGGTTCCATGTTCAGCGGCAAGACGGACGAGTTGATCCGCCGTCTGGTGCGCGCCACCATCGCCAAACAGAAGGTCCAGGTCTTCAAGCCCGCCATCGACGTGCGCTACGCCGTCGAGAAAGTGACCTCGCACGCGGGCGCGAACTTTGACGCCATTCCGATCCAGAATGCGCAGGACATCTTCGCCCGCATGGACGCCGACACCACCGTGGTCGGCATCGATGAAGCCCAGTTCTTCGATCCCGAAGTCGTGGACGTGTCCCGCACCCTGGCCGAGCGCGGAATCCGCGCGATCCTGGCAGGCCTGGACATGGACTTCCGCGGCGAACCCTTCGGCCCGATGCCGCGTCTGATGGCTGTGGCCGAGCGCGTGGACAAGCTGCACGCCATCTGCATGGTCTGCGGCGACGAGGCTTCCCGCACCCAGCGCCTGGTCAACGGCAAACCCGCCCGCTATGACGACCCCGTTGTGATCGTGGGTGCCTCCGAGTTGTACGAGGCCCGCTGCCGCGTTCATCACGAAGTCCCACGCTAGTGGGACGAGGTCCCTTTTATAAAACGGAATTCACATGCAAAATTACCAAGACCTTCTCTCCGAAATCCTGATCGACGCGGACAAGCTCCAGGCGCGCGTCGCCGAACTGGGACAGCAGATTAGCGCGGACTACGTCGGCGCCGACCTGCTGCTTATCTGCATCCTGCGCGGCGGCGTGCCCTTCATGGTCGACCTGAGCCGCAACATCACCGTCCCGCACATGATGGACTTCATGGCCGTCTCCTCGTATGGCGCGGGCAAACGCGAGTCGAGCGGAACCGCGCGCGTGACCCTCGACCTGCAGATGGATATCCGCGGCAAGGACGTGCTGCTGGTCGAAGACATCATCGACAGCGGCCACACCATCGCCTCGGTGCTCAACCTGCTCGGCACGCGTCAGCCCAAATCGCTCAAGGTTTGCGCCCTGCTTGACAAGCCCTCGCGCCGCGAGGCCTACGTCCCGATCCACTATTGCGGATTCGAGATCCCCAATAAATTCGTCTTTGGCTACGGCCTCGACCTGGACGAGTACTATCGCAACCTGCGCTTCGTCGGTGTCGTGGATCTCGACAAGTACAAACCGTCCGCATAAATTCAAGAAAGGGGAGCTGCAGGATGGGAGATGAAAAGGATCGATCAGCCTATGCGGGACGCTGGGTGGCCCGCTTGCATGGACGCATCATCGCCCAGGGCGGCACGCCCGAGTTGGCCCGCCGCGCCGCCCTTTCTGCCCGTCACAAGGAAAGCCCTGAGATTATTTATATGCCCGTTGAATTGACGTTTTCTCCGCTCGTGGACCAGGTTCGCGCTGCGTTGCCCGACCAGGAAATTTATCTGGTCGGTGGGGCGGTGCGTGACATGCTGTTGGGACGCATCTCCCATGACCTTGATTTCGCCGTGCCTGCCCATGCCATTCTGCTGGCCCGCAAGGTGGCCAACACCCTCGGCGCAGATTATGTGACCCTCGACGAAGAGCATGATACGGGCCGCGTCATTCACACCGCCGAGGATGGGACGCGCACCTACCTCGACTTCGCCTCCTTCCGCGGCAAGACCCTGGAAGACGACCTGCGCGACCGCGACTTCACCATCAACGCCCTGGCATATGACCTGCGCGAAGGCGCCGTCCTCGACCCGCTCGAAGGCGCCGCGGACCTGCGCGCCAAACGCATCCGTGCCTGCTCACCGACCTCGCTGAGCGACGACCCCATCCGTGTGCTGCGTGGAATCCGTCAGGCTGCCGCCTTCGGCTTCCAGATCGACAAGGCCACGCGCGAGTGGATGAGGCAGGCTGCGCCGCTGCTGGGTCGGGCCTCGGTGGAGCGTCAGCGTGATGAGTTGTTCAAGATCCTGGACGGCCCCAAGCCCGACGCTTCCATCCGCGCGCTGGAGATGCTGGGTATCCTGTCGTACTTCCTGCCCGAGTTGACCGCTCTGAAAGGCGTGGAGCAATCCGCGCCGCACATCCACGACGTGTGGTCGCACACCCTGGCCGTCTTGCAAAGCTTGGAGGATATCCTGTCCGCGCTGGCGGTGGGCTACAGCGCCGACGCCACCAACGACCTGTACACGGGCCTGCTGACGCTGCGCATTGGTCGCTACCGCGAGCAGATCGCCCGCCACTTCGACACGCCGCTCAACACCGACCGCTCCGTGCGCGGACTGCTTTTCCTGGCCGCGTTGTATCACGATGTGCGCAAGCCGCAGACCCGCACCGTGGAGGAAAGCGGCCGCGTCCGCTTCTTCGACCACGATGAGCAGGGCGCGCAGGTCGCCGCCGAGCGCGCCCTGGCCTTCCACCTCAGCAACGACGAGGTGAACCGCTTGCGGGTCGTCATCAAGAATCACATGCGCTTCCACTTCCACACCAGCCGCATGGAGGGCGAGGGAAAATCCCCGTCGCGTCGCTCGATCTATCGATTCTTCCGCGAAAGCGGACCCGCAGGCGTGGAGTTGGTCCTGCTTGGGCTGGCCGACCTGCGCGGCACGCAGGGTCCCAACCTCAAACAGGAGACCTGGACCGCCGCGCTGGACGTGGCCCGCATCCTGCTCGAAAACTATTTCGAGAAACCCGAAGAGACCGTCGCCCCGCCGCGCCTGGTGGACGGTCACGACCTGATGAGCGCCCTGGACCTCAAGCCGGGTCCCGTGGTGGGCGATGTGCTCGAAGCCATCCGCGAGGCGCAGGCCACGGGCAAGGTTTCCACGCGTGAAGAGGCGCTGACTTTTGGCAAGTCCTGGTTCGAAGAGCAGCGCAACGCGCCCTGAAGTCGAAGAACGCTGTGCGTAAATTTTGTTTATTGGATAAAAATGTAAAATGCGCCGCCCAAAGCGCATCTGGATGATGATTGAGAGGTACAGTGAACATCGTCTATTTTGATCTTGAAACGCAGAAGCTCTTCGAAGACGTCGGTGGACGCACGGGCGTGGCGCAACTTGGCCTGGCCTGTGGCGTCACCTGGTCCACGGCGCGCAATGATTTCGCAGTGTACTGGGAAAAAGACGCCGCCGCGCTGGTGGCTGAGCTCAAAGCTGCCGACCGCGTGGTGGGCTTCAATATCCTCAACTTCGATTACGAAGTCCTCAAACCCTACGCCCCGCAGGAAAATTTCCGCGCCTTCCGCTCCACCGACATGCTGGCCGACATCTTCAAGGCCCTGGGCTTTCGCCTCAGCCTCGACTCGCTGGCCAAAGCCACCCTCGGCGCTACCAAGACCGCCGACGGGGTGCAGTCGGTGGAGTGGTTCCGTAACGGCGAACTCGACAAGGTGGCTGAATACTGCAAGGCCGATGTGGACATCACCCGCCGCGTCTATGAGTTCGGCTGCGACAACGGTTTCGTGTATTACTACTCGAAACTTGGCAGCAAATTGAAACTCCCCATCAACTGGAAGTGAGGACCCATGCAACTGGCCTATACGCGACGAGGGCAGGGGACTCCGTTGGTGCTGATCCACGGCTATCCGCTGGATCATTCCATCTGGGATGAAACCGCCGCTCTCCTCTCTGGGACCTTCGACCTGATCCTGCCCGACCTGCGCGGATTCGGCGCTTCGGCCTCTCCCACCGATCCCTACACCCTGGCCGATATGGCCGCCGACTTGGCCGAACTTCTCGACGAGTTGGGCATTCCTCAGGCTGCGCTGGCGGGACATTCGATGGGCGGGTACGTGGCGCTGGCTTTCTTCCGCGCCTATCCCGCGCGCATGCGCGGACTGGGACTGGTGGCGTCGCAGGTCTTGGCTGACAAACCTGAAACCCGCGAAGGCCGCTACAAAACTGCGGAGAATGTGGCTCAGAACGGCGTCGGCGTGGTGGCCGACGCCATGACGCCCAAACTGACGGCCGACGCCAGCCTGCAGGGTTTCATCCGTGCCTTGATCGAGCAGCAGACTCCTGCGGGGGTGATCGGCGCGCTGCGTGCCATGGCGGAGCGCCCTGACTCGACCGACCTGCTGTCCAAGCTGACCGCGCCCCTGGCTCTCATCCACGGCGACGCGGATGGGTTGATCCCAATCGAGCGCGCGCGTGAGGTGCAAGCATCGGTACCGCGGACAAAGTTGTTCACACTGCCCGGCGTGGGCCACCTGCCGATGGTGGAATCTCCGCAAGCCGTGGCCGAGGCGCTTAAAACCCTGGCCTGAGAATCACCCGCGCCCGTCGCATGCGACGGGCGCGTTTCATAACGGAGTCAGGCTGAGGGTCCGGGCTAGCCGGCGGCCAGTGGATGAGTCCCCAGTGTAGCCTGGAAGGGTCCCGTTGCCCGCAGAGTCCCGGTCCCCGTACGGCGCACCAGTTGTTTGATGTGCGCCACCAGCACGCTGCTGGGCGTGGGCTTGGTGAGATAATCGTCGGCGCCTGCGTCGAGGATGCTGGCGATCATACCGGGATCGTTGAGAGCGGAGAGGATGATGATGGGGACATTGCTGAAGCTGCGCACACTCTTGCAGACTTCCCATCCGTCCATATCTGGCATCATCAGGTCGAGGACGACCAGGTCGATCTTTTTCTCGCGCAACACGGCGATGCCTTCGGGGCCGCTATTGACCGCGGTGACCTCATACCCATGCGACTTGAGCAGCAGGGAGAGCAATTCGGTTACGGCGTTATCGTCATCGATGACCAAAAGGTTGATAGGCATGGCCCTATTATCCATGATTCACCGTTATTTTTACTTTGCAGTGGGTTAACAATTGTACACAATGAAATGTGTTATCCTTTGCAAAATGGTAAGAACCGGTGGTCTCCGATGTACGTTGTCCTTGGTCTCTTTTCGAAAGAGGATCGGCCTGTGAGGAGCAGATGCGCGGAGGCGGGTTCTGGTGTTAAGCTACCCAAAATCGGAAAGCTGTTTTCATTTGTTCGATGAACGAAATCCGTAAGCGTTGGAGGTGAGTTTTTCTTTTGTTGTTGCATCCAACTTACTGACAATCGTATGCAAAAGTCATCACTTTTGTCCGATTTCCTTGTGGTAAAATTCACACAATTAAATCGATTTCATAACCCGTAAGGAGGTTCGTGTGGTTGCTAAAACCAAGAAAGTTGTCAAGAAGGCTGCTGTGAAGAAGCCCGCCAAGAAGGTCGTCAAGAAGGCGGCGGCCCCGAAGAAGTGGGTGTACCTGTTCGAGGAAGTGAAAGCTGCCGAGAAGTACACCGGTTCGTGGGAAGGCGTGCGCGCCCTGTTGGGCGGCAAAGGCTCGGGCTTGGCCGACATGACCCGCGCGGGCGTTCCCGTGCCCCCCGGCTTCACCGTTACTACTGAGGCCTGCAACGAGTTCCGCAAGGCTGGCAAGTTCCCGAAGGGCCAGTGGGAACAGCAACTCGCTGCGATGAAGAAGGTGGAAAAAGCCACCGGCAAGACCTTCGGCGATCCCAAGAATCCGCTGCTGGTCTCCTGCCGCTCGGGCGCCAAGTTCTCCATGCCTGGCATGATGAACACCATCCTCAACATCGGTTTGAACGATGCTGTGGCCGATGGCATGACCGAGCTGACGGGCAATCCGCGCTTCGTGTGGGATTCCTACCGCCGCCTGGTCGAGATGTTCGGCACCACCGTGTTCAACCTCGACGACGAGGTCTTCGAACACCCGATGGCTGAGTACAAGGCCCGCAAAGGCTACAAGCTCGACACCGAGATGACCGCCGACGACTGGATGGCGCTGGTCGCCACCTTCAAGGAAGTCTTCAAGAAGCACGTCGGTTTCGATTTCCCGCAGGACGTGTATAAGCAGTTGGAACTGGCCACCCAGGCCGTGTTCGAATCCTGGATGGGCAAACGCGCCATCGACTACCGCAAGGCAACCGGCATCTCCGACAGCCTCGGCACCGCCGTCAACATCGTGACCATGGTGTTCGGCAACATGGGCGATGACTCGGGCACGGGCGTGGCCTTCACGCGCAACCCGTCGACCGGCGACAAGAAGATGATGGGCGATTACCTGCTCAACGCCCAGGGCGAGGACGTGGTGGCTGGCATCCGCAATGCCGACCCGATCGAGAACCTGTCCGCCCAGATGCCCAAGGTCTACAAGCAGTTCATGGATATCACGTCCAAGCTCGAGAAGCACTACAAGGACATGCAGGACGTCGAGTTCACCATCGAGCGCGGCAAACTGTGGATGCTCCAGACCCGCAACGGCAAGCGCACCGCCAAGTCCACCGTGAAGATCGCCGTGGATATGGCCAACGAGAAGCTCATCTCCAAGGAAGAAGCCGTTCTGCGTGTGACCCCCGACGTGGTCGACTCCCTGCTGCATCCGCAGTTTGATGAATCGGCCATGAAGAACGCCGAGAAGACCGGCGCCTTCTACGCCAAGGGCGTGAACGCCTCCCCGGGCGCGGCCGTCGGCCAGGCTTACTTCGACGCCGACACTGCCGAGAAGATGGCCATGGAAGAGAAACAGGACACCATCATGGTGCGCCCGTTCACCAAGCCTGACGATGTGCATGGCATGATCGCCTCCAAGGGTGTGCTCACCTCCGAGGGCGGCGCGACCTCCCACGCTGCCGTAGTGGCCCGCCAGTTCGGCATCCCCTGCGTGGTCGGCGCTTCCTCCATCAAGATCGACCTCGAGAAGCGCGAGATGGCTGTGGATGGCAAGATCGTCAAGGAAGGCGAGTGGATCTCCGTCGACGGCACGACCGGCAAGGTCTTCATCGGCAAGATTCCCACCAGCGCCCCGACCCTCGAAGAGCAGGTCGAACTCATGACCCTGCTGAACTGGGCCGACGATATCGCCGCCCGCAAGGACATCCGCAAGGCGCCCAAGGGCTGGCCGACCCGCGGTCTGCAAGTCTGGGCCAACGCCGACTATCCCAAGGATGCCCAGCGCGCCCGCTCCTACGGCGCCAAGGGTATTGGCCTGTGCCGCACCGAGCACATGTTCTTCGAACCCGAGCGCCTGCCGATCGTGCAGCGCATGATCCTGGCAGAAACCTCCGAGGATCGCACCGCCGCCCTGAACGAGCTGCTGCCCTCCCAGCGCAAGGACTTCGACGGCCTGTTCGAGGCCATGGACGGCTATCCCGTCATCATCCGCCTGATCGACCCGCCGCTGCATGAGTTCATGCCCGACGAGGAGAAGCTCCTCGAAGAGGTCATCACCATGCGCGTCAAGGGCGAGACCGAAGGCCTGAAAGCCAAGGAAGACCTGCTGGTCGCCATCAAGGACATGCACGAATCCAACCCGATGATGGGTCTGCGCGGCGTCCGCTTGAGCATTTCCATGCCCGAGATCGTCGAGATGCAGGTGCGCGCCATCTTCGAAGCCGCCTGTGACTGCACCCTGCGCGGTATCACCGTCAAGCCCGAGGTCATGATCCCGTTGACCGGTACCGTCAAGGAACTGGAATGGATCCAGCCCCGCCTGACCCGTATCGCCGCCACTGTGCTGGCTGAGAAGAACGTCAAGAAGCTGGACTACAAGTTCGGCACCATGATTGAGATCCCGCGCGCGGCTGTGACCGCCGCCGAGATTGCTGGCCTGGCCGAGTTCTTCTCCTTCGGCACCAATGACCTGACCCAGATGACCTTCGGCTACTCTCGCGACGACGCCGAACGCAACTTCCTGGTCACCTACGTGGAACAGGGCATCCTGCCCAAGAATCCGTTCCAGACCCTCGACCGCGACGGCGTCGGCCGCCTGATGAAGATCGCTGTCACTGACGGCCGCTCGACCCGCCCGAACCTCGAAGTGGGCATCTGCGGCGAGCACGGCGGCGACCCCGAGTCCATCGAGTGGTGCCACCTGATCGGCAACAACTACGTCTCCTGTTCGCCCTTCCGTGTGCCGGTGGCCCGCCTCGCTGCGGCCCACGTCGCGCTGAAGTACAGCGGCAAGGCGATTGCCGAAGACAAGTAAGATCGTTCGTGGAAATACAAAACTCCCCGTCACAGGACGGGGAGTTTTTGATTCAGGGCATCATTCTGTGCTTTGTGCGCAGCGGAAGCCGCGGCTCAGGCCGGGTGACTTGGGATCGTGGTTGTAACGATGATAGATGGCGATGCCCTTCCAGGACTCGTTGTACGAGCCGCTGCGCAGGGAACGTTCCAGGCCCGAGTCGGGGCCGAGCGGATTCGCGTTGGGCGAGTATTGGTAGTAATCAGCGGCGAACCAGTCCGCCACCCACTCGCGCACGTTGCCCGCCATGTTGAGCACGCCGTATGGGCTGGCTCCCAGCGGATAGCGGTACGCGGACACGGCCTCATGAATCAAAGCCTCGCTGAAGTTGGCCAGGCTGGGATTGGGCGGCTCATTTCCCCACGGATAAGCGCGGCCATCGGTGCCGCGTGCGGCCTTCTCCCACTCTGCTTCGGTCGGCAGGCGTCGCCCCGCCCACTGACAATACGCGTCCGCCTGCGCCCAACTGACGTATACCACGGGGTGGTCGCGATAGATCCATTGGCCGTAATACGGGTTGACGCCCGGGGTCGGCTCGCTGCACCCGCCCGCGCGGACGCATTTCTCGTACATGGCGTTGGTGACCTCGACCTGGTCCATCCAGAAGCCGTCGAGATACACAGGATGCACGGGCGAGTCGCGGCCATCGCCGATCGCGCCGTCGCCCATCTGGAAGACGCCTTCGGGCACGTAGACCTGGACCATGCCGTCCAGCGGCGAGGTGCGGATGTCCACCGGGGTGACGGGCAGGCCCTGGCCCAAGTCGAAGGCCGCGATCTCGTTGCGGATCCTTTGCAGGCTGAGCGTGCCCGCTTGGGTCGCCTGGAGCAGCGAAAGGGTCACGTCCGCGTTCCAGAGGAGCAGGGCCGTCAACAGGATCAGCAAGGCGATGAAGAAAGCGAACAGAAGTTTTCGAACGGAGAAAGGTCTGGTCATGGGACTCACGCGCATGGGAATATGAACAAAGCGCGATTCTACCCCGTTTGCGCCGCCGCGGGTTTGTCATTCAGAAGCAATGGGGCGACGGGCGTAACGGGAGTATTATGGGCGGGCAATTCATCCTACACAGGCAGGCATCCATGACCGCACTCGACCTCATCCTCACCCGCTTCGAACAACTCTCCGCCGTCCCACGCGGCACCAAGAACGAGGCGGGACTCCGTCAGTGGCTGATCGGCTGGGCGAACGGACGCGGGCTGAGGTCCACGGTGGATGGGGTGGGGAACCTGATCGTGTACGTCCCCGCCAGCCAGGGGCGGGAGGGCCATCCCGCGCTCATCCTGCAGGGACACCTCGACATGGTCTGTCAGAAGACGGCTGACTCACCTCATGACTTCACCCGCGACCCGATCCGCGTCATGCGCGACGGCGACTGGCTCAAGGCCGACCGCACCACCCTCGGCGCGGACAACGGCATCGCCATTGCGTTGATGATGGCCCTGGCCGAGGATGCAAGCGTGGCGCATCCGCCGCTTGAATTGCTGCTGACGGTCGAAGAGGAAGTCAGCGGCGTGGGGGCCGATTTCCTCGAACCGTCCAACCTGACGGGCAAGACCCTGCTCAACCTGGACTCGGAAGAGGACGGTGTCTTCACCATCAGTTCGGCGGGCGGCGGGTCGGTCTTCCTGCACATGCCCACCGCATGGGAATCGGCGGGGCAGGGCGCAGCTTTCCGCCTGTCGGTGGACGACCTGCAGGGTGGGCATTCGGGCGGCGACATCCACAAGAATCGCGGCAACGCCAACAAACTGCTGGCGCGCGCCCTGGATGACCTACAGCGCGAATTTCCGATCCGCCTGGCGAGCATCCAGGGTGGGAGCGCCCGCAACGCCATTCCGCGTGAGGCGCAGGCGGTCTTCGTCTGCGATCAGGGGAATGCAGCCCGCTGTGGCGAGCGAGTCCTGGACTTTGAGCGGATTCTGCGCGAGGAATTTTCCGCCACCGAAAGCGGACTCCGCCTGACGCTCACCGCCGTGGAGAGTCCCGTCCGCGTGATGGGCCTGCCCGAATCGAGCGCCATCGTGCGTCTGCTGCTGTCCCTGCCGAACGGCGTCTCCGAAATGTCGGCTGACATCCCTGGCTTCGTGGAGACCTCGAACAATATCGGCGTCGTGGAAACGCTCGAAGAGGAAGTCCACATCATCAGCAATCACCGCAGCGCGGTCTTCACGCGGTTGGAGGCCATCACGCGCCGCGTGGAGGCCATCGGCCAACTGGCGGGCGCGCGCATGGAGCGCAACAAGATGTTCCCGCCCTGGCAGCCGAATCTGGCGTCGCCGCTGCTAAAGAAATCCCTGGCGGTCTATGAGCGGACCTTCGGTCAACCTGCCAAGGTGGAAATGACGCACGGCGGCCTGGAATGTGGCATCATCAGCGACCGCTGCGGCGGCCTGGACACGCTTTCCTGCGGACCGACCATCGAAAATCCGCACTCGCCCGACGAGCGCTTATACGTCCCGTCGGTGCAGAGAGTCTGGGATTTCCTGGTGGGGTTGCTGGCTGAGATGTAATCTTGTCGTGATGGGGGATGGAGGTTAAGTCTCACGAAATAAAAAACTCTCCCAGGGGCGTGCGCCTCTGGGAGAGCAAAAGGAGAAGCAAATCAGCGGGTGAATTTCTTGCCCGTGGCCAGTTCGACGCTCTTGTAGGCGCCGTCGTAGATGCCGATGCTCTTGTTCTTGACGATCTGGTCGCAGAACAGCGTGAGCAGGTCCTGTTCCTCGGTCATCAGGTCGATGGCTTGCAGGGTCTGCGGAATGGTGCGCGTCTCGACCGTGCTGTCGCCGATCTCCGCGCCGCGGATGGCGCCCCACATCTCGTGTCCGCCGACGCGGGCGTTGAAGATCTTGGGCACGGGGTAGAAGGCCAGTTCGCTGGGCTTGGTGATCATCACATCCACCACGCGCATCAGATAGTTGGTGGCGTACACGGCGTGGAAGGTATTGTCATGCAGGAAGACGTGCAGTCCGCTGGCCGAGTTATGGCGGATGCTGTCGGTGAACTCACGGGTGTCGTCCCAGGTGAAGTGGGTGTGGATCATGTCCTTGTGGTGGACGAGTTGCTCTTGCAGCCAGACCCAGTTGTCCTTGTGGTCGCCGAGATTGACGAACAGCGTCACCTTTCCCTTCTGGATGAGCGGGATGGCGTGTTCGATGATGGCCTTGAACAGCTCACGCTGCGCGCCCGCCCCACCCATGGTGACCAGGAAACGGCGCGGCTCACCCGCCTTCATGCGTTCGATGCGGCCTGCGCAATCGGCTTCGATGTTCTCAACCAGCTCGTGGTCCACGTGGTGACCCGTATAGTAGAGGGCATCGGTCGGGACGGGCTTCATCACACGGCCCTTGTCGTCGAAGCCGCGCATCACGCGGAAGCCGTAGTAGCCCGAGGGTGACTGGACGGCGTGTTTCGCCCCTTCGGTCAACTGGAAGGCCATCGGCCAGTTGTCGAACATCATGTCCACCACGTTGGTCATGCCGCCCGCGACAGCGCCCATGCAGTTCCACATGTGCGAGGTCAGGATGGGCATGTCGGAGGGCAGGGTTGCGTACAAGTTGCGGAACAACTCGCTCATCTTGTAGTCCTTGACCTCGGTCTTGATGAAGCGCCACGGCCAGGTCACGATCCAGTTGTTGAACAGGGTGTTCAAGCCCGGCAGGGACGGTTCGCCCGTGGTGAGCGATTCCCACACGTATTTGTCGAACCAGGGATAGCGCTGGGAGATGCGCGAGTATTTGCTGTAGTTGGTGTTGCACCAGTTGATGACGTCGGTGGTGATGCCCGGGATGGAAAGCAGGTCGAGCCAGTAGGGGATGAATCCCATGGCCCTGGCTGCCGAGACGCCCGCCATGGCGATGCGATAATGGCCAAAGCCCATGCGGATGGTGCTGACGACCACCCCGTTCGCCTTGTCGAGCGGCGCGCCGTTCCCGTCGCGGACGATGTCCTTCAGGCCGAAGATCCCGCCACCAAAGGGGTGGTCCTTGACGCTCAAGTTGAACTTCTCGTTCGGGTCGAAACTGAATTTTTTGGCGAGCATGGCTTGCCAGCGATCGGCGGCCGCGCTCTGCGCCTCTGTGATGGGGTTGCCGTACAGTTCGTAGCGGCCGTTCTTCTTTTGCATGATGGGTTCTTTCTCCTTGAGTGGGGTGTTTCCAGGGATATATTTTGAAACCGCCAGCCAGAAACGGCTGACGATGTTCGATTATATACTTGGTTTGTTTCAATGCGGTGCGGGATTCGCCTCGAAAAAACTAAGGAACCTCCAAGGCAGGTTGTTAATGGAGTTTCAAGGCTTTTTCCATGAATCGCAGGGTCAGAGCAGTGACCATATCCAACTCACAGTCGATCAAGATGGCGTGCGAGGATTCTTCCATCCAGTGGTGTTCTTTGAGGGTCGAGTTCACGTTTTCCAGGATCACGTGTCCTGTGGATGGGTGGACCGTCGTGTCCTTGCGCCCCTGGAAAACGATCAACGGTTGACGGATCTGCGGCAGGCGCGGGCGGACGGCATCCTGAAATTTCAGAAGTTGTATCGCACCCTTGAGCGGCAGGTTGGGGTAACCCTGCCACTTGTCGGACGCATCCAAAGACTCGCGCGGTACTTCGGCCAGGAACGGCGAGGCTGCATACAGTTTGATCTTATCCAGCGGGGTCATGGTTAATCGGAGGGCGGGGGCGTAGAGCAAAATGCCCGCCGCTTCTGGGTGGATACTGGCCAGGTGCAAGGCTGCCACGCCGCCCATCGATTGGCCGCCGACAAAGACCTGCTCACAGCGAGCCGTCAGTTGCGAATACATAACTTCGGCGCTGTTTACCCAGTCTTGCCAGGTGACGCGGTTCAGGTCTGTGGGTTGGGTCCCATGACCAGCCAGGAGCGGG
This sequence comes from uncultured Anaerolineaceae bacterium, assembly GCA_964524485.1. Taxonomy (GTDB): domain Bacteria; phylum Chloroflexota; class Anaerolineae; order Anaerolineales; family Villigracilaceae; genus JACPVF01. Next base: position 31,287 of record CAZGFR010000014.1, on the reverse strand, counting down.
GCCGCAACGGTGTAGCCCTTTTCATACAAATTTTTAGCCAACAGACGGACTTCGGCGGTCGTGGCCGTATACCCGTGCAAAAGGAGAACTCCCACGGGACCCGCCTCCCAGAGGAAAGGTCCGCCTTCAAGGTGCGGATTATGCAGCATCCACCTAACCTTTGACTCCGCTGCTGGTCACGCTCTCGACGAAGAAGCGCTGGCCGAGGATGAAGACGATCAGCGGCGGGATAATGGCGATGGCCGCGCCCGCCAGGATCAAGTTGGGGGTGTCGGAGGCGCGTCCGCGTAACACGTTCAGGGCCAGGGTGAGGACGTGGTTCTTTTCGTTGCCCACGTTGATCACCACCAGCGGCCAGATGAACGAGTTCCAGGCGTAGAGGAAGGTGAAGGTGGCCTGGGTGGCCAGGGCGGGGATGGAGGCGGGGATGAGGATGTCGCGCAGGATCTGCAGGCGCGAGGCGCCGTCCAGCAGAGCGGCCTCCTCGATCTCCTTCGGGAAGGTGATGAAGTGCTGACGCATCAAGAAGGTGCCGTAGGCGGTGAAGATCCACGGGATGACGAGCGAGGCCAGGCGGTCGGTCCAGCCGATGACCACCATCAATTGGTAGAGCGGCACGATCAGCATCACGAAGGGGATCATGATCGTGCCGAGGTAGAACACGAAGACCGTGTCGCGGCCTGGGAATTTTAAGCGCGCAAAGGCGTACCCGCCCAACACCGAGGTCAACAACTGACCGAGTACCACCAGGATGGTGACCAGCGCGGTGTTGGTCAGGGCGCGGTCCAGGCCCTGGAGCTTGATCACCGCGTTGTAGTTCTCAGGATGCCAGCTCAGATTTTCCACGGGCTGGCTGAGGCGCACGTTCTGATAGGCCTTGATATCAGGATTTTGCGGATCAATGAATTCGCCGACCGTGGTCTGACTGAGCAGGATCATCGGGACCACCTGTCCGTCCACTGTCACGTCGTAGAGTTTCTCCTCCTTGCCGTTGACGGTGACCGTCTTCTGGTCCATCGCGCCGCCCGTGGGACTCACCTCCGAGAGGTAGCGCTCCACGCTGGCTGTGGGATTGTCGGCGGGGGCGTAGGTGCCTACCTTGATATTGCTTTTGGCGAGCGCAAATTCCTTCTTCACTCCGTCCACTTCGATGTAGTACAGCGGCAACGGTTCCTTATAACCTGTCACGGTGACGCTGATGGGGTCACGCGGCATCATGCGCGGCGGGTAGCGGAACGTGTCGGCAGGCAGTTTGAACGAGGTGGACAGCATGTACAGGAACGGGAACAGCATGATGAGCGCAAAGAAGGTCAGCACCACGTACACGACCAGGTTGTTCAGAAAGCGGATCAGGCGATAGGATTGGGGTTTCATGTGGTGCCTCCTGTCAGCTTTCGTAGATACTGGATTGGCGCTGGCGCTGGAACTGGATGAGCGTCAGACCGAAAATGACGATGAACAGAACCCAGGCGATGGCGGATGCGTATCCCTGCTTGAAGTTCTGGAAGCCGCTGCGGTACAAATAGAGCACCAGCGTGATGGTCGAGTTGTTCGGACCCTCGGGCGGATTCATCAAGATGAAGACCTGCTCGAAGACCTGCATAGCCTGGATGGTGGTGGTGGTGACCACGTAGAACGTGGTCGGCGCGAGCATGGGCAGAGTGATGCGCCAGAACTTGTCCCACGGACCCGCTCCATCCACGGTGGCGGCCTCGTATAACTCGCCTGGAACGTTTTGCAGACCCGCCAGGAACAGCACGGTGTTGAAGCCCATCGTCTGCCACGCGGCGATGATGATGACGGCCAGCAAGGCAGTCTTCTCATCCGAAACCCATTGGATCTTCGGGTCTACGATCGCTACATTGAAGAGATTGTTCCAGAACTCGATACCGAGCGTGATGAAATAGTTGATGTAGCCGATGGTGGCGTTATACAGCCATTGCCAGACCAGCGAGATGCCCACCACGGCGGCGATGCTCGGCATGAAATATACAGCGCGGAAGAATTTCATGCCAGGCAGTTTGCTGTTGAGGACATTGGACAGCAGCAGGGCGGGGATCACGCTCAGGGGTACGGCCAGCAGGGCAAAGGTCAGGGTGTTGCGGAGGGCGATCCAGAAGAATTTATCGGCGGCGGCAAACAGGATTCCGAAATTGCCGATGACCAGGCGCCCCACTTCGTCGTAGATTTTGACGTCGATCACCTCGCGTGCGAGTTGGGTGGGGGAGTTGAGCATCGCCAGGCGGATGTTGAGGATCTTGGCGTAATTGGCAAGGCCAACCCAGTTGGGCGGGTTGAAGGCATCCGAGTCGGTGAAGGAAAAGTAGAAGGAGAGCAGGAGCGGGCCTGCAAAGAAGATCAGAAATCCCAGCAGGTTGGGGGAGAGGAACAGCCAGCCGTTGATGACCTGTTCGTGATGGGTCTTGACGTTCATGGCTGTGGCGGTCTGTTCACGCCACATGGCCCACAGCGACAGGCCAAAGATCAGCATGCCCGCGGCGGACATCAGCCCCGCAGGTTGGGCAATCTTGCCGAGCACGAAGATGAGGCCTTGGACCGCGTCCACCTGCCAGAGGAACAGGACGAATCCGCCCGCCATCACCCAGCGGCTGACGGCTTTCAGGCTTTGTTCGGGGCCGCGCTTTTTGGGAAAGTAATCCTCGAGGGTGCCGAGCAGATATCCCAGCAGGACGATGCCCAGGTAGGGGATGCCGCGTCCGAAGGTCCCGCCGAGGGCGTCGATGCCGACAAAGACCTCGCCCGCGTTCAGGGTCAGGACGAAGCAGGCCGCAAAGGCCAGGTAGTCCAGCACCAGTGCGATCATCCGCCCACGGTGGTCGCGGCGGCCGATGAGGATGGCGGCAGACCCACTGGCTGCGGAGGCGATCACCAGCACAGCGGTCAAGAGGATCTTCTGCCACAACGCGGAGATGGGCAGGCTGCCGGTCCACAGGGCGATTGCGCCGACTGCGGCCAGGAGCGCAAACAGCCAGCGCCAGATGGCGCTGAGACGAAGGAGGAGTGCCGTGCGGGAATCTGCCTTCAAAAGATCAGTCATGGCGGGCCTCTCAGGGTGGAATGGGACTCTACGACATCACAAAGGCACAAAGGAACGAGCTTGGTTCCTTGGGGATGGCGTGCAGCATGGTGGAGGGGCAGGCGTCACCGCCTGCCCCTCGTCAAGAAGGAGAGAAACTACTTGGTAAAGACCTTGTTGGCCTGGTCGCAGATGGTGGCTCCGAAATCATCCACGGTGGTGCTGCCTGTCAGCACGGCCTGGATGGCGGGACCGACGATCTTATCGAACTCGGGCCAGGAACCAGCCCACAGCGGGCCTTCAGCGGTCGGCTTGGCGGAATCCGCAATGCCGTTCAGGAAGGCCTGGTTGTTGGCGGGCGGGGTGAAGGTCAGGAAGGCATTGAGAGCTTCCTGGCTGACGCGGCTGGGGATGTTCGCGCCGAGGGCGGCGACCTTGCCCTGGGTCTGGGCGGTGGTCAGCGCCTGGACGAGCTTCCAGGCCTCTTCGGGGTGTTCGGTCTTGGCGTTGATCACGTACGCGCCCCAGAACAGCCAGTTGCCGGGCGTGCCGTTGGGACCCTTGGGCAGTTCGACCACATCCCAGTTGAAGGTGACGGTGCGGACACCGGGTGTGGCCCAGCGGCCATTCTGGAACATGGCAACCTTGCCGGCGCGGAAGGGCGGCTCGGGATCTTCGCCGTAGGGCACGGCCACATCGTATTCAGCGTACAGGGAGCGCTGGAAGTCAAGGCCCTTCAGGGCTTCGGGGGTGTTGAGGCCGCAGGCGGTGCGGTCAGCGTTGAAGAAGGAGCCGCCAGCCGCGTTGATCCACACGCCGTTCGGGCCCCACCAGGCGCTCGCGCCGTAGCCGTAGACATCCGAGCCAAGGGCGCGGGTCTTCTGAGCCACATCGAGGAAGGCGTTCCAGTCCCATTTGCCTTCCTTGGCCAGTTCGCGCGGATCGGGCGCGCCGGCTTCGTTGATCAGGTCCATGTTCAAGTACAGCGCGAAGGTCGAGACGTCGCGGGGCAGGCCCCACAGCGCGCCCGAGTCGGCGCCGGTCTTGTTGGTGTCGGGGTTGTAGGTCAGGTGGTACATGGGGCCAGGATAGAAGGCGTTCACGTCGAAGCCCTCGGTCTTGGCAGCCAGGTCGGAAACGTTGAGGATCAGGCCGCGGGTGGCGAAGTCGGCCACATCGGTGCCGGGGATCCAGAAGACGTCGGGGGCGGTGCCAGCGGCCACTTCGGCGCGGAGCTGGTCCTGGTAGTTGGCGCCCTCAGTACCGCCCGGTTCGTAGGTCAGGCTGATGCCGTCCAACTGGCCGTCGAGTTCCTTGCTGATCTCGCTGTAGACGTTGATCTCTTCCTGGTTGTCGGGGCGGGTGCGCCAGCGGAGGGCCACGTCACCGGCGACAGGGGCTTCGGTCATCGCGGGAGCTTCGGTGGCGGGCGCCTTGGTGGGAGCCTCGGTAGCGGCGGGGGCTTCCGTAGCGGGGGTGCCGCACGCGACCAGGACGAACGAGGTGACGACGAGCAGGCTGATCACCTTCCAAATCAAATTGTGTTTCATCTTTTCTTCTCCAGAGGTTAAGTCGTGAAATGTTGGAAATGGACAGCGTCATATCATGGAAAACTTGGCGGGATTCAATCACCTCCTTTATCTAAAGTGGATTGGCGAACAATCAATTGCGCTGGGAGTTTCAGTTGTCGAGGCGCATTGTTCTTCTTCTGCAGAATGTCCATCAACATGCGGGTGGCTTTTTGGCCGATCTGCGGCATATCCTGTCGCATGGTGGTGAGGGGAGGATCGAAATAGGAGGCCAGCGGCATGTCATCGACGCCGATGACGGCTAGCTGGATCGGGACGTTGATTCCCATATCGCGGGCTGCATGCATCACGCCCATGGCCATGCGGTCGTTTTGCGCAAAGATGGCGGTGGGAATCCGTCCCTGTTCGGCGAAGGAGAGCAGGGCATCCTGCCCCGAAGTGGCGGACCAGTCGCCCTCCACGATCATGGACTGGTCCACGGGCAGACCTGCCTCGCGCAGGGCACGCGCATATCCCTCGGCGCGATCCTGGGAACAATCTTCTTCCATGGGTCCCGTCACCAGGGCGATGCGGGTGTGGCCCAGTGAGAGCAGGTGGCGGGTGGCTTCGTAGGCCACCTTCTCATCGTCCAGGGAGACGGAGCAGATGTTCGAGTCGTGCGAGCGCGCGCCCACAAAAACAAGTGGAAAGTTTTGCGGAATGTATTCGAAGCGCTCATCCGCATAGGGGTTGATGACGATCAACCCGTCCACGCGGCTGTGGCCGACAAGTTCATCCACCAGCGCGCGGAAGGCATTCGGGTCGGCTGCCGAGGATGAGAGCAGAAAATATCCGTGTTGACGGGCTTCGGTTTCGGCGCCTTCGATCACGCTGGCAAAGGTGTAGTCTGTTAGGTTGGGGGAGATGCAGGCCAGGGTGTGGGTCTGCCCACGGGCCATGGAACGGGCGATTGCGCTGGGACGGTATCCCATTCGTTCAATGGCGGCTTCCACGATTGCGCGGGTTTCCGGTAAGACATCTTCGCTGCCATTGATCACGCGCGACACAGTTTGGTGTGAGACACCAGCCTGGCGGGCGACATCACGGATTGTAGGGCGGGAAGATGACATGATTTTTGCCAATCTTGGTATAATGTTACCGGTCACGTGACCGGTAACATTAGTTTACAAGAACGCCAATCTATTGTCAAGAGGCAATCTTCATAACCATCGAAATACGGATAAAAACCTGCGCCCAGTCGCAACAAACGCGGGATGGTGTATTCTTGAATGGCTAGGATTAATCTTTGAATCTGCTTAGATTGGCTATTGCCATCCTTCCCTGTAGATCAATTTTTGGAGAGGAACTGTCATGATCAATTCTCCACATCGTCGCTTTAATGCCCTGACGGGCGAATGGGTGCTGAACTCCCCGCATCGCGCCAAACGTCCCTGGCTGGGGCAGGTGGAGAAGACTCCGCCCGAGTCCCTGCCCGCCTACGATCCCACCTGTTACCTCTGTCCGCGTAACGAACGGGCGGGCGGAGTGACCAACCCCGATTACAGCGGGACCTTCACCTTCGACAACGATTTCGCCGCCCTGTTGCCCGACGCGTCAGAAGAGGAGTCCGTCTCCTCACACCCACTGCTGGTGTCTGCTCTTGAGCGCGGGTCCTGTCGGGTGGTTTGCTTCTCGCCCCGCCACGACCTGACCCTGCCCGAACTGGATTTGCCCAGCATCGAGAACGTCATCGCCACCTGGACGAATGAATCCGCTGACCTGGCCGCGAAAGAGTACGTGCGTTATGTGCAGGTCTTCGAGAACAAGGGCGCCATGATGGGCTGCTCCAACCCGCATCCCCACAGTCAGTTGTGGGCGCAGTCGCAGCTGCCCAACGAGATCATCAAGGAATTGGCCACGCAACGGGAATACTTTTCGCGGCACGGACGTCCCCTGCTGCTCGATTATGTGCAGGAAGAATTGAAGTTCAGGGAGCGCATCCTGGTCTCGAACGAGCATTTCACGGCGCTGGTTCCATTTTGGGCGGTCTGGCCGTTCGAGACGATGGTGGTGGCGCATCGCGCCACGCAGTCGCTTTCGGACTTATCGGCAGCGGAAGTTTCTGCGCTGGCGGAGGTCTTCAAGCAGGTCACGACGCGGTACGATAATCTGTTCGAGATCTCGTTCCCATACTCGATGGGATTCCATCAAGCACCCGCGGATGGGCAGTTCCATCCCGAGTGGGTCCTGCACGCGCATTTTTATCCGCCGCTGTTGCGCTCGGCCACTGTCCGCAAGTTCATGGTGGGGTACGAGATGCTGGCCATGCCGCAGCGCGACATCACCCCCGAGGTCGCCGCTGAACGCCTGCGTTCGGTTTCGGGAGTTCATTACAAACAGCAGAAAAGTCAGTAGATCTCTTGCAAAAGGTGTCCCTGTCGATGGGCAGGGTGAATTTTTTCCTTTTCCAGATCGCTGGAGATTTGGGGCGTTGAGCGCAATTTTTGGCCCCAACATGGGTCCTGGCGGCCGAATGCTTCTTTTCGCCGGCGGCGGGGTAAAATAGACTTGTATGTCTGCCCAGGGTATCCCTGATCCACTTTGATGTTGGAGGTTTCTCATGCGAATGAAGGATAAGGTCGTGCTTGTGACGGGAGGCGCGGCGGGTATCGGCAAGGCCACCGCACTGCGTTTCGCCGAGGAAGGCGCGAAGGTTTTCATCTGTGACCTGAACGAGGCCGCGGGCCAGGAGACGCTCAGCCTGCTCGGCGCGGACGCCGCATTTTACAAAGTCAACGTAGCCAACCGCGCGGAGGTCCAGGCTTGGATCGACGAGGCGGCCGCCAAGTTCGGTCGTATTGACGTGCTGGTCAACAACGCGGGCATCCTGCGTGACGGCCAGTTGATCAAGTTCAAGGAAGGGCAGTTGGTCGGACAGATGTCCGAGGCCGACTTCGATGCGGTCATCTCGGTCAACCTGAAGGGCGTCTTCAACTGCACGCAGGCGGTCGCGCCTGTGATGGCCAAGCAGGGCGGTGGCGTGATCCTCAACGCCACCTCCATCGTCGGCCTGGACGGTAACTTCGGCCAGACCAACTACGTGGCCACCAAGGCGGGCGTGATCGGCATGACCAAGGTCTGGTCGCGCGAACTGGGCAAGTTCGGCATCCGCGTCAACGCGGTGGCGCCTGGCTTCACCGCCACCGAGATGGTGACCGCCATGCCCGAGAAGATCCTCGACGGTATGAAGGCCCGCACGCCGCTCGGCCGCCTCGGCGAACCGCGCGACATCGCCAATGCCTATCTTTTCCTTGCCTCGGATGAGGCGTCCTTCATCACGGGCGAGACCTTGCGCGTGGATGGCGGGATCGTAGTCGGCACCTGAGCCTGGAGCATCGCCGTGACATTGCGCTCATTCCTCAAGCTTGATCCTACCTATCGCGATTACGTCTGGGGCGGAGATAAACTCCGCCCTGGATTCAATCCCATCGCCGAAGCCTGGGTGGTTTGGGAAGGGGACACCATCCACGCGGGACCGTTGGCGGGTCTGACCCTCGGGGAGGCTGCCGCTCGATATGGCGGGACCCTGCTGGGGACCCGTCCTGTTTCCCGCACGGGGACGCGTTTCCCGCTCCTCATCAAATTGCTCGACTGCGCCCAATGGCTTTCGCTGCAAGTCCATCCCGACGACCGACTGGCCCTCGAGTTGGAAGGTCCCGGTCAGTTCGGCAAGACCGAGGCCTGGCACATCCTCGAAGCCGAGCCGGGTGCGAAGTTGATCGCGGGCCTCCAGCCGAACATGTCTGCCGATATCCTGGCAGATGCCATCCGCAACCAAACCGTGATTGACCATGTGCAATACGCTGCAGTGGGGCAGGGCGACACGGTCTTCATGCCCGCGGGGACGCTGCACGCGCTTGGGCCCGGGCTGTTGGTTTACGAAGTACAACAGACCTCAGACTGGACCTACCGCGTCTATGACTGGGGCCGCCCGCAGACCGAGAAACGCCCGCTTCACATCGATAAGTCGATCCGTGCCACGCGACCCAATTTCAATGCGCCCATCGTCCCGATGCCCGCCTGTGGCGACGGCACGTCCCATACCTTGGTCGGGTGCGATTACTTCACCCTCGACCTGCTCTCCGCCTCGTCCCAGCCCATCGAACTGGACACGCGCGGCGAGTCCTTCCATGCAATCACCGTCATCGAAGGGACGGCCTCCCTTGTGGTGGACGGCGAGCGCGTGGACCTGGAACGCTTCCAAACTGCCGTGGTCCCTGCCAGCCTGGGCGCTTACCGCTTCGAGCCGCAGACGGCCTGCCGTGCGCTCAAGTCTGGCGTGTAGCCGTTACAAAAAAGGGGCGCTTCATCTACACAAGATTGTGATTTTTATCACATATAAAAATCGGACAAAATGAGTAAAATAACCCCATCATGCACGAACTTGCCGTCACCCAATCCATCTTGAAGATCGCCCTTGACCACGCGGAAAAGGCCCATGCCCAGCGCATCACCGACCTTCACATCGTGGTCGGCGAACTTTCCAGCATGGTGGACGACTCGGTCCAATTTTATTGGGATATCATCGCCAAAGACACCATTGCCGAGGGCGCGGCCCTGCGCTTCCGCCGTGTGCCTGCCGAGTTGCAATGTATGACCTGCTTCCATAAATATCATCCCAGCGACCAGGAACTGGTTTGTCCGCAATGCGGCGGGGTGGGCGCGAAGATCATCGCAGGTGAAGAGTTTGCGCTCGAATCCATAGACGTAGAATAGCAATACGGAAATCATATGCCGACCAATGTCCCTGTAGTTGAAAACATCCTCAACGCCAACGACCGCTTGGCGCAGGAGAACCAGGCTCGCATCGACGCGGCGGGCGTCTTCTCAATCAATATCATCGCCTCGCCGGGCGCGGGCAAGACCTCGCTCATCGAGCAGACGTTACCGCTGTTGAAGGATAAATTGCGCGTGGCCGTCGTGGACGGCGACATCGCCACCTCCATCGACGCCGACCGCGCCGCCCAGGCGGGGGCGCTGGCCTCGATCCAGGTCAACACGGGCGGCGACTGTCACCTCGACGCCGTCATGCTGCGCGGCGCGCTCGAACAGCTCGAATTGACGCGGTTCGACCTGCTGATCGTCGAGAACGTCGGCAACCTGGTCTGCCCCGCCAACTTCAAACTGGGCACGCACAAGACCGTGCTGGTCGCTTCCATCCCTGAAGGCGACGACAAGCCCTACAAATATCCCGGCACCTATCGCGGCGTGGACGCGCTGGTCATCAACAAGATCGACCTGTTGCCCTACGTCCCCTTCCGCATGGATTATTTCCAACAGGGTGTGCAGGTCCTCAACCCGGGTGTCACCACCTTCCCACTCTCCTGCCGCACAGGCGAAGGTTTGGATGCGTGGATTGAGTGGTTGATCCAGAACGCGAAAAAATAATGCAAGGCTTGCAGGTCCACATCTCGGGCATCGTGCAGGGGGTCGGATTCCGACCCTTTGTCTATAACCTTGCCACGCGTCTGGACCTCAAAGGCTGGGTACGCAACACCTCGGCGGGCGTGGATATCGAAGTGGATGGGGAGCAGGATGTGTTGGATGCCTTTGTGCGGACGCTGCGTGACGAAGCCCCGCCGCTTTCGCGCATCGACGAGTTCACCGTTTCCTTCCGCCCTGCCAATGGATTCCGCTCCTTTGACATTGTCCACTCTGAGGCGGTCGAAGGCGCGTTCCAGCCCATCTCGCCCGATGTCGCCATCTGTGAGGATTGCCTGCGCGAACTGTTCGACCCGTCCGACCGACGGTATCGCTATCCCTTTATCAACTGTACCAACTGCGGACCGCGATTCACCATTATCAAGGACATCCCCTACGACCGCCCCAAGACGACCATGGCGGGCTTCAAGCTGTGTCCCGACTGTGAGCGCGAGTATACCGCCCCGACGAATCGACGATTCCATGCCCAGCCTGTGGCGTGTCCTATTTGCGGACCGCAGGTGTGGATCGAGACGAAAGATGAAAGAGGAAAGATCGTGGGGGATGCAGCCATTGCTGAGACGCGAAAACTTCTGGCAGATGGAAAGATCGTCGCCATCAAAGGCCTGGGCGGATTCCACTTGGCCTGCGACGCGACGGATGCCAGCGCCGTGGCCGAACTCCGCACCCGTAAGCTGCGCGTGGACAAACCCTTCGCGCTGATGATGCCCGACCTGGAAACGGTCGAACAGCATTGCTTCGTCAGCGCCGCCGAACGCGAACTGCTCCAATCCACTGCGCGGCCCATTGTATTGCTCAAGCGCAAACCCGAATCGAACATTGTCGAGGAGGTCTCGCCCAAACAGAAATGGCTGGGCGTGATGCTGCCGTACACGCCGTTGCATTATTTGTTGCTTGATCGTGGATCCTTGACCGTGGACCGTGACAACCCCGTCCACCGTCTACCGTCCATAGCATCCCCTTTGGGGACCGTCCTTGTTCTCACCAGCGGCAATCTGAGCGAAGAGCCCATCGCCACCGACAACGACGAAGCGCGTGCGCGCCTGTCCAGGTTGGCGGATGCCTTCCTGATGCACGACCGCGATATTCACATCCGCTGCGACGACTCGGTGGTACGTGTCTTTGACGATGGACCATGGACCGAAGACCGTGACACATTGTCCACTGTCCATCGTCCACGGTCGGTGTATCCCATCCGTCGCTCGCGTGGTTACTCTCCCTTTCCCGTCAAACTTCCCTTCGAGGTGCCGCAGCTTCTCGCGGCGGGCTCGGAGTTGAAGAATACCTTCTGTATCACGAACGGCAATTATGCCTTCCTCAGCCACCACATCGGTGACATGGAAAATTATGAGACCCTGAAATCCTACGAGCAGGGCGTGGAGCATTTCGAGCGCCTGTTCCGCGTCAGGCCTGTGGCCATCGCGCACGATATGCACCCTAATTATCTCGCCACGCGTTATGCTCAAGAGCGTGCTGCGCGTGAAGGCTTGCCGTTGATTGCAGTGCAGCATCACCACGCGCATGTGGCGGCTTGCATGGCCGAGCATGGACTGAATGAGCCCGTCATCGGCATCTCGTTCGATGGCACAGGCTACGGTGAGGATGGCGCCATCTGGGGCGGGGAAGTGCTGGTGGCGGATTACAAGTCGTATCAGCGCGCCGCCCATCTGGAATATTTTCCGCTCCCAGGCGGGGACGCGGCCATCAAGCGGCCTGCGCGCACCGCCCTGGCCTTGCTCTGGTCCCTGGGCCTGGAGTGGGACGAGCGCCTCGCACCCGCCCTGGAATTCTGTGCCGAGGACCAAGTCAGGCTGCGTATTCAATTGGAGAAGAAGATCAACACGCCGTTGACCTCCAGCATGGGACGTCTGTTCGATGCGGCGGCGGCGCTGGCGGGTGTGCGGCAAAAGGTCAACTATGAGGGGCAGGCGGCCGTCGAGTTCGAGGCGTTGGCGGATGAGGCTGAAGCGGGGAGCTACCCGTTCGGACTGAATCAGGCCAAGGTCCAGACGCGAAGCGCGGTGGAAGCCCTCGTCGCGGATGTGCTGGCAGGTGTCCCGCTTCCCAAAATCTCCGCCCGTTTCCACAATGGCGTTGCAAACGCCGTGCGCGTAGCCACACTGGAAATTAGCAAGGATACGCAAATCAAAAAGGTCGTTCTGGCGGGCGGAGTCTGGCAGAATATCACACTATTACGACGAACATTATCACTATTGGCAAAAGACGGTTTCGAAGTATACATACATCGAGAGGTGCCGACGAACGATGGTGGACTCTCGTTGGGGCAGGCTGTTATCGCTGCTAACAAGTTGAGACCCTAAAGGTCTCCAAGACCTTTAGGGTCTGAGAAGGAGCATGTTATGTGTTTAGGCGTACCTGGCAAGATCGTTGAGACATATGAAAAGGGCGGGTTGAAGATGGCCAAGGTGGACTTTGGCGGAGTCTTCCGCGAAGCCTGCCTCGATTATGTGCCCGAGGCGCAGGTGGGCGAGTATTGCGTGATCCACGTGGGATTCGCGATCAGCGTGCTGAGCGAATCAGAAGCGCTGGAGACGCTCGACCTGTTGCGGCAGATTGGGACTTTTGAAGAAGAGTTGGGACCAGGATCAGCCGCATGAAGTACGTGACCGAATATCGCGACGCGGCGCTGGTGAAGGGCGTGATCGAGGAGATCCGCCGCACGGTGACGCGTCCGTGGACGTTGATGGAGATCTGTGGCGGACAGACGCACGCCATCGTGCGGCACGGCATCGACCAGTTGCTGCCGCCCGAGATCGAGCTGGTACACGGACCTGGCTGCCCTGTGTGCGTGACCCCGCTGGAACTGATTGACAAGGCGCTGGAGATCGCTGCACGCCCTGACGTCATCTTTTGCTCGTACGGCGATATGCTGCGCGTGCCTGGCTCGAAGCGCGACCTGTTCTCGGTCAAGGCGCAGGGCGGGGACGTGCGTGTGGTCTACTCGCCGCTGGATGCAGTGGCGCTGGCACAACAGCATCCCGACAAGCAGGTGGTCTTCTTTGCCATCGGCTTCGAGACGACTGCGCCACCCAACGTGATGAGCGTATTGCAGGCCCAGAAGCTAGGCCTGAAGAATTATTCCATTTTGGTTTCGCACGTACGCGTTCCGCCTGCCATCAGCGCGATTTTGAGTTCACCACACAACCGCGTGCAGGGATTTTTGCTGGCGGGCCACGTCAGCGCGGTGATGGGTTATTGGGAATATCCGCCGCTGGTGGAGAAGTTCCAAATTCCGATGGTGGTGACAGGCTTCGAGCCGCTCGACATCGTGCAGGGAATCCTGACCACGGTGCAACTGCTTGAAGCAGGCAAGGTCGAGGTGGCCAATGCTTATCAGCGCGCGGTGACCTTCGATGGCCTGAAGCCAGCTCAGGCGGCGATCCACAAGGTCTTCCTGGAATGCGACCGCAAGTGGCGCGGCATTGGCATGATTCCCATGAGCGGCTGGTGCCTGCGCCCCGAGTTCGACGAGTTCAACGCCGAGAAGCGCTTCGACGTGGCCGACATCCACGCCGAAGAGTCGCCGCTATGCATTGCGGGCGAGATCCTGCAAGGGTTGAAGAAGCCGCATCATTGTCCCGCTTTTGGCAAACAATGCACGCCCGAAAATCCACTTGGCGCGACGATGGTCTCGTCTGAGGGCGCGTGCGCGGCGTATTATAAATATAAGCGAGTGGAAGCCTAGCATGACTGACGAAACCATCAATATCGAAGGCGCAGTCTGTGCGCCGCCTTTGCCGCATAACGAGCAGATCGTGATGGGGCACGGCGCGGGCGGACGCATGAGTCATCAGTTAATCCAGAAGGCCTTCGTGCCTGCGTTTCAGAATCCCGCCTTGCAGCAGGGGGATGACGCGGCGCTGGTCGCGCCTGACGGGTTACGCCAGAAATTGTCGATCAGCACCGACTCGCACGTAGTCTGGCCGTTGTTCTTCCCTGGCGGCGACATCGGCAAACTGGCCGTGTGTGGCACGGTCAACGATGTGGCCATGCTGGGCGCGAAGCCGCTCTACCTGACGGCGGGCTTCATCCTCGAAGAAGGCCTGCAAATGGACACGCTCCAGCGCGTGATCGAATCCATGCGGCAGGCGGCGGAGGAAGCGGGCGTGCAGATCGTGGCGGGCGATACCAAGGTCGTGCAGAAGGGCAAGGCCGACGGGCTGTACATCACCACGGCGGGAGTTGGCCTGGTCCGCGAGGGCGTGGACGTCAGCGGCGCGAATGCCAAGCCTGGTGACGTGGTGCTCCTCTCGGGCAGCATCGGCGACCACGGCATCGCTGTCCTCGGCGCGCGCGGCGAACTGGGATTCGAATCCAGCCTGCAAAGCGACGTGGCGCCGCTCAATCATTTGATCGCGGCCATGTTGGATGCCAGCCCGAACGTCCATGTGCTGCGCGACCCCACGCGCGGCGGATTGGCCACCACGCTCAACGAAATCGCGGGTCAGTCGGGTGTGGGCATCGTCCTCGATGAAGAGACCATCCCCGTGCATCCCGAGGTCAACGCGGCCTGCGAGATGCTGGGATTTGATCCGCTTTATGTGGCAAACGAGGGCAAGTTGATTGCCATCGTGGCGCGCGAGGATGCAGAGAAGGTATTATCCGCGATGAAGCAGACTCGTTATGGGGAAGGGGCGGTCGCCATCGGTGAGGTGGCTGCTGAGCCGAAGGGACGCGTCCTGCTCAAGACTGCGCTGGGCAGCACCCGCGTCGTGGATATGCTGGCAGGCGAGATGCTGCCGCGCATCTGCTGAACCTTGTACGGACGCGGTCATCCGCCCGTGGCGATGGCTGTGGCCGCCGAACGGGTGTGGACTTTCAATTTCTCGAAGATGGCCTTCAGGTGACGCTTGACCGTGTTGGGGGTGATGTAGAGACCTTCCGCGATTTCTTTGTTGGTCAGGCCTTGCGCCAGCAGGTCGAGCACTTCGCGTTCGCGCTCGGTCAACAGACTGAGTTTGCTGTGGGTCGGGTGCGAGGCGCGGATCTCGTCCACAACACGGCGGAAGGCGGCGCGGTCGAAGTTTTGTTTCTCGATGAATGCAGAAATGGCGTGTTCGGAATAGATGCGCTGGATCTCCTCCGCGCTGGCAATGCCGCTGACCACGATGGTGGGCGTACCGTCCATGGAGCTGCTGGAGAGCAGTTGATAACCGTCCAGGTCGGGGTCAGTGGTGTGGACGCTGGCGCGGTTGAGCGACAGGTCGATGACGGCCAGCGCGAACGTCTCACGGCGGAGATAGCCCAGCGCATCACCGAAGCTCGAGCAGGCGCGGACGTGAAAGCCCGCATCGGCCAGAAGTTCTTCCAGGATGCTGCGCCAGCCCGCGTCGTCATCGACCACGAGAGCAGTTTCGGTCGCTTCTTTGGGAGCGGCCGAATTTTTTGCGGGGCCTTTGACGGAGTCTGGCGCGGTCACGGGTGGGGCGGTGGCCAGGATGCGCGAGACGATGTCGCGAAATTGTGCGCGCTGGAAACTCTCCTTGCGCAGGAAGGTGAACACGCCGTAATCCGTCAGCGCGGTGACGGCCAACTCGACGGTGGCGAAGCCCGTCAACAAGATGGTCTGGCAGTTGGGGTCCAGGCGGCGGACGGTATCCAACACGCGCAGGCCGTCTTTGTTGTTGTGATCGTTCGGCGAGAGCGACAGGTCCACCACGGCCAGACGGTGCGGCTGTGATTTGAGGATCTGCGCCGCCTCGTCTACGCTGCTGGCTGCATCCACTTCCAGCCCGGAATCGGACAGGATTTCGCTCAGGATTTGCTGCCAGGAGGGATCATCCTCGACGACCAGCGCGCGGAAGGGGGCGGGACTCACGGCTTTTCCTCCGCGATGGGCAGTCTCAGCAGGAAGGCGGTCCCGTGGCTTCCGTCACTTTCCACCGCCACCGAACCGCCCAGGCGGGTCATCAGGGTCTTGACCCACCACAGGCCGAAGCCAAGTTTTCCAGGGTGAGAGTCGGCGCGGCCAGAGAAATCCAGCTCGAAGATCTTTTCATGCAATTCGGGCAAGATGCCTGGACCGCTGTCGCGCACGGCCACCTCGACCCAGCCTGCTGCGGACGCGCCCTGAAGGATGATCTCGCCTTTGCCCTTCATGGCGTCGATGGCGTTCTCGATCAGGTTCTTGAACACCAGCGTCAGGCTCTTGCGGCCTGCGAGGACCTTGGGCAGATTTTCCAGCGCCTCGGTGCGGATGCTGACGCCGTTAGGCACCTGCGTGGCCAGGAGGGCGTCGGCCACACAGGTGGCGACCAGCACCTGCTCCATGCGGATCGGCCGCAGGTGGGAGACGTTCTCCTGCACGATCTGCAACGCATCCAGGGCGCTGCGTTCGATCTCGGCCAGATTCTTGGCCAGGTAGGCGTCGCTTTCGAGCAGGCTGCGATATTTGTCCTGGATGGTCTGGACGCGCACGGGGATGGTGCCGACCTTGTTGTTCATGTTGTGCAACAGGTTGGACGAAATATCACCCACGGCCGCGAAGGTCTCGGCAATCCAGTGCTGTTCGCGCGAGGTCCGCAATGCCTGCTGGCGCGACTCGTTCTGCAGGGCCAGCACCGCGTAATGGGCCAGGCACATCAGAATCTTCTCGTCCCATTCGGATTCGGCGGCGCGGACATTGTCGGCGCTGTCGCTGAAGACCCCGAACGCTCCCAGGGGCTGGCCGTCCACCGTCAGCAGGGGCATGACCAGATAACGGAACCCGCCCTCGGCGTCGGGAGGAGGAGTGATGGTCCGCTTTTGTAAAATCGCTTCGCGGACGAGATCCTCGCGCAGCAAGGCATTCCCGTTCGAAGCGGAGAGTGTCAGTTCCTGGTTGGTCAGCACCCAAATCTCGCTGGACGAGGCATTGAGCAGGTCACTAGCGGTGGCGACCAGGTGACCGAGCACGCTTTGGGTCGGCTGCGAAACCAGCACGCGGGCGATCTCCTGCAGGGCGTCCAGCAGGCGCACTTCCTGGATGGCGGTGATGGCGTAGGTAGCCAGTGTTTGCAGCATGTGGCGGTCGTCTTCGGAGAAGGCGCCCGGCGTGGGGCTTTCCACGTTGAGCACACCTTCCAGGCGGCCGCTGGCGTTGATGAGCGGAACGGCCAGCTCGCAGCGCATCTCCATTTTGGAGTCGAGCGGATAATAGATCTTCGACCACGGCTCCACGCGCAGGTCGGGGATGAGCAAAGACTCGCGGCTGCGCGCCACGTACGCCATGACGCTGGTCCCGTTGAGCGGCAGCTTCTCGACGAGCGGACCTTCGAGGTCCGCGCCTTTGACGACGCTCGTGACCAGGAATTCCCCACCCCGATCCATCAAGCGGAAGATGCCATAGCGCGCGTTGGTGACTTCCATGGCGAGTTGCAAAATGGACTCAAGCGTTTCTTCCAACTGCAGGCGGGATGAGATGAGCAAGCCTGCGCGGCGCAGACGTTTGAGTTCGTCTTCCTTGTGGGCCAGATCGCGGCGGACGTTGTCGAGGTGGCGCGCATGGTAGATGGCCATGGCCGCCTGGCTGACGAAGTTTTCGAGCATCAGTTGTTCGAGCGGGGTGAACTCGCGATCCTCGTGGAGATAGACGTACAGGACGCCCACTACTTGTCCCGCCACGATGAGCGGGTAGCAGGCCACGGCCTTCACGCCCAACGCAGCGTGATAGGGATGGACGTCGATGTCGGTTTCTTCATAGGAGAGGATCTTGCGTCTGCGCTGGATGGCGCGCATGCCCAGACCGTTGGGGCGGGGGGCGTCGTTCGAGACGGCGCCCAGCGCGGACGGCTGTCCCTCAGGACTGACCGAAGCGCGTTTTTCATTTTCCAGCTTCCCCGTGGAATCGTTGTAGGCGTAGATCACCGCCGAGGCGCCCGGTACCACGCGTACGGCGCTCTGCACGATCAGCGCGAGGCTTTGGTCATGTTGGTCCTCGTCGGAGGCGCTGATCTGGTTGATGGCGTTGCTGATCTGGTTCAGGCTGGCCAGCGCTTCGAACAGGCGCGCCTCGATCTCCTCGGAGGGCGTGGAGGAGTTCTTCTTCATGAGCTGGTACGCCTGGGCGGAAAACATGACTGGCTAAATTGGGTCATGGGCCTGATTGTAATCCATGCGGATTACGCCAGGCTTTGAACGGGAAATGGTCAGGGCAGGTGATAAGAACTGACAACGGGTCGCGCATGCTGTCAATGTGCGGCCCGTTGTCGGCGGAGAAAAAGGAGATAGAAACGGTGACTTGAAAAGCTAGCAATCGAAGTACATGGTGAATTCGTACGGCGTCGGGCGCAGGCGCATCGGGTCGAGTTCGAACTCACGTTTGTAATCGATGTAGGCTTCGAGGAAGTCCTTGGTAAAAACGTCGCCCTGCAGCAGGAAGTCGTGATCCGCTTCGAGCGCGTCGAGCACGGCGCCCAGGGAGCCAGGCACCTGCTTGATCAGCTTGGCCTCTTCGGCGGGCAGCTCGTACAGGTCCTTATCCTGCGGTTCGCCCGGGTCGATGCGGTTCTGGATGCCGTCGAGACCCGCCATCAGGATGGCGGCAAAGCACAGGTACGGGTTGCTGGAAGGATCGGGCGCGCGGAATTCGACACGCTTGGCCTTCGAACTCTTCGTCACAGGGATACGGCAGATCGCGGAACGATTGCGCTGCGAGTAGGCCAGGTTGACGGGGGCCTCGAAACCAGGCACCAGGCGGCGGAAGGAGTTGGTGGTGGGCGAGGTCAGCGCGAGCAGGGCGGGCGCGTGCTTGAGGACGCCACCAATGTAATACTTGGCTGTATCGGAAAGGCCCGCGTAGCCGGCCGCATCGTAGAAGACGTTGGTGTCGCCCTTCCACAAGCTGCTGTGGACGTGCATGCCAGAACCGTTGTCACCGAAGAGCGGCTTGGGCATGAAGGTGACGGTCTTGCCGTTCTTGCGCGCCACGTTCTTGGCGATGTATTTGTACATCAGGAGCTGGTCGGCCATGTGGGTCAGGGTGTTGAAGCGCATGCCCAATTCGACCTGACCAGCGGTGGCCACTTCATGGTGATGGACTTCCATCGGGACGCCTGCCGCTTCGAGGGCGAGCACGATCTCAGTGCGAACGTCCTGCAGGGTATCGGTGGGTGGGACGGGGAAGTAGCCGCGCTTCGGGGAGATCTGTCCGCCGAAGTTCTGCTTGTCGGAGCGGCCGCTGTTCCACCAGCCTTCATCGCTGTCGATGTGGTAGTACGATTCGTAGGTGTTGCTGGAATAGCGGATGTTGTCGAAGATAAAGAACTCGGCCTCAGGGCCCATGAAGACGGTGTCGGCGATGCCCGTCTGCTTGAGGTAGGCCTCGGCCTTGCGCGCCACGTAGCGCGGATCGCGCAGGTAGGGCTGGAGCGTGATCGGGTCGTAGACGTCACAGGTAACGACCAGGGTGGGGATATTGGCTACGGGATCCATGAAAGCGGTCTCGGGGTCAGGCATGAGCAGCATGTCAGACTCGTGGATTTCCTGGAACCCGCGGATGGACGAGCCGTCGAAGGGCATGCCTTCCGTAAATAGCTCTTCTTCGAGTCGGCGGGCGGGAAGGCTCACGTGCTGCCACTGACCGGGCAGGTCGATGAAACGAAGATCAATCACCTTTGCATCTTTGCCGAGGGCAAGGACGTCTGCGATCGTTTTAGCCATGAAAATCTCTCCTTGTATCCAAATGAGCGTTTTTCCTTTGTCAGGACGGGTGGATTATAGGCACGCGGAGAGGCCCCGTCTATTACCCAAATGGAGCATATTTGGTTCGAGGGAAGAGATCAACACAAAGGGCACGAAGGACACGAAGGGTTTTGAACCGCGGAGGTCGCGAAGCTTTAATTTTGTGTCGTACTGAGGGGCATTCCTTGCCCCGAAGCACCTCTACGGCCATCGTAGGGGTGCTTCGGTCGCGAAGAACACGCTCCCTCAGCACGACACATAACGCTCATGTATAATCATGGCATGGATTTTCAACTTCCAGTGAATCTGGTGGATCCAGTTTCTGCGGCGCGGCGCATTCAACGCTTGCAGGATGCCCAAGTCCGCGATTTTCCCGTCGTCTTTCAGCATTTATTTTCTGCGCTGGAGTCAGCCGCCGACGCCGACCGCTCGCTGATTTATTTCGAGCGCTTCACCGAAAACTACGGCGCGGAGTTGTTCCCCGTCCTGGAGAAGGATCCGCGCGTGATCGAGATTCTGGTCACGCTGTTTTCCGCCAGCCAATTCCTGACCGAGATCTTGTTACGCAACCCCCAGTCGCTCTCGCTGCTGCTGGACCGTCAGACGCTGACCCAGCGTAAAACGGTGGAGCAATTCCAGAGCGAGGCGGAGGCGGCGGTCGCACGTGTAGGGGACCGAACCGCATTCAACCGTTATCAGCACAGGGAACTCTTGCGTATAGGCGTTTGTGACTTCCTCGCGCTGTTCGACTTCTCCACGGTGGTCTCTCAACTCTCGCGCATGGCCATCGGCCTGACGCGCGCCTGCCTGCATTATGCTTCGCGGCAGACGGGGACTTCCACCAACGGATTCGTGGTGCTGGCGATGGGCAAACTGGGCGGGCGTGAGTTGAATTACAGTTCCGATATCGACCTGCTTTTTATCACAAAAGATGACTCGGTCGACTATATTCCGCTGGCCCAAAAGCTGATCGACCTGTTGGCTGCCTCCACCTCGCAGGGATTCCTCTATCGTGTGGACATTCGCCTGCGCCCGTGGGGCAACGATGGCCCGTTGGTGGCGACGGTGGACGGTTACATGCGTTACATCGAGAAGAACGCGCGGCTGTGGGAGAAGCAGGCGCTTTTGAAGATGCGTCCCATCGCGGGCGACTTGTCGCTGGGGGAGCAGGTGCGCGAGCGGGTCCAGCCGTACATCTTCAGCGCCCCGCCCGAGGAGGTCCGCGCGGGGGTGTTCGCGATGAAGCAACGTACCGAGGAATTCCTGCAATCGAAGGGACGCGGCTGGGGCGAGGTCAAACTGGGTGTCGGCTCGATCCGCGATGTGGAGTTCGTGGTGCAGTATTTGCAGCTCACCAACATGGGCCAATACCCGCAGATCCGCACGCGCGCCACGCTCAAGGGGCTGCGCTTCCTGCGGTCGGCGGGGCTGCTGACCTCGGTCGAGGCGCGGATTCTGTCCGACGGCTACACCTTCCTGCGCACCATCGAGCATTACCTGCAAATGATGGATTATCGGCAGACCTACACGCTGCCTTCCGAGCCGTCGGCCATCACCTTCCTGGCGCGGCGGCTGGGATTCGAGTCGGGCGAAAAATTTGTCGAGCGTTATCAGGAACATTGCAAGGCTATCCGTGAGATCTATTTGCGCTACGTGGGAAACGAATCCGCGCCTGCGGAGCTGCCCGCCGTCAGCCGACACGTTGCACGCATGGACGTCTCCTACGCCAGGACCTTCACCCCCGAAGAGATCCACCGTCATGCCGAACTGGCGCAAAAGTTGAGTGAAGCTCTTCCTGCCATCGTGGATGCCGTTCCGCTCACGCCAGACACGTGGCGCGTGACCATCGTCGGCTACGATTACCCGGGCGAGTTGTCCATCCTCTGCGGCCTGTTCTTCGTCTACGGCTTCGACATTCTCGACGGCAGCGTCTTCACCTACGAGGCAGCGCAGATCAATCAATCTGCGCCTACGCGGGTCCACAGGGGACAAACTTCGGCGTCCTTTTCCGACACGCGCCAAAAGATTGTGGACGTGTTCACGGTCAAGTCGGTGTTTCTTGAGCCGCCTGGCAGCGCCGTCTGGGACACCTACACGCGTGACCTGTTCGGGCTGCTGGCCCTCTTCCGTGAGGGGAAACGGCGCGAGGCGCGCGGTCAACTGGCGAAGCGGGTGGGGGCGGCTTTCCAGTCTGTGCCAGGCAAGGTCGCGCCGCTGCTGCCCATTGACATCGAGATCGATAACGAAATTTCGGATCGCTACACCGTGCTGCGCATCGATGCGCCCGATACGGTCGGCTTCCTGTACGAGTTCACCAACGCGTTGGCCTTTACCCGCACGAACATCGTGCGCGTGAATGTCAGTACGGAAGGCAATCGCGTGCACGACATTTTGTACGTCACCGATGCGCATGGGATGAAGATCCTCGCGCCCGAGAAACAACGCGAGCTGCGCGCTGCGGTGGTGCTGATCAAACATTTCACACACCTGTTGCCCAATTCGCCCAACCCCGAGTCGGCCCTGCTGCACTTCCGCGAATTTTTGGAGCAGCTCTTCAAACGTCCCAACTGGCCCGATGAGATCGCCACATTCGAAAACACCGACACACTGCGCGCGCTGGCGCGTCTGCTGGGGGTGAGCGATTTCCTCTGGGACGATTTCCTGCGGATGCAATACGCGAATCTCTTCCCCGTGGTGCGCGACATGGACGCGCTCGAAACCGCCAAACCGCGCGCGCAACTGGACCTGGAACTGGCTCAGGCCCTCGACTCGTGCTCTGTCGGCGGGCTGGACTATCCCAACTGGCGCGCCGCGCTCAACGCCTTCAAGGATCGTGAACTCTTCCGCATCGACATGCGCCACATCCTCGGGCTGACGGGCGAGTTCTGGGACTTTGCCGCCGAACTGACCGAGCTGGCTGAGGTGGTCATCACCGCCGCCTTTGCGCGCATTGCTCCTCCTTCCGCGCGGATGGCGGTCCTTGCGCTGGGTAAATGCGGCGGGCGTGAGTTGGGCTTTGCTTCGGACATCGAGTTGATGTTTGTGTACGACGAGCAGGCCACGTCCACACTAAAGGGTGACGATTACGAAAAATTTGTGCGCGACTTTGTCTCGACGATCCAGGCGCGGCAGGAGGGCATCTTCCAGATCGACCTGCAACTGCGTCCCTACGGCAAGGTGGGCAGCCTGGCGGTCTCGTTGGAGAGTTTCCGCCGCTACTACGCGCCGACGGGTCCCGCCTGGGCGTACGAGCGGCAGGCTTTGGTCAAGCTGCGGCCGATTGCGGGGGACCAGGTTCTCGGTCAGCAGGTCTGCGCTCTGCGAGACGAATACACCTACTCCGCAGGCGCCTTCGATGTGACTGCCATGCGCGCCATGCGCGAGCGTCAGGTGCGGCACCTGGTCAAGGGCGGGACCTTCAATGCCAAGTTCAGCCCGGGCGGGTTGGTGGATGTCGAGTATTTGGTCCAGGGCTTGCAGATCAACCACGGCGCGGACCATCCGTCGGTGCGGACGACCAACTCGCGCGAAGCGATGTCCGCGCTGCACGGGGCGGGCGTCCTCTCGAAGGAGGATTATGATCGTCTGCGCAAGGCGCATACCTTCCTGCACTGGCTGATCGACTCGCTGCGCGTGGTGCGCGGCAACTCAAAGGAGGTTACCGTCCCACGCTACGGCAGCGACGAGTTCGCCTTCCTCGCGCGGCGTCTCCGCTACGAAAGCAACCTCGACCGTCTGCGCGAAGACCTGGCAGGCTACTCGCACGATGTGATGGAGATCAACCAGAGGCTTTTGGGGTAGGACCGATGCGTATGAGTTCCCTCGATCTCATCGACCCATACGGTCAGCCTGGAGCGCCCGCAAGGAAGCGGGCGGCTGAAGGTGAAAGTCTGCGTTTCGTCTAATCATATCGCAGGGCCATGGACGTGTTGGACGCGGCATTGCCCAAATCGACGCCTTGATGATTGCTGGATGGGTAAACATTCGGTTAATCGTTTACATTTTCGGAAATTGCCCCTTGACGGATTTCCCTTTCTGCCTATAATCGGGCGAAATACCTAGCGCCAAATGAACACAATTTTCTCCCTCTCCCTTATTGTCGTCCTTCTTGCGGTCCTTATTATTAAGGATCTATTTTCGGTTAGGATGGCAGCGGTGAGAGTGCAGAAGTAAGTACACACCCAGTAGGAACGAAGGGCCGCCCTAACCATGGGCGGCTCTTTTTGTTTATCAAAATCAAGACCTGACAGGTCTTCGCGAAAGTCTGATCGTTTATGACCTTTGTCCACGCGGAGACCATCGAAAGCAACAGCGCAGATAAGACCTGTCAGGTCTGAAGCCAAAGGAGCCGTATGCGTTCAGATACTGTCAAGAAAGGGTACGACAAAGCACCACACCGCGCGTTGCTGCGCGCCACGGGATTACAGGATGGTGATTTTGAGAAACCGTTCGTTGCAATTGTCAATTCTTATGTGGATATTGTGCCAGGTCATGTTCACTTGCAGGAATTTGGCAAGCTGGTGAAGGATGCGGTGCGCGCGGCTGGGGCCGTGCCGTTCGAGTTCAATACCATTGGCGTGGACGATGGCATCGCAATGGGTCACATGGGCATGAAGTATTCGCTGCCGTCGCGCGAGTTGATCGCCGACTGCGTGGAGACCATGATCGAGGCCCACCGTTTCGACGCGATGGTCTGCATCCCGAACTGCGACAAGATCGTGCCTGGGATGTTGCTGGCCGCCATGCGCGTCAACATCCCGACCATCTTCGTCTCCGGCGGACCGATGGCGGCGGGCCGTACGCCCGATGGTGAGGCCATCGACCTGATCTCTGTGTTCGAAGGAGTGGGGGCTTTCTCAGCGGGGAAGATCGATGAGAAACGTTTGTCTGTTCTGGAAAGATTTGCCTGCCCATCCTGCGGTTCATGCTCGGGCATGTTCACGGCCAACTCGATGAACTGTTTGATGGAAGCCATCGGGCTGGCGCTGCCGTACAACGGCTCCGCGCTGGCAAAGACTCCTGAGCGCGAGGATCTGGCGAAGCGCGCCGCGGCGCAAGTCATGACCTTGATCAAGCGCGACCTCAAGCCGCGCGACATCGTGACCGCTGAAGCCATCGACGATGCCTTTGCGCTGGACATGGCGATGGGCGGGTCGTCGAACACAGTACTGCATACGCTGGCGCTGGCCAACGAAGCGGGCGTGGATTATCCGCTGAACCGCATCAACGCCGTGGCGGATAAGGTCCCGCACATCTGCAAGGTCAGCCCTGCGGGCAAGTGGCACATGGAAGATGTTCACCGCGCGGGTGGCATCCCCGCCATTTTGAACGAGGTCCAACGCGGGACGGGCATGCTGCACATGAACCGTCCGACGGTCAACGGCACGACGTTGGGGGAATCGATTCAAGGTTGTGAGATTCAAGATGACGAAGTGATTCGTCACTACGAAAATGCACATTCGAAGCGCGGCGGGCTGTCGATCCTGTTCGGCAATCTCGCCCCGAACGGCGCGGTGGTCAAAGTGGGCGGCGTGAGCGCGGCCATGATGAAGTTCAGCGGACCTGCGCGCATCTACGAGTCGCAGGATGCGGCGCTGGCAGGCATCCTGGCCAACGAAGTCAAGGCGGGGGACGTGGTCGTCGTCCGCTATGAGGGGCCGAAGGGTGGACCTGGCATGCAGGAGATGCTCTCGCCGACCTCTGCCATCATGGGACAGGGCCTGGGCGACAAGGTGGCGCTGATCACCGACGGTCGTTTCAGCGGTGGGACGCGCGGCGCGTGCATCGGCCACGTCTCGCCTGAGGCGGCGGCGGGCGGCCCGATCGCGGCGCTCCAGGCTGGGGACGTGATCGACATCGATTTAACGGAACGCAGGCTCGAGGTCCGCTTGAGCGCGGAAGAGATCGAGAGTCGCATCGCGGCGCTGCCTCCGTTCCAATCCAATGTGAAGAGCAAGTGGCTGAAGCGTTACTCGCATTTCGTGACCAGCGCGGATACGGGTGCAGTGTTGTCAACAGACGGTGGACGGTAGACGGCGGACAGAATGGTCCACGGTCAATGGTCTACGGTCCAATCAAAGGAGCAGAGAATGAAGAAAACTGGTGCAGAAATTTTGTGGGAGTGTCTGGTGCGCGAAGGCGTGGAGGTGGTCTTTGGCTATCCTGGCGGCGCGAACATGCCGATCTACGATGCCATGCTCAATTACCCGATCCACCACGTGCTGGTGCGGCACGAGCAGGGCGGGGCGCACATGGCGGACGGATATGCGCGCGCTTCGGGCAAGGTCGGCGTGGCGATGGGCACCTCGGGCCCTGGTGCGACCAACCTGGTGACGGGTATCGCCACCGCCATGATGGATTCGTCGCCGACGGTGTTCATCACGGGACAGGTGGCCGCGCATCTGATCGGCGGCGACGCCTTTCAGGAGATCGACGTGACGGGTATCACCCTGCCCATCACCAAGCACAACTATCTGGTGACCCGCGCCGACGAGATCGCCGAAGCGGTGCGCGAAGCCTTCTATATCGCTCGCAGCGGACGCCCTGGCCCCGTGCTGATCGACATCTGCAAGAACGCGCAGATCGAGCAGACCGAGTTCATCTATCCCGAAGAAGTCAAGCTGTTGGGCTATCAACCGCCCGCGCGCGCCCCGCAAGCCGACCTGGAAAAAGCCGTCCGTTTGATCGAGAAGGCCAAACGTCCCATCATCCTGTGCGGGCATGGCGTGATCGTCTCGGGCGCGGAAGAGGCGCTGTTGCATTTCGCCACCAAAACGCAGACACCCGTGGCCAGCACCCTGCTGGGACTGGGCGCCTTCCCCGCCTCGCATCCGCTGGCGCTGGGCATGATGGGCATGCATGGCGAAGCTCACACCAACCTGGCCATCCAGAACTCGGACCTGATCCTGGCCTTTGGCATGCGCTTCGACGACCGCGTGACGGGCAACCTGAAGACCTACGCGCCCAAGGCCAAAAAGATCCACGTCGAGATCGATCCCTCCGAAGTGCACAAGAACGTGCACGTCGACCTGCCTCTGGTCGGCGACCTGAAGAACATCGTCAGCGACCTGGTGCCGATGGTCGATGAGTACGACCACGACGAGTGGCTGAACGAGATCAACGGCTGGAAGTCGGAAGCCGACGAGCGCTCGATCATGAACTGGCCCGAGGACGGCAAGCTGTACGTGGCGCACCTTGTCCACGACCTGTGGAAGGCCACGGGAGGCGGCGCGATCATCACCACCGACGTGGGCCAGCACCAGATGTGGGCGGCGCAGTATTACGCGCTTGAAAAGCCCAATCGCTGGATCACCTCGGGCGGCTCGGGCACGATGGGCTTCGGCCTGCCCTCTGCCATCGGCGCGTGGTTTGCGAACAAGGATCAGGAGATCTGGGCCATCGCTGGCGACGGCGGCTTCCAGATGACCGCTGCCGAGTTGACCACCGCCGTGCAGGAAGGCGCCAACGTCAAGGTCGCCATCATGAACAACAACTTCCTCGGCATGGTGCGCCAGTGGCAGGAGTTCTTCTTCGAGAAGCGCTACTCGGCCGTGAACATGGTCTCGCCCGATTTCGTCAAGCTGGCCGACGCGCACGGAGTCCCCGCCCGCCGCGTGACGACCCGCGAGGAAGTGGATGAGGCCATCCAGTGGGCGCGCCAGACGCCTGGCCCCGTGGTACTCGAATTCCGCGTGGAGCAAGAAGACGCCGTGTACCCGATGGTCCCTGCCGGCGCGTCGCTCGACCAGATGCTGCGCCGCCCCGTACGTCAGTAAAGGAGAAAGAGAATGCAATACACATTCATTGCTTTAGTCGAGAACAAACCTGGCGTGCTGAACCGCGTGGCTTCGCTGTTCCGCCGCCGCAACTTCAACATCGAGTCGCTGGCGGTCGGGCGGACCGAAAAGCCCGAGGTTTCGCGCATGACCATGGTGGTGGATTGCCCCAACGGCGACGTGGATGCGCACAAGATCGAGGCCAACCTGTACAAGCTGGTCAACGTGATCGATGTGCAGGACGTCTCGCGCCAGCCGTCGGTGACGCGCGACATGGCCTTGATCAAGGTCAAGGCTGGGCCCGAAAAGCGCGCCGAGGTCAACAGCCTGGCGTCCATTTTCCGCGCCCGCATCGTCGACGTGGCGTCTGATTCCGTTATCGTGGAAGTGACGGGCACCGAAGAGAAGATCGAGGGCATGGTCGAGTTGCTACGTCCGCTGGGCATCATGGAAATGGTCCGCACGGGCAAGATCGCGATGACGCGCGGCGCGAATGCGGGCGTCCGCCGCATGCCTGGCATGGAAGACAACGGCTACGAGTACGACCTTGAAGCTGCGGAGATATTGTCGTAATTTCATGTCGTTGCGAGGAGGCCGTAGGCCGACGAAGCAACCTCATGGTAGCTATAAACATAAAAGTTGTATGTGCGAGGAGATTTCTTCTTGCAGACTCGTAATGACATAAAAGGAGAACTTATCATGGCAAGGATCAATTTCGGTGGTGTGGAAGAAGAAGTCGTCACGCGCGGGGAATTCCCGTTGGAAAAGGCGCGCAAGGTGTTGAAAGATGAGGTCGTGGCGGTGCTCGGCTACGGCGTCCAGGGTCCCGCTCAGGCGATGAACATGCGCGATAACGGGATCAACGTCATCGTCGGGCAGCGGCAGGGGACCAAGAACTGGGATCGTGCCATCGCCGACGGCTGGATCCCCGGCGAGACGCTCTTCTCGGTTGAAGAAGCCGCCGAGCGCGGGACCGTCATCCAGTTCCTGCTTTCGGACGCGGGTCAGCGCTCGCAGTGGCCGAAGATCGTCGAGTGCCTGAACGAAGGCGACATGCTGTACTTCTCGCACGGTTTCGCGGTCACCTTCAAGGACGATACAGGCGTGGTCCCGCCGCCGCACGTGGACGTGGCCCTGGTTGCGCCCAAGGGTTCGGGCACCAGCGTACGCCGCAACTTCCTGGCGGGCAGCGGCATCAACGCCAGCTACGCCGTCCACCAGGATGCCACGGGTAAGGCGCATGATCGCGCCGTTGCGCTGGGCATCGCCATCGGTGCGGGCTATCTGTTCCCGACCACCTTCGAGAAGGAAGTCTACAGCGACCTGACGGGTGAGCGCGGCATCTTGATCGGCGCGCTCTCGGGCGTGATGGAAGCCCAGTACAACGTGCTGCGCAAGAACGGACATTCCCCGTCCGAGGCCTTCAACGAGACGGTCGAAGAATTGACCCAGTCGCTGATCCGCCTGGTGGGCGAGAACGGCATGGACTTCATGTACGCCAACTGCTCGACCACCGCCCAGCGCGGCGCGCTCGACTGGCATCCGCGTTTCCGCGAGGCCGTGGAACCCGTGTTCGAGGCGCTGTACGAATCGGTCAAGACGGGCAACGAGGCTCGCATCACACTCGAGGCCAACAGCCGCGACGATTATCGCGAACAGCTCGAAAAGGAACTTGGCTATTTTCGTGACTCTGAAATGTGGCGCGCTGGCGCAGCGGTCCGTTCGTTGAGGCCTGAGAACTGGAAGCAATAAAAGTAATTGGTTATTCGTAATTGGTAAATACCATTTACCAATTACGAATAACTAGTAGGAGTTTGTATGACCAACTATGTGAAGATCTTCGACACCACTTTACGCGATGGAGAGCAATCCCCCGGCGCGACGATGACTTCGGCGGAAAAGCTGGAGGTCGCTCGTTCGCTGGCCCGCCTGGGCGTGGACGTCATCGAGGCGGGTTTCCCTGCCGCCTCACCCGACGACCTGGAGGCCGTGCGCCGCATCGCCGTCGAGGTGGGGAATCCGCCGCGGGGACAGGAGCAGGCCAAGGTCCCGACCATTGCTGGGCTGGCGCGCGCCAACAAATCGGACATCGACAAAGCCTGGGAGGCGGTCAAGGATGCCGCGAATCCGCGCATCCACACCTTCCTGGCCACGTCGCCGATCCACATGAAGCACAAGTTGAAGATGGACCCCGAAGAAGTGGTGCAACGCGTTTCGGAGATGGTGGCGTATGCCAAGTCGCTGTGCGCCGACGTGGAGTTCAGCCCCGAGGATGCGGGCCGCTCCAACCCCGAGTTCCTGTACGTAGTGTTGGGCGAAGCCATCAAATCGGGCGCGACCACGCTCAACATCCCCGACACGGTCGGCTACACCACGCCCGACGAGTTCTACGCGTTGATCAAGGGCATCATCGAGAAGACGCCTGGCATGCATGAAGGCATCACCGTCTCGGTGCACTGTCACGATGACCTGGGCCTGGCCACGGCCAACACGCTGGCGGGCATCCGCGCGGGGGCGCGTCAGGCCGAGGTGACCATCAACGGCATTGGCGAGCGCGCAGGCAATACCTCGCTCGAAGAGGTCGTCATGGCGCTCAAGACCCGCCATCCCGTGTTCGAATTGGAGACGGGCATCGAGACGACGCAGATCGCGCGTGTCAGCAAACAGGTCAGCAATTACACGGGCATGGTCGTCCAGCCGAACAAGGCCATCGTCGGCGCGAACGCGTTCGCGCACGAGGCGGGCATCCATCAGGACGGCATGCTCAAGCACAACCAGACCTATGAAATCATGCGCCCTGAGGATGTGGGCGTCAACCAGACCAAGCTGGTGCTGGGCAAGCATTCGGGACGTCATGCCCTGCGCACGCGCCTGGCCGAGATGGGACACTCGCTCGACGAGGCCGAACTGGACAAGGCCTTCGCGCGCTTCAAGGAACTGGCCGACCGCAAGAAGGTCATCACCGACGCCGACCTTGAAGCGCTGATCGCTGACGAGTTCTATCGTCCGCGCGACGTGTTCTACCTGGAAGGCCTGCAGGTCTCGTGCGGCACGCTGGGCATGCCCACCGCCACCGTCCGCCTGCGCGGCCCCGACCGCACGATCTACAACTTTGCATCGATGGGCACGGGCCCCGTCGACGCGACCTACAAGGCCATCGATGCCATCGTCCAGACCCCGTGCAAGCTGCTGGAATTCAACATCCACGCCATCACCGAAGGTATCGACGCGTTGGGCGAGGTCACCGTCCGCATCCAGGACGAGAACGGCCAGCACACGATGGACGCGCAAAGCGAGGTCGAATATCCGCGCGTCTTCGGCGGCCACGGCGCCGATACCGATATCATCGTCGCCTCGGCCAAGGCCTATATCAACGCCCTCAACAAACTCATCATCGCCAAGACGGAAGGCGTGCAGCCTGTCCAGAATGATTTTGGCGTGATGCTTGGATAAGAAACAGGAGAGACCACCATGACCACTCAGAATGAAGAACGCGACGTTTTCGCCGCCCATTGCTTCGACCCGTTCCCCGAGCCGCAGACCATCCCCGCGGGCTGGGACACGAGCGTCTTTTCCGCCCCTCAGCCTGCTTCCGCTATGGAAGAGGATGACTCCGCTCAGAGCTAACACGAGATTGCTTCGTCGGCCTACGGCCTCCTCGCAATGACGTGAACAACGATTATGCCAAAAACACTCTTCCAAAAAATCTGGGACTCGCACGTTGTCGCCGAACAACCCGATTCCCCAGCCGTCCTGTACATTGACCTGCACCTCGTGCACGAGG